>DASRUA010000371.1:0-7236 GCA_035655615.1 Dermatophilaceae bacterium
TGCCCGGTGCGACTGCGCGACGAGGGCGGCCGGCCGTCCGGCTACTCCACCAGAGCTCTGCTGTCCCACTTCGTTCACCTCGTCCTGTCCAGCGGCACCCGGGCCCTGCGCCTGGTCAGCGCGCTTGGCCTGCTGTTCGCCGTCGGGGGCATCGGCTACGCGATCTATCTGCTCGTCGTCCATTTCACCTCCAGCACGACCACCCAGGGCTGGACCTCTACGATGGTCGCGGTGCTGGTGAGCACCGGGGTGATCCTGTTCTCGCTCGGTGTCATCGCGGAGTACGTGGGCGTCGCGGTCAACATGGCGATGGGCAAGCCGCTCTATCTCATCGTCGGCGACCCCAAGGACGGCCCGCTGGGCCGGTCGGGAGAGAACGGGCCCGGCACGTCGTGACCGCGGTGCGTTCGACACCAGGGTCGCGTTCGTCATCCGCGCTGACCTGGGTCATTGGACGTGGAGGCTTGCTCGGCCGAAGCATCGAGACCGCGTTGGGGACAGCTGCGGGAGCCCAGACGGCTCCCAGCAGACCAGGAACTGCAGGCGGCTCGGACATGCACATCTGGAATCCGCCAGGGCCCATCGAGTGGTCTGCGCGCAGTGCCGGTGCCGTGGAGCTGCGCGAGCAAGCCGGGGAGTTTCTGGACGTCGTTGGTGACCGGCCGTGGTCTGTGGCCTGGTGTGCGGGCGCGGGGGTCACCGCCTCATCGGAAGACGCGCTGCAGCTCGAGCTGGTTGCCCTGCGAGAGACACTCGACGCACTGGGGGCCGCCCCGCAGGGGAGCCAGGGCGCGTTCTTCTTTGCGTCCTCCGCGGGAGGGGTCTATGCCGGCGTCGGGGCGCCGCCCTATGACGAGTCCTCCCCGGTGCGCCCGCTCGCGGCCTACGGTCAGGCAAAGCTGGATGGCGAGGCGCTCGTCGCCGACTGGAGTCAGCAGACCGGCACGCCTTCGCTGATCGGCCGCATTGCCAACATCTACGGCCCCGGCCAGAACCTCGCCAAGGCACAGGGCCTTATCTCACAGATCTGCCGGAGCCACCTCACCGGCCAGCCTCTGTCGATCTATGTCTCGCTTGACACCCTGCGTGACTACCTCTTCGCTCCTGACTGCGCCCAGCTGATCGTCGAGAGTCTGGCGCGGTTGCGGCAGGAGCAGTCGGGGGACGGCCCGAAGGTGGTCACCAAGATCCTGGCCTCCCAGCGGGCCATCACCATCGGTGCCGTTCTGGGGGAGATGCGACGGATCTTCAAGAGCTCACCGCGAATCGTGCTGGGAGCGTCGGCTGTGTCGGCGATGCAGGCCAGGGATCTGAGCCTGAGGTCACGGGTCTGGCCTGAGCTCGACCGCCGCACGCTCACCCCGCTGCCTGCCGGGATCGCCGCCACGGCAGCCGACATGCAGCGCAAGCTCCAGGCGGGCTGGCTGTAGATTGTCGGTCGTGTCTGACGCGACCGGGGTTCAGCCCTGCCCAGCCTGCTCGAGGGCCTCTTCGAGCGAGGTGCTGACGGTCCGCGAGAACATGTTCGGCATCGCGGAGGACTTCGACTACTCCGTGTGTGCCGGCTGTGGCAGCCTCGCCCTGATCTCGATACCCGAAGACCTGTCCTCGTACTACCCGACGAACTACTACTCGGTCGATCTGGACCCTGAGCGGGCCTTGGGTGCCCCGGGCGTTCGCCAGTTCGCACGGCTGGTCATCGGTTCGGTCCTGTGGGGCCGAGGCGTTCTTTCGGGCTCTGCCACGGCGCTCATCCCGCGTCGACAGCTGCGGACCCTGGTATCGGTGCTGAGCTCAATTCGACGAGCCGGTTTGATCAACGGCAGAAAGACCCGCATCCTCGACGTCGGGTGCGGCTCGGGGATGTTGGTCTTCGCACTGGGCCTGGCCGGGGTGAAGGACGTGACCGGCGTCGACCCGTTCATGTCGGCCGAACGCAACCTGAGTACCGGCGGGCGCTTGAGCCGACAGGATCTCAGTGAGGTCGAGGGCCTCTACGACCTGATCATGTTCCACCACAGCTTCGAGCACGTTCCCGACCCGGAAGCCAGCCTTCGGGAGGCACTGAAACGGCTGACCCCGGGAGGTAGGGTCCTGATCCGCATGCCCACCCCCTCCAGCCACGCCTTCGAGACGTATGGCGCCGCGTGGGTTCAGCTCGACGCACCCCGTCACCTTGTGGTGCTCTCGCGGCCAGGGGTGGAGAGCCTCTGCGAGCGGGTTGGGGCCACCGTCGTCTCGGTCGACGACGACTCAACGGGCTTTCAGTTCTGGGGTAGCGAGCAGTACCTGCGAGGGATACCGCTCATGGACAGTCAGTCGGTCATGATGGCGCCGCGCGACGCCCCCTTCTCGAGGGCGCAGCTGCAAGGGTGGGAGAAGCAGGCTGTCGTGCTCAACGGGCAGGGCCGGGGCGATCAGGCGGCATGGGTGATCGCTCCCGGCCGGAACTGATTCGGGAGCGGTCGTCGGTGAGGCTGGTCCGGCCGAAGCGCGGATGTCGTCTTGGGTACGCCGCCGGCTCAGGCCAGGGTCGTACCGGCAGTCCTGGGCTGGACGGTGCGACGTTCGATGTGTTTGTCGGCTGCCTGCTCGGGGGTCAGCGGAAGGACCCGCTGGACGTAGATGCCGGGCAGGTGCACCGCGTCGGCGTCGATCTCGCCCGGCTCGACCAGGTGCTCGACCTCGGCGATGGTGACCCGGCCGGCCATGGCCGCCAGGGGGTTGAAGTTGCGTGCGGACTGGCGGAAGACCAGGTTGCCGTGCCGGTCGCCCTTCCAGGCCCGGACCAGGGCGAAGTCGGTGGTGATCGCGTCCTCCAGTACGAAGGTCAGCGTCTTGCCCTGCCACTGTATCTCGCGGGTCTCCTTGGCCGGTGACGACTTGGTGATCGACCCGTCGGGTGCGTATCGCCACGGCACACCACCGTCGGCGATCTGGGTGCCGACCCCGGTGGCAGTGAAGAACGCCGGGATGCCGGCCCCTCCGGCCCTAAGCTTCTCGGCCAGTGTCCCCTGCGGGGTGAGCTCGACCTCCAGCTCACCAGAGAGGAACTGACGCTCGAACTCCTTGTTCTCGCCGACATAGGAGGAGACCATGCGGCGGATCCGTCTGTCCTTCAACAGGACCCCCAGCCCCCAGCCGTCCACTCCGCAGTTGTTGGAGACCGCCTCAAGATCGGTGACCCCGCTGTGATGAAGCTCGGCGATGAGCACGCTGGGGACACCGCACAAGCCGAATCCACCCACGGCAAGTGATGAGCCGTTGATGATGCCGCTGACGGCTTCGGCTGCGCTGACGACGACTTTGTCCATGACGTGGACTCTAGCCGTCTGGTGAACGGCGCATCTGTGGTCTTGTCCGCAGCCTGGGTTTTCGGGCTCGGCAAGGTCATTGGGTAAGTTGTCACTTTGCGTGTGCATCCATTGTCAGACAGGACGGGAGAACTTCGGGTGACAGTCCCGCTCTCCGTGGCAGTCGACCGGCCGCGGCATGTCGCCGAGCGCGCGAGCCGTCAGTTCCTGCCCGAGATCCAGGTGCTGCGGGCCGTGGCGGTCATGTTGGTGGTGATCTACCACTACTGGCCCGGCACGCTGAAGGGCGGATATGTTGGCGTCGACGCCTTCTTCGTCATCTCGGGCTACCTGATCACGTCACACCTCTTCCGTGAGGTGGACAGGACCGGCACCGTGAAGCTGTCGGCGTTCTATGCGCGACGGGCTCGGCGGCTCCTGCCGGCCTCGATCTTCGTCCTGCTGTTCGTCGTCGCGGGCACGTACCTGCTTCTTCCGACAGACCTGTGGACGTCCACGGCGCATGAGGTCACGGCAAGCGGCTTCTATGTCCAGAACCTCTGGCTCGCGTCCCAGGCAGTGACCTACTCCGCATCCAACAACGTCGCTTCCCCGGTCATCCACTACTGGTCGCTGTCGGCGGAGGAGCAGTTCTATCTGGTCTGGCCGGGCCTGATCATCATCTCGTGCCTGGTCGCCCGCAGGTGGCTGCGCGGCCACACCACCAGGACCGTCGGGTTCACGCTGCTCGCGGTCACCCTTGCCTCGTTCGTCTGCTCGGTGTGGGCCACCCAGTCGTTCCCCGCCGCGGCATACTTCATTACCCCGACGCGGGCGTGGGAGTTCGGTGCCGGGGCGCTCGTGGTCCTTCTGATGCGTAAGTGGGCGCCGTCCCTGGCTCTTGCCCGACTACTGCGCTGGCTGGGCATCGTCGGGTTGCTGGCTGCGGCCTGGTACTTCTCGGACACGACCGCCTTTCCGGGCTATGCCGCGGCACTGCCGGTGGTCGCCACCGCCGCCATCATCGTCGCCGGGGACACGGGTCGCGCCGATCCCAGCGACCTGGTGTTCCGCCAGCGTCCGGTGCAGTGGCTCGGCGACGTGTCGTACTCCATGTATCTGTGGCACTGGCCGCTTTTCGTGTTCGCGCCGTACGTCTTGGGCCACGCCCTCAAGTCACCAGAGCTGGTGGCGCTGGTGCTGATCTGCCTGGTCATCTCCGGGCTGAGCAAGCGCTTCGTCGAAGACGCCCTGCGTTTCTGGCCTCGGCTTACCAGGACCCCGAGAGCCACCCTCTTGGCGGCGGGAGCCGGCATGCTGGTGATCGCCCTCGTGTCCGGGACGCAGGTCTACGCGGCCAGTGCAGAGGAACGGGCGAACGTGGCGATGCTGGCCGACGTCTCGGGCAAACCGTGTTTCGGGGCGCCGGCGATGGCGAACCGCGCCAAGTGCCCGGACGCAGTCACCGGGCAGCCGTTGGTGGCCGTCACGAAGGCGGATGCTCCCTGGGTGCCCACGTCGGGATGTCGCGGCTCAGGTTCGGATCCCTCCGCGCTCGTCTGCTACTGGGGTAAGGGGAAGCCCAGCCGGGTGGTGGTACTGATCGGCGACTCGCACGCGGAGCACTGGCGAGGCGCGCTTCACCGGATCGCCAAGGCCAAGAACTGGCAGATCATCGAGATGTTCGCCGGTGGTTGTCCGGCAACATATGCCAGGAGCGTCGTCTTCGAGCGCCGTTCCCGGGACGGCGACGCGTGCCGCAACTGGACCATCAAGGCCACGGCCAAGCTCAGGGCCCTTGCGCCCGACGACATCATCACCACCGCATACGTCCAGCAGAATGTCTTCTCGCCGGCTGGCTCAGGCCCGGCCGGCTTCCAGCAGGTCTGGAAGGAGTGGCTGGGGTTCAGCCGGGTCACCGTCCTGCGCGATATCCCGATGACGGCCGGCCGCAACGGTCCGCAGTGTCTTGCCATCAACGCCGGCAAGCCGCTGGCCTGCGCCAACCCGCGGTCCAAGGTCCTCATCGACGACGACATGATGCGGGCGGCGCGAGCAATGCGCGGTGAGGTCAACCTGGTGGATCTCAGCGACTACTTCTGCGACGCAAAACGCTGCTACGCCGTGATCGGCGCAGCGAGCGTCTACTTCGACTACGACCACATGACCACGCAGTTCAGCGCCACCCTGGCGTCTGCGCTCCTACGGCTGATGCCCAGGACCTGAGCCGGTCCGGAAGGCGGCGGACCCGACCATGATCTGCGTGCCCGACTTGCGCCGTCGATTTGAACGGCCGACTTGCGCCGTCGATTTGAACGGCCGACTTGCGGCGTCGATTTGCACGGCCGACCTGCGGCGTCGATTTGCCTGGCCGACGTACGTCGTCGATTGGTGCCGTCCCGGTTCTCTTCGCCTCTTCGCCTCTTTGCCTGATCACGAGCTCCGGTGCTCCAGAGACATGCCGGGCGGGCCGCACGAATCATCGATCTGTAGTTCAAAGAATGTTCAGCGCCGGACTGGGCCGTCACGGGAGAACTGCTATTGATGGGATGGGTGTCTTCAAACGCCTCACTCCATTTCCGTAGCGATAGTTTGTCTGGCTTCAAGGAGTGTTGCCGGATTTGGCTTCCAGCCCGGTATCACCGCTTTCGGCCCACTGCCCACGGCTGCTGTCAAGGCGGTTCAGCGCAGCGCCAAGATGGCGCAGACCGGTGTGGTCAGTGGCTGGAGCAGGGTCGCGATCGAGAACCGGATGCCAAGTTAGCGCCGGACCAGAGTAGAAGGGCACCTGCCAGGGCCCAGCCACATCTCAGCGGGTCCGTTCGGTCTTTCAACTGGTCCGTTCGGTCAGGGATGTGGGCTGTTAGGGCGATGAGGCAGATAAAGCGCTGCGGTGGGGCGGGCCATCCCGGGAGGATTGTCTACTGGCAGGACTGTTCCTTTCCTGACGGGATAGTTGCTAGCCGAATTGATGATGTCTCCGCCCCCGGCAAATGCTCCGGCGGTGAATTCTCTGGCTGCCCGTGGGTGTTGCCGGAATGAATGGTTCTCGGGGAGATGCGGTACATGTCTGTTCAAACACGTCGGTTGACCGTGAGTGGTACGGCCGTTGCTCTCGCCCTGACTTTCGGCTTGGCGCCGGATGCTGAGGCTGCGATTCCACGCCCGCCGAGCAAGTCATTCTCGGTCCCCGTCGACGCCAGGACCCCGTATCTGCCACAGGTGTCCTGTGACCCCCGGTCCAAGCCCGGTGTGGTCGCGTTCGGCGCCCTCATGACAGCCCGGTACAAGACCGGGGCAAAGGGCACCTACCGCCCTTGCCAGGGCGACACCAGTGAGCACTATGAGAGCCGCGCCCTGGACTGGATGCTCAACGTGAACAATCCGACCCAGAAGGCCATCGCCAACTCGGTGACCGCCTGGCTCAGCGCCAACAACGGTGCCATGGCTCGCCGGTTCGGCATCAGCTACATCATCTGGAACCGGAAGATCTGGTCTGAGTACGCCCCTTCTCGTGGCTGGGCGGCATACAAGGGCGCGGTCCCGCACACTGACCACGTCCATTTCAGCTTCTCCTGGGATGGCGCGATGAAGCGAACGTCCTGGTGGACCGGGAGAGCGACCAGGGTCGCCGACCTGGGCCCCTGCCGGGTGTATGCCGGCCAGTTCGCGCCCCTGTACTGGCACATTCGCACCGCCCCCTGCCCCGCACTGCGCGTCGCTCCGGTCTCGGTGTACCGGGTGGCCATCTTGGGTCAGAAGAGCGCACAGATCGCGTTGGCACAAGGGTTTCTCGGGGTCAAGGCTGATGGAACGTTTGGGGCGTCGACCTTCTGGAAGCTGCTCGGCTGGCAGTCCCGTGCGGGTGTCCCGGTCACCGGCGTCCTGGACAAGGCCACCTGGCGGAGGATGACCGGGAAGTAGGCGGTAGGGGCGGCGCGGC
>DASRUA010000372.1:0-5927 GCA_035655615.1 Dermatophilaceae bacterium
GACGCCGGCTGGACACTGACCATGACCAGCGACGGCAAATGCACCTGGACCGACCCCCACCGCCGCCAGTACGCCACCCACCCCATCAACCACCACGACATGGCCACCTGACGCTGCCCCATGAGGCCACCTGACATTGCCCCCTACGAGGCCACCAGAACGCATGCCCACCACCTGACCGCATGCCCACCACCTGACAGCTGCCCCCGAAGCCACCTGACCGCTCCCCCTGCGGCCGCCTGTCGCTTCATCGCTCTCGACAGGCCCCTCGATCCGCTCAGTGCCAGGGGCGCTGCTGGCCGTCGTCAGCTCTTGAGAGCCAAAAGGCTCGCGACCTCGGCGGCGACCGATCTCAGTTCTTCATCCGGCAACGCTTCGAAGTCCTTGCTGATCATCGCCGTGGCACCCGATGGGAGCTTTCGCGCCTCGAACTCGCCGCGGAGGAGGTCATCGTTGAGCGCGTCGCCCTCGACGTGCGGGGCCAGGTGCACATGCAGATGCGGGATGCCGCCGCCGAATACGTAGAGGTACACGAGGTCACATCGGGTGGCCTGTTTCAGGGCGCGTGTACAGCGGGCCATCACCGGTCCGAAGGTCGCAGCCTCGGGACCATCAAGATCGGTGATGTGCGCGATGTGTCGTTTGGGCTCAAGGTACGAGAACCCCGGCGTGCAGTCACCCGGCCCGATGCTGGTGGTAAGTCGCCAGAGCTCATCCTCCCAGACCTGGACCCGCAGCATGTCGGGGTCAGCGTCGACTCCCATGCACAAGTGACAGTTCGTCAAGGTCTTGATCGGTTCCGGCATGCAGTACCTTTCTCAGGTCTCGCCGTCAACGAGGTCGAGCGCGATGTCCAGGATCGGGGAGGAGTGAGTCAGCCCACCGACACTGAGGAAGTCGACGCCCGTCTCGGCATACGCTCGCGCACCCTCCAGGGTCAGCCCCCCGGTGGCCTCGATCTCGACGCGCTCGCCAGTGCTCCGCACAGCCTCGACGGTGCGACGCAGCAGATCGACGGACATGTTGTCGCACAACAGGAACCGCGCCCCGGCAGCCACGGCTTCGAGGGCCTCAGCCGTGGTAGTGACCTCGACCTGGATTTCCACGGCCGGATAGGCGAGATGAACGGCCGCGAAGGCCGCTGAGACCGAACCAGCCGCAAGCTTGTGGTTGTCCTTGATCATGGCCACGTCGTGCAGGCCCATCCGCTTGTTGGTGCCACCTCCGCAGCGAACCGCGTACTTCTCGAGGGCGCGCAGTCCTGGCGTCGTCTTGCGAGTGTCCAGAACCATGGTGCCGGTGCCCTCGAGGACCTTGGCCCACGCCCTGGTGTGAGTGGCGATTCCTGAGAGCCGGCTGATCAGGTTCAGCATCGTGCGCTCCCCCACAAGGGTCCCCCGGGTCGAACCCCGCAGTATGGCGATGACGTCACCCTGGTGGACCACGTCCCCGTCCTGGCGAAGCAGCTCCACGTCCACCTCGCTGGATCGGATGCGCTCGGTCACCGCGCGAAAGACCAGCGAGATCAACGGAACCCCGGCTAGAACACCGTCAGCCCTGGCCACCACGTGCGCGGTGCTGCGCTGGGTCGCGGGGATCGTGGAGGAGCTGGTGACGTCGAGACCGGGAAAGCCGCCGAGGTCCTCGTCGAGGGCGCCGTCGACAACAGCCTGAGCGCGGGCCTCCGGGAATGCGTTCACGAGACGTACTCGGGCGTGATCGGGTGGAACGACGTCCTGATCGACCCATCCGCCGCGCGAACGGCATAGGTGTGCCCAAGCCAGTGGGCGTCGTCGCGTTCAGTGAAATCCGAGCGGACATGACCTCCGCGGGTCTCCTCGCGCAGCGCGGCCACCGCGGTCAGGAGCTGTCCGACGTGCAGCAGGTTCGAGGTCTCCCACGATTCAGGATCGGCAGACAGCCCGGGTGCCGAGTCGGCGATGACCTGGAGGCTCTTGGCTGCCTGGGCCAACGAGTGGGCGCAGCGCACGGCGCCGGTGCCGAGTGTCATCGCCCGCTGAATCGCGGTGCGGTCCTGCCCGGCAACGAGTGCGGTGTCCTCCTTCCGCACGAAAGGTTCGGTCGAAGTCAGATCGCCCGCGGACAGGCGTGAGGTGATGTCGTCGGCGATCCGATATGCGAAGACCAGACCCTCGAGCAAGGAGTTGGAGGCGAGCCGGTTGGCGCCGTGGACACCGGTGCACGAGACCTCACCGCAGGCGTACAACCCAGCCAAACTGGCCCGGCCGACAACGTCGGTACGCACTCCCCCGCTGGCGAAGTGCTGAGCCGGAGCGACAGGCAGCAACTCGGTCACCGGGTCGAAGCCGAGCTCGCGACAGCGAGCGACGATGGAGGGGAACCGCTTCTCGAGGAACTCCTTGCCCAGATGGCGGGCGTCCAGATAGACGTGATCAGCATCCGTCTGGGCCATCCGGGCGACGATGGCCTTGGCCACGATGTCGCGCGGAGCGAGATCAGCGAGATCGTGTATCCCCGCCATGAACCGCACGCCATCGCCATCCACCAGGAAGGCGCCTTCGCCCCGCATGGCCTCGGAGAGAAGCGGTTGCTGGCCGCTCGACCCCTCACCCAGCCAAAGCACCGTCGGGTGGAACTGGACGAACTCGAGGTCGGCGATCACGGCACCTGCCCGCAAAGCCGCCGCAACGCCGTCCCCGGTGGCCACAGACGGGTTCGTGGTAGACGAATAGACCTGCCCGATCCCGCCGGTGGCCAGGACCACGGCTCGGGCACGAACTGCGCCCACGCCGTCCATCTGACCCTCGCCGATCACGTGCAGTGTCACGCCGCACACGCGAGAATCTTTGTCCTGCAACAGATCCACGACCAGCGCGTGCTCGAGCACCTCGATGCCGGGATCTTCCTTGACTGCAATCAGAGCGCGGTCCAACGCCGCGATAAGCGCTCGTGAGACCTCCTTGCCGGTCGCGTCGCCGCCGGCATGGGCGATCCGGTACCGGCCATGACCGCCCTCCCGGGTCAGCGAGATCTCGCCGTCGGGCCCACGGTCGAACTTCATTCCGAGAGTCGCGAGCTCACGAACACGAGCCGGCCCCTCGGAGACGAGGATCCGCACGGCCTCTTCGTCGCAGACACCGGCGCCGGCGACCAGGGTGTCCGCAAGATGCTCGTCCACCGAGTCCGCAGGATCCAGAGCGGCAGCGATTCCACCCTGGGCCCACTGCGTCGACCCTTCGGGGAGCAAGGTCTTGGTCACGAGCAGCACGCGGTCGACCCGTTGGCGCAGACGCAGCGCCGCGGTGAGGCCGGCCACACCCGAGCCGACGACGATGACGTCGGCCGAGATGACCCACCCCGGCTCCGGCGCCGTCAGGCGAGCGGGGATGCGGAGGGTCATTGCTGACCTCGAGGCATGCCAGATGCCTGAAGCCCGAACCCGGCGGGGACGAGCGCCGGGTCGCCGCCAATGTCGACGATGCAGTTGGAGCCGTCGACGAAGATCACGCGGGGCACGAACGTCCGTGCCTCGGCCTCGTCCATCTGGGCGTACGCGATGATGATCGCGATGTCGCCGGGATCGATCAGGTGTGCGGCAGCGCCGTTGATGCAGATCTGCCCGGACCCGGCCTCGCCCTCGATCACATACGTGGTCAACCGGTTGCCGTTGGTGACATCGACGACGTCCACCCGCTCACCGGGCAGCAGCCCGGCGGCCTCGAGCAACGTACGGTCGATCGTCACCGAGCCGACGTAGTCCGGGTCAGCCTGGGTGACTGTGACCCGGTGGAGCTTGGCGTGGAGCATATTGCGTTTCACAGGGATGTCCTTCAGCTCGGTGGGCTCGTGAGGTCGGGTAGGTCATTGCCGCGCCCGGCGTCCTCGGAGAAGATCTCGAGCGCCCCGCCGCCTGGTCCCACATTGACGGGGATGTTGTCGATCAGCCTTGTGGTCCCTACCCTGCCCGCAACCGCGAGCAAAGCCTCGCCGCGGTACCACTCGGGCACGTCCTCCAACGTCGAAGGATCCACCAGAACGAGGTAGTCGATGAGCGCCAAAGGCTCCCTGACCAGCACTGCCCGCGCTGCGCGGCGTACGGCCGAGGGCCCTTCCACAGCGGCGGCTGCGCCGGCTCGCAACGCCCGGGACAGGCACAGTGCCGTCTCCCTGTCCGACTCCGCGAGGTACATGTTGCGACTGCTCAGAGCCAGGCCATCGGCCTCCCTGACCGTCGCCACCGAGACGACCTCGACCGGGAAGTCCAGGTCACGGGCCATCCGGCGGATGAGGAGCAGCTGCTGGGCGTCCTTCTGGCCGAAGTAAGCGTGGTCAGCGCGGGTCAGGTGAAGCAGCTTGCCCACCACGGTCAGCACCCCGTCGAAATGGCCAGGCCGGGCCTGACCCTCGAGCACGTTACCGAGCGGCCCGGCTGAGACCCGAACCCCCGGATCACCATCGGGATAGACGACACTCGGCGTCGGCATGAACACAAGATCCACCCCTTCACGCCTGCAGATCTCCAGGTCGGCCTCGTTGGTGCGGGGATAGCGCGCAAGGTCCTCACGCGGGCCGAACTGAAGCGGGTTGAGGAAGATCGTCACGATCACGTGCCGGGCTCTGGCCCTGGCCTGACGGATCAGCGTGGCGTGCCCTTCGTGAAGGGCGCCCATCGTCATGACGACGCCGACGTCGCCATCACCCAGCCCAGCGCAAGCGGCCCTCAGCTGAGCCCGGGTCTGGACGACGACCGGCTCCACACCGGCCTCACCGGAGGCACCCGGCATACCGGCTGCGTCGGCTGTCGCGTCTGCGCCCGCTGCGGTTTCTGGGCTGTGGGGGCTGTCAAAGGTCTCAGTCACGGGCGTTCCTCCGGGGCGGCAAGGATATCGAGCAGGGGCTCGGCGTCGGCCGCCGTCAACCGTCCACTGGCGAGCGCCCGCTCTGCGGTCGCCCGGGCGAGCGCGACATAGGTCGGCCGGATGTCTGGGGTCTGCTGGTTCAGTTGTGCCAGGTGCGCCGCAACCGTACCCGCATCACCTCGGGCAACCGGCCCGGTGAGAGCACCGTCACCGAGCCGAAGCGCGTTGTCGAGTGCAGCATGCAGGAGAGGCGCGATGAGCCGCTGCGGGTCCTGCACCCCGGCCGAGCCCAAGACCTGCATGGCTTGAGCCACCAGAGTTACCAGGTGGTTGGCGCCGTGGGCGAGCCCTGCGTGGTACATCGGCCGGTCCTGCTCCTCGATCCAGACCGGCTCGGCACCCATCTCGAGCACCAGCGCCTCAGCAACGGCCCGCAACGCCTCCGGAGCGGTGATGCCGAAGCAGCAGTCGGCAAGCCGCAGCAGATCCATCGACGTACCTGTGAAGGTCATCGCCGGATGCAAAGCCAACCCCAGGATGTGATGACCGGCTGCAGCCTCGAAGATCGCCGTACCGTAACGCCCGGAGGTGTGCACCACCAGCTGTCCAGCCTGCCAAGAGCCCGTGGCGCTCAGGCCGGAGATCAGCGGGGGCAGGGCGTCGTCCGGGACCGTCAGCAGAACCAGCTCGGCCCTCGCGATGACCTCCTCGACGGGCGTGATGGGTACGCCGGGCAGCAAGGCCTCGGCGCGCTCGCGCGACTGCTCGCTCACCGCCGAGACCGCCACCAGACGGTGACCGGCCCGGTGGAGGGCGGCACCAAGGACGGCACCGACCCTGCCGGTACCGACGATGCCGACGTCGAGCCGGGCGGGTCGCTGGGTAGTTGCGGGCACATCACTCACGCCCGAAACGCTAGCGTGTCCGCTGAACACGTAGCGTTCGGCCCGTGACGTGGACTCCGTGGCAGCAGGCGTGGCATCGGGCTCTCTATGGCGAGAGTGGCTTCTATCGGCAGGCGGCCGGGCCCGCCGGTCACTTCTCGACCGCAACCCAGGGGGTGCCACAGATCGGCGAGCAACTGGC
>DASRUA010000373.1:0-2392 GCA_035655615.1 Dermatophilaceae bacterium
CTCATACGATGCTGACCCCAGACCTCGATTCAAGGAGCACCATTTCATGACTTGGCGCAACCGCGCTGCCTGCCTGAAAGAGAACCCAGAACTGTTCTTCCCGACGGGGAACTCCGACCCCGCGTTTCACCAGATTGAGAAGGCAAAGGCTGTCTGCTGTCGCTGCCCGGTCGTGGACACCTGCCTGAGATGGGCCATGGCGTCGGGCCAGGACGCCGGAGTGTGGGGCGGACTGTCCGACTACGAACGGCGCGCCCTAAAACGTCGCAATGCCCGGGCCGGTCGCCGTGGCCCAGTGACCCTCCTTCGTTGACGGGTTCGCTGGACTGGATCGACTCGTGGATCGGGATCTAGACAACATCGCAACCGCACTGTGCCTGGTCGGCGTGTGCGGCCCATCGCTCTCAAGCTGCTTGGTTAGCGCGAACCTACCCAACTGCGAACAAGGTCGTCCAGCGCCCACGGCAACAACAGTTGCTTGGGAAGAGTTTTTGGGCCACAGTGTTCGCCTGTCCTGCAACGGTATCGGCGGCCTCAGCTAACCACTGGTGATCCCTACCGGCCAAGGTCATGTGGCCCACGTATGGCCCTGTTCGCTCAATCTGGGTTGCGGCTGGACCTACGCGCTGGCCGGGGCCAGCCGGAGAGGTCTCGATAGCATGCGGCGTGACTCCTGCAGACCCGATTGCGCGTCGTCCTTGTCCTGAACCTGCTGCTCGTCGGCGGTCTGGTTGCAGTCGGGTTGTCCGCATTCCCTTGGGGCGCTTGCGGGCCGGTCAGGATGGGGACCGGAGAGCGTCACGCCTCAAGACCGGACTGGTCCGCTCCGCCCAGACCGTCAGCCGATGGCGGTGCCGAAGAGGCGCCCCACGGCATAGGTGAAGGCCAAACCGGCGGCACCGCCGATGACGATGCGCAGCACCGCGGCGCGCCTCGAGCTGCCTCCGATGCGGGCACTGGACGCCCCCGCCACACCGAGGGCGATCAGGACGGCCACCACGGTCACCGGCACCCGTAGGTGCGCCGGCGGCAGCAGGATCGCCAGCAAGGGCAGCAATGCACCGAGGGTGAACGACAAAGCTGATGCAGCCGCCGCCTGGGCGGGACTGGCGATGTCCTGCGGGTCGAGGTTCAGCTCGGCATCCAGGTGAGCGGCCAGCGCGTCGTGTGCCGTCAGTTCCTCGGCAACCGTCCACGCGGTGGCCGGGCTCAGCCCCTTGGTTTCGTAGATGGCCGCCAGCTCGGTCCTCTCATCATCCGGGGTATCGGCCAGCTCTCGCTTCTCCTTGGCCAGCAGGGCATGCTCGCTGTCGCGCTGGCTGCTGACCGACACATATTCACCTAGCGCCATCGACACCGCGCCGGCGACCAGGCCAGCGATCCCTGCGGTGAAGATCGCCCCGCGAGCGGACGTGGCCCCGGCAACACCGACCACGATTCCCGCAACCGAGACGATCCCGTCATTGGCACCCAGAACCCCAGCACGCAGCCAGTTCAGCTTCGCCGCTCGGCCCCCCGAGTGTGGTTCACCCGAGTGGGTCGCCTTCCCCTCGGCAACCGCCTCGACCTGCTCACGTTCCGGCCTGGGCGGATCACTGGAACTCATGCTCCCATCCAACACCACAGGAGGTCAGATCCATGGCACCTTTCTTGCTATCACCGGCGGCCCAGCAGGATCGCCCCCGTGAATGGGGTTGGCACATGAACCATCCTGGTGGTTACAGGGACGGGTGGGATCGCGGATCCTGGTTGTTCTCGTACATAGGGGCACGGCGCCGCGACCTCGAAGCGTCAACCGGCCGTCTGCCTGCCAACCGTCTTGCCAGCCTCGTCAGCCGCATGGACTCCCCGTCTGCGGCACGACGATGAATGCGGATGCTCAACAGGCAGAGCCGGAAGCGGCTGAACGTGCAAAGGCAGCCACCGAAGCCGTGCTGGCTCTCGCACAGAAATTGCATCATGAGTACGTGGCCGAGGGCCTGAACACTCCCGAGAGACTCATCAGCGAAGGGCAGTCACGCCATGACCAGATTGTTGGTGAGGCCACGGCGAGGCAGGAAGAGCTCGTCTCGACCGGTCAGGCCAAATACGACGAGTTCGTGTCCGCAGGCAAGGCCAAGCACGACGCGCTCATCGCCGAGGCCGACGCGCTGGTCGCCGAGGCCCAGCAGAAGAAGGCCGAGGTGCTTGCGGGGCTCGGTAGCGAGCGTGGCGTGCTGCAGAAAGAGATCGAAGAGCTGCGAACCTTCGAACGTGACTACCGCACCCATCTGAAGTCTTACCTCGAGGGCCAGCTGATCGAGCTGGAGCAGGCCGGCGCTGACGAGACCGTCTGATGGCGAGGCCCAGCAGGCTCTCGCCTCCTGAGCGGCGCTCCGGAACGCGTCCAGCA
>DASRUA010000374.1:0-3353 GCA_035655615.1 Dermatophilaceae bacterium
TGCGCTGGCGGCATCCGGCGATCTTCACATCGCGTATGACGGACGGAAAGAGGCCCGATGAATCTCGAGAGCGTCGACGTCACCGCTGGGCTTGGTGGCTTCCTGGCCTTCTTCCTGCTCGCCGTGGCGTTGTACTTTCTGATGCGCAACATGAACGTGCGGCTGCGTCGGATGGCTTATCGCGAGGAGCAGGAGGCCAAGGCTGCCGATGGCGGGTCACCTCGCGATGAGACCGATTCCTCTGGCCCGGAGGGTGGCCCCCAGGACGGTCCGGACTTAGGCTGACCTAACGGCGCGGGACGGCCGTGCCGGTCAGTCAGCATACGGTCAGTCAATGCAACGGAGGTGAGTGTCATGAGCGGTCGCGTGGTGCACTTCGAGGTCCCCTTTGACGATGGCGATCGGGCCCGGGCGTTCTATCAGAACGTGTTCGGCTGGACCATCATGCCGATGCCTGAGATCAGGGCTCTGGACATGGGGTCATAGTTCCTGCGTGGTCAGGGTCGGGTTTTGACCTCGTAGCGCAGGATGAGGTCGGTGCCGGGGTAGCGAGTCTGGGTGGCGGTCAAGTGCTCACACAGTTCAGCGATAGCGGCGGTGGCGCGCCCTGTCGGCAAGGGGTCCAACCGGACGGTCAGGACACCGTCTCGGGGGTCGATGTCGCCGCTGGAGGTCAACGCCTGGCGGACCAATACGTGGGCTTCGTGGTTCGCGCGGGCGTACCCGGTGTGAACCCGGATGGCGCGGGCTAGGGCGGTGGCGGTGTTGAACGCGGCGATGCGGATGGCGTGGCTGATCAGCTTGGTCTGTACGTCCAGGACCTGCTGGCCCGGGTTGACCTGGGCCAGCGGAAGCCTGGCCGGCACGGCCCGGTGGGTTTCCTGGGCGGTGTCCAGGTCGGCTTCTGCTGCGCGAAGGGCCGCGGTCAGGATGTCGTGGTTGGCGTTGGTGATCAGCAGGGTTTGACCCGGTGGTGGGGTCACCGCTTCGAGCATGGCGGCATCGGTGGCGGCCAGTGCCCGGTCGTAGCGGGACCGTGCGGCCAGGAGTTGTTTGTGGGCTTTCTTCTTGGCCGGGTTGGGGACCAGACGGGTCGGGTCGTCCTCGGTGGTGGCGTACGCGTCGTGGGAGTCAAGGTCGAAGTGCATCCGGGCGTAGCGGAAGTAGTTCTCCTGCCTCCACCGCGATCCCATCCGGTAGATGACCTGTTCGGGGCTCAGGTCGCGCCGGGTGGTCAGGATGTGGATCTGCCGCGTCGAAGCCTGGCCGTGCTCTTTCCTGCCGGTCTTGTTGTCGGCCACGATCAGGGTGATCTGCCGCATCGGGAACACTTCACCCTCCTCGCCTACGGGTAGGTCCACAGTGGTGTCCGCAACCCGCCAGTTGTGCCCACGGCCGGTCTCATCGGTGTAGGTGAGGTCACCGAACAGATGGGGGTCGACGTCGTCGGCTGGGACCTTGCGCCAGGTCAACACGTCAAAGCCTTCAGCGTCCATGTGGGCGAAGAGTGTGGGTGACCAGCCGCCGCGGTCGAATCCGACCAGGACCCGCCGGTCGTCGCCGACAGCCCGGCGCAGGTCGGGGAGCAGGTGGCGTAGCTCCATTGCCAGGGACGCGCCGGGCTGGGCCATGACGACCAGGACCGGGTCCCCGGACGCATCGGACACCCAGGTCTCCACGGTTGCGGGGGCGGGAAACTTCAGGCGGGACAGGTGGGTCTTGGCGACCTTGCGGGCACCTTGGTAGGCGCGGACGTGCCCGTCAACGTAGAACACCGCCAACAGGTCCGGATTTGACTTGTCCAGGCGGGCCACGTGGGCTGCGGCCATCGCGGCCAGCAGTTCCTCGGCCCGCCCGGTGGCAGCAAGGGCGGTGATCTTGCGGCGGATCGTCTTGACCTCGGGGGCACGGTCCAAGCCCAACATCCTGCCCAGGGCGACCGGGTCGATCCTCGTGGATCCTTCGGCGCGGGGCTCACCGGCCAGGGCCCTCAGGACGCCCTCGAGGAGCATCGTGTCCAGGCCGTAGAACCCGTTGCGCAGCTGCCCGAACACTGTTGTGGCACAAGACAACAGCCCGGTGGCCTCCAATGCCGGGATCGCTAACAGCAACCCCGCCAACGGCACCCGCGCGGCGGGGGCGAACACCGGGTCGGCGTGGGTCAGCTGCCCCCACCGGGCCGCGACCCGCTCAGCGTCGCGGTCCGCAGGGGCTGGCAGCACCGGCAGATCAGCTTCGGGTCCGGACTGGGGTTCCGCGGTGAGGATGGTCTGTTCGGGTGCGGGGGCCGGTGCCGGCAGCGCCCGGCGAACGGTGTTGGTGGAGACCCCGACCGCCGCTGCGATCGCCCGCAGCGACGCCCCGCCGCGCCGGCGCCCGCGGATGTCAGCGGCCATGTCGTCGGTCAACCGCGACGGGCCCTTGGGACCCCGCTTGTCCGGGACCAAACCGGCTACCCCTGTGGCCGATAGCTGCTGACCCCAGCGCCACAGCGTCCCGGCATCAATCTCGAACGCGGCAGCCACATCGGCGACCCGCGCGGCCTTGATCGCCACGAGCCGCACCGCGGCCAGGCGCCGCAGTGCGACGTCCCCGGCCGACCAGGCGTAGACCAGCTCGCCGCGCAGGAACACCCGGCCACCATCGACGTCCTCGACGAGCGCGACAGCCTCCCCGATGCTCACGGCTCCAGCCACGGGCGCTGCGGGTAAGGGCGGTTGGGCACTCATCACAGCCATCATGCCCACCCCCCGATTCAGTTACAATCTCGCATTAATTATGTCACCATATGGGCGAGAGAGCAAACCGGGTCAACGATGAATATGCAGGTCAGCCGTCCTCCGGGGACCTCACAGCGATGGCCATGTCAGGAGCCCTGGTGTCTAGGCGCTTTCTCCGGACGATCGGTGCGCGGTTTGGTTGAGGAACCCGCGTTGGAGCTCAGTAACCCCCTGAGCCCAAGGGCCAATTGATTTGGCCGACACCCTCGCAGTTAGACCTGTTTTGGCTCAATGGCTTAGTGCGTGAGTTTTGGGCCGTGGAGGGCGTCGAGGATGGCTTGCTGGTCGGGGGGGATGGCGGGGGCGTAAGTCTGGGTGGTGCCGTTGATCGCGAGGGTCGCTGAGCGCAGGGGCCGCAGCCGGCGGATGACGTTGCGGATCGCCAGTCCGGTGCGGGCTTGGACCTCGCGGGAGACGGCCAGCGCGGTGAACACGATCGTGAGGTGGGCCTCGATCGCGTCGCGGGTGCGGTGGAACATCGGCCGGGCGCGGAGGTCGGTCTTGCTCATCCGGAAGGACTGCTCGACGTTCCACAGCTCGTGGTAGGACCCGATGACTTCGTTGGCGGGCATG
>DASRUA010000375.1:0-10310 GCA_035655615.1 Dermatophilaceae bacterium
AGCGGGGACGTGCCCACCTTTGTCTTTGACGAGGTGGATGCCGGGGTGGGTGGCAAAGCTGCTCTGGATGTGGGTGCGCGTCTTGCGGCGCTGGCCACCTCGGCTCAAGTTATCGTGGTGACCCACCTTGCGCAGGTCGCGGCGTACGCAGATCGCCATCTCGTCGTGCGCAGGACCGATGACGGACACATCACCGCCAGCGGGGTGGTCGCCGTGAGCGGCGAGGAACGACTCCGTGAGCTTGCCCGGATGATGGCCGGCGTGGAGGACTCCGACGTGGCGATCGAGCACGCCAGAGAGCTTCTTGCCCAGACGGCGGCCGCGCCGCGAAGGTGAGGGCGCCCTGCCTCCAGGACGTGTTGACGGTGACGGTCATGGCATCATCGCGTCACGAGTTGGTCTGCGCCAGCGTGTGTGCGGTGAAGCGGGCCAGCCCATGGGATAATAAGCCACAATGTCCTATTCTTTGCGGTCCATGCGCCTGCGGCAACGAACCCTCCGCGAACCCGATCTGCCCGGCATCTCGGGGACCGTTCGTATTGACGTGCGCACCAAGGACCTCACGAAACGGCTCAAGCCGGGTGACATCGCGATCATTGACCATCAGGACATCGACAAGGTCAGCGCGGAGGCCGTGCTTGCCTGCAGGCCGGTGGCCGTGATCAACGCTGCACACTCGATCACCGGGCGCTACCCGAACATGGGGCCGGAGATCCTCGTGGACGCCGGGGTGCCGTTGCTCGACAACGTGGGCAACGACATCCTGCTCACCCTGAAGGACGGGCAGTCCGCACGCCTCGATGGCGACACCCTGTACCTCGGTGATGTCGTGGTCGCCAAGGGGATCCTCTTTGACCGCGAAATCGTCGCCGCCGCGATGATCGAGGCCCGGGCAGGGCTGGCCGTCCAGATGGAGGCGTTCGCCGCCAACACGATGGAGTACCTCGGGCGCGAACGAGCGCTGCTGCTCGACGGCGTCGGGGTTCCTGACATCAAGACGGTCCTTGAGGGTCGTCACGCCCTGGTGGTGGTTCGCGGCTACCACTACAAAGACGACCTGCAGACGCTGCGGCACTACATCCGCGAGTTCCGCCCGATCCTGATCGGGGTCGACGGCGGCGCCGATGCGCTGCTCGAGGCAGGGCACCGTCCCCACCTCATCGTCGGGGACATGGACTCGGTCTCGGACGCCACCCTCAGCTGCGGGGCAGAGATCGTCGTGCACGCTTACCGCGATGGCCGGGCGCCAGGGCTGGAGCGGGTCCGCGAGCTGGGCCTGGATCCGGTGGTCTTTCCTGCCACCGGGACCAGCGAGGACGTCGCGATGCTGCTGGCCGACGACAAGGGGGCTTCCCTGATCGTTGCGGTCGGTACCCACGCCACCTTGGTCGAGTTCCTGGACAAGGGCCGTTCGGGCATGGCCAGCACCTTCCTGACCCGCTTGCGTCTGGGTGGCAAACTGGTGGATGCCAAGGGCGTGAGCCGGCTCTACCGTTCGCGAATCTCCAACCTCTCCCTGGCCGTCCTGCTGTCTGGCGGGCTGTTCGCACTCTTTGTCGCTCTGGCTGCCACGCCCGGCGGGACCGCCATGCTCCAGCTGGTGGCGGCCCGGTGGGATGACCTCTGGTCCTGGATTGTGGGGCTGTTCACGTGATCGACTTTCGCTACTACCTCGTCTCCATCGTCTCGATCTTCCTTGCGCTCGCCGTCGGAATCGTTCTGGGGGCCGGACCTCTGAAGGGGGACCTCGGTGCCCGTCTTACCGAGCAGCTGACGGCGCTGCGCGCAGAGAAGACCCAGCTGCGCACCGACCTCGACGCCTCCAGACGGGATGCCTCTGCGCGTGACACGTTCTCCTCGGCAGTGGCACCGGCGGTTGTGCGGGGCCGATTGACCGGCAAGACAGTTGCCATCGTCGTCGCGCCGGGGGTGGATGCCGACCTGGTCAAGAACGCCACGGCCTCCCTGGTCGCCGCAGGGGCCAAGGTGGGCTCGACGGTCACCTTGAACGACACCTGGGCTGACCCGTCCAAGACGACCTTGCGGAACACCGTGGCCAGCCCTTTCGCCACGTTCGTCAAAGCGCCTGAGGCTGCCAGCAGCCCGGATCAGCTCGCAGCCTCGGTGCTCGTGCGCGCGATCCTGACCGGCACGGACCAGTCCACGGAGCGCATCACCGCCTCGGCCACCGCTGCGTTGACTGGGCTGAAGGCCGGCGATCTCGTCAACGTGACACCCGATCAGATCGTCCCGTCCTCGAGCGTGGTCTTCCTCGGAGGACCGGTCAAAGGTTCCAACCAGAAGGACGCTGATGCCCGGCTCGCGTCCTACGTGCAGCTTGTCCGCATGCTCGACGCCGGAGGATCCGGGGTCGTTGTCGCCGCCAAGTCCAACACCCCTGACGGGACCAGATCTGCGGATCTGGTGGCCGCGGTTCGCAAGGACCCCGGCGCGCTCAAGGTCATCTCGACGGTTGATGACGCGGACCTTCCCATGGGACAGGGCACGCTCGTGCTGGCGCTGGAGCAGCAGTACCTGGGTGGCGCCGGGCAGTACGGCTTGGCTGGTGACGCCAAGGCGATTGTTCCGGACCTGACGGCCAAGCAGTGACCGGGAGGCGGCGGGGTGCCACCCTCAGTGCCTTCACCGTCGGTGCCGCTGGCTCGGTGTTGGCTGCCGCGCTCCTGAAAGGCCGACCACCGGGGGGTGTCGAACGATGGACCCGGGAGAACCACGCGGGTCGTCCGGTGACCCTGTTCGAAGGCCCGGCGTACGCCGTGGCCGCGGTGACCGGAGCCCTCGCAGGCGGTGCAGGTGCACCCGCCGCGGTCTCGGGGCTGGGTGCCGCGGCCTTCGGCGGACTCGATGATCTGGCCGGCGACAGCTCCAGAAAGGGTCTGCGTGGACATCTGGCTGCAGCCCGCCGCGGTGAGGTGACCACCGGGGCCATCAAGATCCTGGGCCTGGGTGTCACCGGCCTGTTGAGCGCGCGGATGATCGATCGTTCGCGGGGATCGAACCAGGTGATGACCACGCTGGTTGGCGGGGCGGTGATCGCCGGTTCGGCCAACATCGCCAACTTGCTCGACCTGCGTCCGGGGCGAGCACTGAAGGTTGTGCTGCTGCTCGCCGCGCCGATCGCCGCCGGTGGCCGCGGAACCCACCTGGCCACCGCCACTTCGTCCGCGAACGCGAACGGGAACGTCAACTTCGCCGCCGCGGCCACTGCGGGCGCCGTGGCAGGCGCGGCGATCGGCTCCTTGCGAGATGATCTGGCGGGCCGGAGCATGCTCGGCGACACGGGGGCCAACAGCGCAGGTGCCCTGCTCGGAACCGCACTCGTGGCCCGTACCGGCCCCCGCGGCCGACTTCTCGCTCTCGCGGTGGTGATGGCCTTGACGCTCGCCTCGGAGAAGGTCAGCTTCACCAAGGTGATCGAGTCGACGCCCGGTTTGCGCGAGCTCGACGCGTTCGGCCGCCCGCCATGGTCGTCCCCCACTGCCCCACCAACGTGACCCGGTAACTCGATGACTCGCCACGACGAGACCTCGGCCGGCACCAGCATGGCCGGTGGCAAGGGCAGGGCAGGCAAGGCTCCTGTCGGGGTCTTCGCGGCCGCCGGCCTCATCGCGTTGGTCACCCTGGCCGCAAGGGTCTTCGGGTTCGGCCGCTGGCTCGTGTTCTCTCAGAGCGTCGGGACCACCTGTGTCGGCAGTGTCTACCAGGCGGCCAACCAGCTGCCGAACGTCATCTTCGAGGTTGCCGCGGGTGGAGCCCTCGCCGCCGTCGTCGTCCCGATCATTGCCGGCCAGCTGGCTCGCCAGAACCAGCCCGAGGCGGCCCGCACAGCGTCGGCCATGCTCACCTGGACGCTCGCGGTGCTCGTGCCGCTGTCCATCCTGATGGCAGTCTCAGCCCGGCAGCTGTCGACGTTCCTGGTCGACGACCGGACCTGCGCCGGCTCAACGAGTCTCGCGGCGTCGATGCTCGTGGTCTTCTCACCCCAGATTGCCCTGTACGGCGTCGGCATCGTTCTCGCCGGAGTGCTTCAGGCGCATCGACGCTTCCTCGGCGTGGTGGTGGCTCCGCTGTTGTCCAGCCTCGTGGTGATGGCGGCATACCTTCTGTTTGCCGCGCTGGCCCAGGGGAGGGGCTATGACCTTTCGCGACTGCCCAGCCAGGCCTCCGCGGTGTTGGCGGTCGGAACGACGCTTGGCGTCGCGGCGTTGAGCCTCTCCCTCCTGATTCCGGTTCACCGTGCCGGCATCCGGCTGCGTCCGACCTGGACCTTTCCTGATGGGGTTGCCCGGCGAGCCGCCGCGCTCGCAGGGGCTGGGCTGGTTGCCCTCGTTGCCCAGCAGGCCGCCGTTCTGGTGACCTTGTGGGTGTCCCAGAACAGCGGTGGCACGGGCACGCTGAACGTCTACATCTATGTCCAGGCCATCTATCTCCTGCCGTATGCCGTTCTGGCGGTCCCCTTTGCCGTGTCCGCCCTGCCTGCGCTCGCGACAGGACTGGACCAGGCGGTGCTGGCGACGGGCTCCGACCAGACTGACCAGGCGGTGCTGGCGACGGGCTCCGACCAGGCCGACCAGGCGGCGTTGGCCACGGACGCGGACCAGGCATCGCTCGCACGCGCGCAGTCGACGTTGGCCTCCTCAGCGCGGGCAATCATCGTCGCCACCAGTGCAGGCGCGGCTGTGCTCTTCGCCATCGCCTCGCCCGCCGGAGCCTTCTTCAGTGCCCTGGACGCCGGTCGGCACGGTGCCGGCCGGGAGGCTCTGGCAGCCCTCCCGGGTGCCCTGAGTGCCTTCGCACCGGGACTGGTCGGCTTTGGCATGGCGGCACTGCTCACCCGCGCCCTTTACGTGCAGGGTCGACCCGCAGTCGCCGGGGGGTTGGTGGCGGCCGGCTGGTTCATTGCCGCCATCGTGCCTCTCCTGACGCTCCAGGAGGACGCCGGACCGCGCGAGACATTGCTGACGTTGGGTCTTGCCAGCTCCTTCGGTATGACGGTGGCTGCCGTCGGGCTCTTCGTGGCGGTCCGTCGTACCTGGGGTGCGAGAGCGTTCCGGGGCTTCGCCCGCAGCGCAGTGGTCGCTCTTGGCGCAGGCGCCTTCTCGGCCATCGTGGGGCGCGGTCTGGCCGCAGTGCTGCACCCGGACGGACTGGTGGCCGGAGCCGTGCTGGCGGTGGTGGTCGCGGCCGTCGTGGTGGCGTTGTTCGCCTGCTCGATCTGGGTCGGCGACCGTGACTCGGCGCGACTTGCGCTGGCAAAGCTTCCGGTTCTTGGGCGATGGAGGACCCGGTGAAGGTGATCATGCTGCTCGGCCGCAGCACCGGCGGAATCGGAACCCATGTCGCCCAGCTCAGTGCGGACCTGCGTGAGCGTGGCGTGGACGTGATCGTGGTGACCCACCCGCTGACCGCCGAGCGCTTCGACCTCGGGCGGGTGCGACTCTGCTGGCCGGGGTCAGCCGGGCTGGTCCATGCGCTGCGGGACTTCAGGCAGCTTCGACGTCTGGTTGCGACCTCCGACATCGTGCATGCCCATGGGCACCAGGGCGGGTTGCTGGCCACCCTTTGCACCCGGCGCCTGCCAGGAGCGCCCAGGGTCATCGTCTCCCAGCACAATGCGGTCCTGGAGGGCAGCGGGTGGCGGGCTCTCAAGCGGCTGTCACAGCGCTGGGTGGCGCGTCGCGCGGATCTGGTGACCGGGGCGAGCAGCGATCTGGTCAATGAAGCGCTGGCGTTGGGGGCGGGTCGGGCCGAGCTGGCCGAAGTGCCGTCGCCCCGCGTCCCTGATCTGCTTGCGCAGCGACCCGCCGACGCGGCGGCCCGGGCCCGGATCCGGCTGGCCCTGCTCTCGTCGCTCGGCGGCGACCCGGCTGACCTGGCTGACCCGGCTCACCCTGCGGCCCCGCTGGTCCTCACGATCTCGCGGATCGCCCCGCAGAAGAACCTTCCGGTGCTGTTGCAGGCTGCTTCCCGACTGTGTCAGGCGTGCACCTGGGTGGTCCTGGGCGAGGGAGACCCACGGCTGTTGGCGCAGTTGCGACTACAGGTCAGCACGCTGGCAGCGCCTGTCCATTTCGTCGGGTCGAGCAGCGAGATCGACAAATGGCTGCGCGCGGCGGAGGTGTTCGTCCTGCCGAGCCAGTGGGAGGCCCGTGCGCTCGTCGTGCAGGAGGCCATGGCTGCCGGAACGCCGGTGGTTGCCACCGATGTCGGTGGCTTACATGACCTGGTTCTCGGGACCGGGCTGCTCGTCCCACCCGGCGACCCTGAGGCGATCGCGAAGGCGACCGACCTTATCCTGGCCAGTCCCGGCCTGCGCTCAGAGCTCGCCGTTCATGGCCGGGAGGTTGCCGCAGCGCTGCCGGACGGGTCCGACACGGCTTCGCAGTGGCTGGCGTGGTACTCCGAAACCCTTCGGATGACGTAACGTTAAAGCCCGTGGCGCAACTGACAAAGCACATCTTCGTAACCGGAGGCGTTGCCTCTTCGCTTGGCAAGGGCCTCACGGCTTCCAGCCTCGGACATCTCCTCCGCGCTCGCGGTCTACGGGTGACGATGCAGAAGCTGGACCCCTACCTCAATGTGGATCCTGGGACGATGAACCCGTTCCAGCATGGTGAGGTCTTCGTCACCGATGACGGTGCGGAGACAGATCTGGACATCGGCCACTATGAGCGATTCCTGGACGTCCCCTCGGTGGGCCGGGCCAACGTCACGACCGGTCAGATCTACAGCCATGTGATCGCCAGAGAGCGGCGCGGGGAGTATCTCGGCGACACGGTCCAGGTGATCCCGCACATCACCGACGAGATCAAGTCACGGATGCGTGAGCAGGCCAACGTCCCGACCAAGGACCGTCCGGACATCATCATCACCGAGATCGGCGGCACCGTTGGCGACATCGAGGGGTTGCCCTTCCTTGAGGCGGCGCGCCAGGTCCGTCATGACGTTGGCCGCGACAATGTCTTCTTCCTGCACATCTCGCTGGTCCCGTACCTCGCACCGAGCGGCGAGCTGAAGACCAAGCCGACCCAGCACTCGGTTGCCGCTCTGCGGCAGGTTGGTATCCAGCCAGACGCCATCGTGCTGCGCGCCGACCGTGAGCTTCCCGACAGCGTCAAGCGCAAGATCTCGCTGATGTGCGACGTCGACACCGAGGCCTGCGTGGCCTGCGTCGACGCACCGAGCATCTACGACATCCCGCGGGTGCTGCACTCCGAGGGGCTCGACGCTTATGTCATCCGGCGCCTCGGTCTGCCCTTCCGCGACGTCGACTGGAGCGACTGGGACAAGCTGCTTCGCCGGGTGCACAGCCCCGAACACGCTGTCGAGATCGCCCTGGTGGGCAAGTACATCGATCTGTCGGACGCCTATCTGTCGGTCACCGAGGCCATGCGCGCCGGCGGCTTCCACCACGATGCCAAGGTCTCGATCCGCTGGGTCGCCAGTGACGAGTGCGAGACCGACGCCGGTGCCCAGAAGGCACTCGGCGGCGTCGACGCGATCGTGGTCCCGGGTGGCTTCGGTATTCGAGGAATCGAGGGCATGTTCGGTGCGCTGAAGTGGGCCCGCGTCAGGGGTGTGCCGGCCCTGGGCCTGTGCCTGGGGCTGCAGTGCATGGTGATCGAGTACGCCCGCAACGTCGCCGGCATCGCGGACGCGTCCTCCAGCGAGTTCGACCCGCAGACCACCCATCCGGTGATCGCCACGATGGAGGAGCAGAAGGCCTTCGTCGAGGGCGCCGGAGACCTTGGCGGCACCATGCGGCTGGGAACCTACCCGGCCAGGCTGGCCGAAGGCTCGGTCATCGCCGGTGCCTATGGTTCCCGTCTGGTCAATGAGCGTCACCGCCACCGCTACGAGGTCAACAACGACTACCGGGCCCAGCTCGAGCAAGCCGGGCTTCGCTTCTCCGGTACCTCGCCAGACGGCAGCCTCGTCGAGTTCGTCGAGCTGCCGGCTGACGTGCATCCCTACTACGTCGGCACCCAGGCCCACCCCGAGTTCCTGTCCCGGCCGACCCGCGCGCATCCGCTCTTCGCCGGCCTGGTCGGGGCCGCAATCGATGCCCACAGGGCATCACGCCTGGTCGAGGTCGAAAGGCCGAAGGACAGCGACCCGGTTGCCGTGCCATGAGCGTGGCGCCGCGATGAGTCTGGATGCTCAGGTCCTGCCTGGCACTGACCTGATCGACCGGCTCGAGCGGCGTCCGGTCCGCGACACCGAGGTCGTCTTCAAGGGCATGGTCTGGGACGTCAGGCGTGACACCGTCGACCTCGGTGAAGCAGGCGAGGTCAGGCGCGAGTACGTGGATCACCCCGGCGCGGTCTCGATCGTGGCACTCCGGCAGGTCGCCGGCCGCGACCAGATCTTGCTCATCCAGCAGTACCGTCACCCGGTCGGCGCGTTCGAGTGGGAGCTGCCGGCAGGTCTGCTGGACGTCGCGGGGGAGCCGCCCTGGCTGGGCGCGGCCCGCGAGCTCCACGAGGAGGCCGACCTGACTGCCGGGCGCTGGCACGTCCTCATCGACTACTTCGGTTCTCCCGGTGGTATCTCCGAGGCGCTGCGCGTCTTCCTTGCCCGTGACCTCACGGGGGTCCGCCATGACGAACGCTTCACCCGCGAGGGTGAGGAGCACGGTATGCCGGTCTGCTGGGTCGACCTGGATGAGGCCCACGAGGCCGTGCTGCGGGGGCAGCTGCACAATCCCAGCGCCGTGATCGGCATCCTGACCGCGCACGCTGCCCGGGCTCGCGACTGGGCCGCGTTGCGGCCGCCCGACGTTCCCTGGCCGGAGCACCCGTCATACCGTTGAGAGATGGAGATGTCTACCCAGGACGACGTCCGCCGGATCGCGCTTTCGTTGCCGGCGACCACCGAGGCGCAGGACGAGTTTGGCTTCCGGGTGGCGGGGAAGAAGTTCGTCTGGATCTGGCTGGAGCGGGTGGAACCCAAGAAACCGAAGGTTCCCAACCCGGAGGTGATCGTGCTGCCGGTCGCCGACCTGGGGGAGAAAGAGGCCCTGCTTGCGATCGACCCGGAGGCGTTCTTCACCACCGATCACTACGCCGGTCACAAGGCCGTGCTCGTGCGTCTGCCGATGGTCGACACCCAGGAGCTGGCCGAGCTGATCACCGAATCGTGGTGTCTGCAGGCTCCCGCCGCGATGGTCGAGCAGCTGGGCGGCCGGTAGCGGGAGCGCCATGGACCGGTTCGGAACCGGCGGGTCCGCCTCCGTAAGATGTGGGTGCTGCTTGTGAAAAGGGCGCAGCCCATCAATCAGCCACTGAACGTCTAGTCACTGAACAAAGTCACTGAACAACCAGCCATCGCCACCGAAACTGAGGACATCACCGTGCTTCGCACTCACGAGGCCGGCACATTGCGCGCCGACCACATTTCGCAGACCGTCACCCTGACCGGTTGGGTTGCCCGTCGGCGCGATCACGGTGGAGTGGCGTTCCTCGATCTGCGTGATGCCTCGGGGGTGGCGCAGGTGGTCGTTCGTGACGAGATCCTCGCCCTGGGCGGAGCGCACGACCTGCGTAACGAGTACTGCGTCAAGGTGACCGGCCAGGTGAGTCAGCGCCCCGAGGGCAACGCCAACAAGGACCTGCCCACTGGTGAGATCGAAGTGGTTGCCACCGAGCTCGAGGTCCTGAGCCCGGCGGCTCCGTTGCCGTTCCAGATCGACGAACGCGTCACCGTCGGCGAAGAGGCCCGGCTCAAGCACCGCTACCTCGACCTTCGCCGCCCGGGTCCGGCTGCGGCCATCCGCCTGCGCAGCAAGGTGAACCAGGCTGCACGGGCCGTTCTGGCCGAGCGGGACTTCGTGGAGATCGAGACGCCCACCCTGACCCGTTCGACCCCTGAGGGTGCCCGCGACTTCCTGGTGCCGGCTCGTCTGCGGCCCGGCTCCTGGTACGCCCTGCCGCAGAGCCCGCAGCTGTTCAAGCAGCTGCTCATGGTGGCGGGCATGGAGCGCTACTACCAGATCGCGCGCTGTTATCGCGATGAGGACTTCCGTGCCGATCGCCAGCCCGAGTTCACCCAGCTGGACATCGAGATGAGCTTCATCGAGCAGGACGACATCCTCGAGCTCGGCGAGGCCATCGCGACCTCGGTGTGGAAGCTCATCGGTCACGAGATCTCGACGCCGATGGTGCGGATGACCTATGCGGATGCGATGGCCCGATACGGCACAGACAAGCCCGACCTGCGGTTCGGCCAGGAGCTCACCGACTGCACGGAGTACTTCGCCGACACGACCTTCCGGGTCTTCCAGGCCCAGT
>DASRUA010000376.1:0-22891 GCA_035655615.1 Dermatophilaceae bacterium
TCTGCACCGACTTCTGGACCTACATCTCGATGGGCTACTTCGCCCAGGTGCGCGGCCAGGGCACCGTCGGCTCGTCGACGATGCCGCACAAGGTCAACCCGATCCGCTTCGAGAACGCCGAGGCCAACCTCGAGGTCTCCAACGCTCTGCTCGACGTGCTCGCCTCGACCCTGGTGCAGTCCCGGATGCAGCGAGACCTCACCGACTCGAGCATGCAGCGCAACATCGGCACCGCCTTCGGCCACTCGCTGCTCGCGATCGACAACGCCGGCCGTGGTCTGGCCGGGCTCGACGCCGTGCCGAGTGCCATGGCGGCCGACCTCGATGCCAACTGGGAGGTGCTCGGCGAGCCGATCCAGTCCGTGATGCGTGCGCTCGGAGCCCAGGGTGTCGAAGGCATGGAGAACCCCTACGAACGGCTCAAGGAGCTCACCCGCGGCCGCCGCATCAGCGGCGACGACCTGCGCGAGTTCGTTGGCAGCCTGGGTCTGCCGCGCGACGTCGAGCGCCGGTTCCTTGAAATGACCCCGCAGACCTACGTCGGACTCGCCCCGCGGCTCGTCGACTACCTCGGCTGACGTGGGCCAGGGCCAGGACCACACCGCCCTCGTTCGCGCGGGTTTGACCGAAGCAGTCAGCCAACCGGTTCGAGGAGCGCCAACGCGATCTCACGGGTAGTCATCCTCTGGTAGTCCGCATAGTTGTGGTGGTCGGCAATGACCAGTGGCCAAAGCCGTTCGCGCTCCGACGCCCTGGCGACACGCCCGCGCATCCGGTGCCTGGGTCCGCCCTGCAGCCTCACTTCGACGTTGGGGTTGTCCCTCAGGTTGAGAAACCATTCGGGCGGGCGGACATCCCCACCGCCAGATGCCACGACGACGAACACCGGACCCTCTTGCAGCGGCGAGGTGAGCATGACCGAATGGGGCCGGCCGCTCTTGCGACCGGTGGTCGTGAGCTCAAGCACCGGCATGTCCATCGCGGTCCACCCGAGGCGTCCACCGCTGACTGCAAGCACGATGCGGTGGATAACGTTCATGGCCTTGAAGCGGAAGTTGCTGCGCATGGACAAAACCTAGCCGGGCCGCCTCAACTGACCAGAGCCGCGGGTCCGATCAGATGGTGACTGGACCGTCGGGCGTGTCGAACGTGACGGCCTTCAGACAGGGGGCGCCGTGCGGGTCGACGAACGTGAAGTCGATGACGGTCGAGGTCTGGTCAGCCGGCAGGCCGAGCCACTCACAGACACGTTCGGGGTCGCCCGCGATCTGCAGGCCGCTGATGGTGACGTCGGTGGTGGCCCCGACCGAAGGGTGCATGCTCTCGTCGTCCCACTGGATGTAGTAGGGGAGCTGCGGGTCGGCAATGAGCCCCTTGACTCCCAGCTGACGCCACTTGAGCTCGACGCCATCGGGGCGATGCCTGCTGCCGACCACGGACTCACGGCCGAGTCGCTGCTCGGCCTCGGACAGGTCGTCGACGCAGACAACCCAGCCGAGCCAGCCACCGCCGGCCTCGGAACGGGCGCGAACGGCCTGGCCGAACGGCGCCTTGTCGGAGGCGGGGTGGTCAAGCACCGAGACAACCTCGACAAAGCGCTCATGGGCCAGGGGAAGGATGGTGTTGCGAGTGCCGAAGCGGGGGTGGATGCCCCCGTCGATTGGAGTGACTCCGAGTTTCTTGGCGAGGCGCGCCGCAGTCGCTTTCAGCCCATCCCTTTCGGCGGCATAAGAAACGTGGTCAACTCGCATAGTGCCATCCTGACACTCCGCCGCGGCGTGGCTTTGACCGGGGTCGGTTCCACCCGCCGGTCAAAGCCCCCAGCTGGTATTGCCGGTCAAACAGTGTGTCCGCTGGTCAACGCCCTGCGGCGCTGCCGCACTGCCTCGTAGATGACCACGGCTGCAGACGTCGCAACGTTGAGGGAGTTCGCCCGGCCTGCCATCGGGATGCGGATCCTGTATGTCGCCGCCGCCAGGATCTCATCGGTGAGGCCATACTTCTCGGCACCGACGGCAATCGCGATCGGCCCGGTGTAGTCCACATCCGTGTAGTCAAGATCGGTGTCCGGCGTCGTGGCAGCGAGCGGAATGCCGTGCTCGGACAACCACGTCAACGCCTCGGGAGTCCCGGCCGACGCAACCGGCACCGAGAACACCGTGCCCTTGCTCGCGCGCACCAGGTTGGGGTTACTCCAGTCGGTCACCGGGTCCACGGCCACCACGGCATCAACACCGGCGGCATCGGCGGTCCGCAGCATCGCGCCGAGATTGCCTGGCTTCTCCACCCCCTGGCAGATCAGGGCGAGCGGCGCGGGCCCGACCACAGCAAGGTCAGCGCACGAACGCACCACCGAGTCCACCACTGCAAGGAAGCCATCAGGGCCCTCGCGGTAGGCGACCTTCTCGAACGCCGCCCGCCCGAGCTGCTGGGTGTCCGAGCCCAACGTCTGCACCCGATCCAAGATGTCCTGCTGCGCAGCAGCGTCGAGCATGAGCTCGGGACAGTGGTAGACGGTTCGCGGCACGACGCCGGCGTCCAGCGCGAGGGAGAGCTCGTCATACCCCTCGATGAGGGTCAGCCCCGCGTCCTCGCGCGCACGGCGACGGCGCAGGGAGACCAGTGACTTCAGGCGGGCGTTGGCCGGCGAGGTGATGATGAGCTCGGACATATCCCGCCCAGCATGCCAGTAGTGGGACCGGCACAACACCCTGGCGCGCAGATCGAAGCCCCTCTCCAAAACGGGGCAAGGCTCCGCCGGATCGCAGGTCCCGTCAGGACACGTCAGCGCAGAAGTGACTTCAGGATGGGGACCAGACCGTCCTGATCGACATCGAGCGTGACCTCGTCGGCAATGGCCTTGACCTCATCGGGGGCATTGCCCATCGCGACGCTGCGTGCTGCCCAGTGCAGCATCTCGAGGTCGTTGCGCTGGTCGCCCACAGCTGCGGTCTGCGCGGGCTCGACGGCCAACCGGCGCCGGACCAGCTCAAGGGCCGAGGCCTTCGAGACCCCCTCCGGGTTGATGTCCAGCCACGCCGTGAATCCGACGGCGTAGTTCACCGAGTGCAAGCCGATCCGCTCGACCAACGTCAGGAAGTCCTCGGCGGTGCCCGTCGGACTTCGGAACGTTACGCGGGTCGCCGGCGTTGCCGAGAGCTCGGCCCAGGGAACGACCCGAACCTCACCCACCAGCTCACCGTCGGGGAACGGCCCACTCACCTTGAAACCGACGCCGATCTCCTCCACCGCGACCTCGGCGTCCGGCCAGGACCCGCGCAGCATCTCCAGTGCCGGCCCCGGGTCGAAGGTCACGGCCTCCAGGATCCGGTAACCGTCGGGTTCGGCGGGATCCAGCTCGAGGGTCACCGCGCCGTTGGAGCAGACCACGAAACCATGCTTGAGCCCGAGGTAGTCGACGATCGGCATGGTGGACCGGATGGCGCGGCCGGTCGCAATGACCACGTCCACACCGGCGTCGGCGAGATCGAGCACTGCCTGGCGGACCGCCGGCGACATCAAGCCGTCGCGCGACAGCATGGTGCCGTCGAGATCGATCGCGATCAGGCTTCTTGCCATCTCCATACGCAGCTCAAACCGTCGGTGTCAGGACGTCGATTCCGAGGAAGGGACGCAGCGCGGCAGGTACGACGACCGAGCCGTCGGCCTGCTGGTGGTTCTCCAGAATAGCCACTAGCCAGCGAGTGGTGCCCAGCGTGCCGTTGACGGTCGCGACGTGGCGCGTGGCGTTGCCCTCGGCCTGCGGGTCGCGCTCGCGGGTGTTGAGACGGCGGGCCTGGTAGGTCGTGCAGTTCGACGTCGACGTGAGCTCGCGGTAGCGGCCCTGCGTCGGAACCCACGCCTCGCAGTCGAACTTGCGCGCCGCCGGACCACCGAGGTCGCCGGCCGCGGTGTCGATAATGCGGTATGGCACCTCGATCTTCGCCAGCATCTGCCGCTCGCAGTCGAGCAGCCGCTGGTGCTCAGCCTCCGCATCTTCCGGGCGACAGTAGCTGAACATCTCGACCTTCTGGAACTGGTGCACCCGGATGATGCCGCGAGTGTCCTTGCCGTATGACCCGGCCTCGCGGCGGTAGCAGGCCGACCACCCGGCATACCGCTTGGGACCGCTCGAGAGGTCAAGGATCTCATCGGCGTGGTACCCCGCCAGGGCAACCTCGGAGGTCCCGGTCAGATAGAGGTCGTCGGCCTCCAGTCGATAGACCTCCTCGGCGTGGGAGTCCAGGAACCCCGCACCGGCCATGATGTCGGCCTTGACCAGCGTCGGGGTGATCATCGGGGTGAACCCGGTCTCGACCGCCTGGGCGACAGCCATGTTGAGCAGTGCCAGCTCAAGACGGGCACCGACACCCTTGAGGAAGTAGAAGCGCGATCCGCCCACCTTTGCGCCACGTCCCATGTCGAGCGCGTCCAGGCCTTCCGCGAGCTCGAGATGGTCCTTGGGCTCGAAACCCTCCGCCGCGAAGTCCCGCGCGGTGCCAATGGTTTCCAGAATGGTGTAGTCATCCTCGCCACCGCTCGGGATGCCCTCGATGACGACGTTGGGGACGCGGCGGATAAGCGCCGCAAGCTCGACATCAGCGGCGTCAGCGGCCGCCTGCAGCTCCTTGACCCGGTCAGAGGTGGCCTTCGCCGAGGCCACCAGCGCAGCCTTCTGCTCGCCCTTTGCCGCAGCAACCTGCTTGCCGAACGACTTCTGCTCGGCCCGCAGCGACTCGAACTCGGCGATGGACGAGCGGCGCAGCTCATCTGCTGCAAGGATCGCGTCGACGATCCCCTCGTCTTCGCCGCGGGCACGTTGCGAGGCCCGCACGGCATCGGGCTGATCGCGCAATAGCTTGATGTCAATCACGAGACCGAGCCTATCTGCGCCGGAACGCGGCATCGAACCCGTTCCGGACCACCGCCTGACCGTGACACCCCGGCACACCGTCGGCAACTCATGCAGGGACGGTTCGCGGTCAGCCGTGCACGTCGTGGAGGTGATGGGTCAGGTCATGCAGGAAGTACTGCCCGAGGGTCTCCATGGTGAAGGTCGAGCCATTGCTGCGTCGTCCCGTGCGCTGCCAGTCGCCCTCGCGCAACGAGTCGAAGGACGCGGCGGCCGCCTCCGCCGCCGCCAGCAGCTCAACGCTGACCAATGCGGGGCCCTGCATGCTGTACGCGTTGGCGATCGCAGCGTCGTCCTGGTTCCAGCTCTCGAAAGCCGGATTCTCCTGGGAACGCATGAGATTCACCCGCGACTCGAACACCCGGCACACGTCCCGGACGTGGCAGGCATACTCCAGAGCCGACCACACCCGTGGTTCCGGCCGAGCATTGACATCGGCGCGGTTGCATACCTCCATCCACTGGGCGGCGTTGAGCCGCAGCCTCGCCGCCACCAGCGGGCCGGCCACCGAGCCGGCGTCGAATCCGCAGTCGGGACAAGGCCGCCGCAGGACCCAGGTCCAGTCCTTCTCGTCAGGCTCGATGTCGGGAGCATGGTCGTCGGGTGCATGGCCGGCGTGATCAGCGGAGAAAGTCATGGCGCCATCTTCGCTCAGGTCCTCTGGTGACGCAGATCGGGTGATCACGCAGGTCGTGAGGATGACCGGTAGTTCTCTTCCGGTAACCTCGCCACGTGCCAGACAACGCCGGAAAGATCGCCATCGGAGCCATCGCTCTGTTGTTGCTGCTTGCCTGGCTCCTCCGCTCAGCCTCGGGCGACGCCATCGCCCAGTCCGTGGGCGTCCGCCGTTTCGGCCGGCGCCGTCCGCCGCGCGAGCACTTCCGTCCCGAAGGGTCAAGCAAGCCCGAGGCACCCAAGCGAGTCGCCGCGATCATCGTCAACCCGACCAAGTTCGACAAGACCGACGGGATTCGGGCACAGGTCACCAAGGGCTGTCTTGCCGCCGGCTGGGCTGAGCCGTTGTGGGTCGAGACGACGGCGGAGGACCCGGGCACCGGCCAGGCCCGACAGGCCGTCATGGACGGCGCAACGCTGATCTGCCCGCTCGGCGGGGACGGGACCGTGCGCGCCGTTGCGGCCGCGCTGGTGGGGACCGAGACCCCGCTCGGCCTTCTGCCGGGCGGCACGGCCAACCTGCTCGCCCGCAACCTCGGCCTGCCGATGGACTCTCTGGACGACGCACTCAAAGTGGCTCTGACCGGCCAGAACAAACGGATCGACGTGGGTCGGCTCACCCTGCACCGCTCCGGCGAGCACGAGGGTCCCGAACAACACATCTTCCTGATCATGGCCGGTATCGGCTTCGACGCCGCGATCATGGCGGATGCACCCGAACGCCTGAAGAAGACGGTTGGCCCGCTGGCCTACACCTTCTCCGGGGCAAAGAATCTGCGCGGCCCACAGTTCAAGGTGAGGATCAAGGTCGACGACGAAGCCGAGATCAGCCGCCGCGCGCGCACCGTCGTCATCGGTAACTGCGGCAAGATCACCGGCGGTCTGATGCTCATGCCCCAGGCCCAGGTCGATGACGGCTGGCTCGACGCCGTCATCCTGTCCCCCGTCGGTGTCGTCGGCTGGGTGGCCGTCGCAGCGCGCGTCATCTCCCGGAAGCGCAAGGGCCACGAACGGGTGGATCACCACCGTCTGAAGTCGGTGACCATCCGCTGCGACCACCCAGAGGCCGTCCAGATCGACGGCGACACCGTTGGCCGCGCCCGCGCACTTTCCGCCACCGTGGCCCCCCTTGCGCTGGTCGTCCGGGTGGGCTGACCTTCGGCCCAGCTTCATGGCACGAGCGGTGTCGAACTGGCACAGCCCTTCCGCCCAGCGCTGCGACCGTGTCAGACCGAGGGGCCGCGCAGACCTCTCAACCAGGCCCGGGCCTCGAGGAACTCTCCGTCGCCGGTGCCACGCACGACGTGCGCCTCGACACCGTCGGCCCGTGGATAGGACCCCAGGAAGCGCACCCGCGCGCAGACCCTTTGCAGCCCCATCAGCGTCTCGCCGACCCTCTCGTCGTTGACGTGCCCCTCGCAGTCGATCGAGAAGCAGTAGTCTCCGAGCCGGCCACCGTTGGGGCGGGACTCGATCCGGGTCAGGTTGATGCCGCGGGTGGCGAACTGCTCGAGCAGCTCGAGCAAGCCACCGGGGTGGTCCTCGCGCTGGAACAGCACGACCGAGGTCTTGTCGGCACCAGTCGGCGCGGGTAGCTGACCCGGCCGGGCGACGAGCACGAAGCGGGTCACGGCACCGCTGTCGTCGCCGATGTCCTCCTCCAGGATCGTGAGCCCGTGGTTAGCCGCGGCCACCGGCGCGCAGACCGCCCCCTGGTATGCCGGCCGCTCACCGGCAAGCCCTGCGGCAGCGGCAGCGGTGGAAGCCCCCGGGAGATATTGCACGTCCGAAAGGTGCTCCCCCATCCAGGCGCGCACCTGGGCCCACGCGTGCGGATGGGTGGATACAGTGCGGATGTCGGCAAGTCCGATACCGGTGGGCACGGCGAGGACGAAGGTGATCGGGACTACCTGCTCGGCAACCACCACGAGCGGTTCACCACTGGCCAGCGCGTCCAGAGTGGCGCTGACCCCACCCTCCACGGAGTTCTCGATCGGCACCATCGCGGCATCGAGGTCTCCTGCGCGGAGGGCAGCGAGCGCGGCGTCGACCGAGACGAATGGAATATGTTCGGCGTCATCGGCAAGCTGGGAGCACTGGCGCAACGCCATCTCGGTGAAGGTGCCGGTGGGACCCAGGAATCCGTATCGCGCGTTCAGGGTGCTCATTCAGGGCCCTTTCCGGTTCGGGCAGCGGCGAGCGCCTGCTGCTCCTCTGGTGTCAACGTGACCTCGCTGCCGCCTTCGACGACCAGCGTCGAAGTGGTATTCAGGCCCAGGCCCAGGTCCACGACAGCAGCGTATGACAAGTGGGCCCTTCCGCGCGCCGGTGTTCCAGCAGACGGCGGGTGAAGCCGGTCTGGACGGCCAGCGCGTCCATGGCTGCGGCGACGTCGGCGAACCCGTCGTTGCCGACGCCCCCCTTGTAATCGAGTGGGGTTTATTGTTGGCGTGGCCCGGCAGTCTAGGCGGCGGACGCGGCAACGGGGTTGCGTACCTACCCAACGCACACCCCCTGAGGAGACGCATGCCAAGGCTTTGCTACCTGGACGGCATCGTCGTCTGGATCAACACGCGGACCACGAGCCGCCGCACTTCCACGCCAGACACGGCGGGGACGAGATACGGGTGGAGATCGGGACCCTGAACGTAATGACTGGTCAGCTCACCCCGGCGAAGCAACGAAAGCTGCTGCGCTGGGCCGCTGCCCACAACGCCGAGCTTCTGCGAAACTGGTATCGAGCTCGCCAGGGCCTGCCGCACGAGCCAATCGCCCCGACCATGGAGGAGGGCTGATGGCCCACCCGACTGTCAGTGTCACCGCCGTCGAACTGCTGGGCGGTCACCGTGTGCGCCTCAGCTTCGATGATGAGGCCACAGTAGTTCGTGACCTGTTCCCACTCCTGTGGGGACCGGTCTTCGACAAGATCCGCAACGACCCGGAAGAGTTCGCCACAGTGACCGTAGACCCGGAACTGGGGGTTCTCTGCTGGTCGAACGGCGCCGACATCGACGCCGAACTGCTCCGGTATGACGACCTGTGGAACGAGGCTTTGCCCGTCTTCCGTCCGGCCTGATCGGGGTATTCACCGTCGGCCGGTCGCGGAGACGATCTGCGAGCAACTCGGCCCAGTCAGCAGGCACGTCCCGGCGGTTGACGTGGAGCCGGACCAGGCCGAGCAGTGCGTTCATCCGCGCTAGGTTCCGGAACGTCCATGCCCGCCGCTCGATCAGCTGGCGGACGACAGCGATCTGCGGGTCCAGTGCGCCGGTCGAGTAGTGCGGCGGCACCGCCGCTCGCCTGCCCGTCTGGGCAGTCATCTGCCTGTCCCAGTACCGCACCCACTTTCCGGTCTTTGTGAGCTCCGGGGCCGCGTGTACGGCCTGCCGAAACGCAGCCCAGCCCTCGGGTGACTGCCCGGCTGCGGCCAGCAGCGTCCGGTAGGTGTTGCCCCACCCTTCCTGGCCGTCTTCACGCAGGCGCTTCTTGGCGTTGACGTAAAGGTGGTGCTCGCACAGGTGGATGGGCACCGTCGGCCACTTGCGCTTGACGGCGGCGTGGATGGCTTTGTCGCTGTCGTACACAACCATCTCCGGCCGGCCCGGGAGCTGGCGAAGGAACCGTAACCATGCCTGCTTGTCATCCGATGGGGACGCTTCTAGAGCCCACAGCCGGCCGCGCTTCGCACCCCCTGGGTAGCCCCACGCGGCGAGGACCGTGAACAGCTGCTCCCGGTCGCCGGTCCACGCGTTCGTGTCCAGGAACTCGGTGCTGTCCAACACGAGCGTCTGCGGCCACGAAGTCTCGGCGTAGGCCGTGATGGTTGGTCCGCTGAACCTATCCAGCCAGTACGCGACCAGCCGGCCGTCGAGGGCGGACGGCTCTGGAGTGCTCTCCGTCGTGTCCCAGGCGTGATTCACCTGTGCACGACGAGCGGCCTCGGTGTAGGTGACGCCGCGGGCCAGGTCCGCCAGCGCGGTTGCCACCTCGTTGACCGTGTTGCGCGACCGTGGCGCACAGGAACCCGTCAAGGTCTTGCGCGTCCTCGGACAGGAACCTCCGCTGCCCAGCCACGCCTGGCACCCAAAGCTCAGGTAGCGCAGCCCGGGAATGCGGGTCGTTAGGCTTGTCCAACCATGAGCCTCGCCATTGCCGCCGCCGCCTTCCTCCTGATCTTCCCGATTGAGCTGCCCGACAAGACGTTCATTGCCACCCTGGTCCTGGCCACGCGATACAAGCCGCTGCCAGTCTGGATCGGAGTGAGCGCGGCCTTTCTGGTCCAGACAATGGTGGCGGTGACGCTGGGCGGCCTGATCGGTCACCTGCCACGGACGCCGGTCGAGGTCTTCGCCGGGCTCATGTTCCTGGCCGGCGGTGTCATCCTGATCCGCGGAGCCGGCAAGGCGGATGCCGAGGAAGCAGAGACCGAGCACGAGTTCGAGGCAAAGGCCAAAACAGGTATCCACGGATGGCAGGTTGTCGGGACCAGTTTCCTGGTGCTCTTCGTGGCCGAGTGGGGCGACCTTTCGCAACTACTGACCGCGGGGCTGGTCGTGAAGTACGAGGACCCGGTGTCGGTCGGGATCGGCGCCTTCCTAGCCCTGGCAACAGTTTCCGCTCTGGGCGCGGTGCTCGGCCGTACCCTGCTCAAGTGGATCAGGCTAGCCACCCTTCGCCGGGTCGGTGGCGGGGTGTGCCTCCTGCTCGCGATGGCGTCCTTGGTGCAGGTCGTGGACGGCGCAATACGGCACTGAACATCCAAGTAACCTTGCCCCCGTGACCCGACGCCAGCTGCTGACCGCCGCCGCTTCCGTCGTGGTGCTCGTCGGCACAGTGATCGGTTCTGTCCTCTCGACACAGACGTCGCCCAAGGGCAAAGAGATCAGCGAGTCGATAGTACTCATCGGCACAGGGGGGCTCGCGTGGAGTGACGTCTCGCCGCAGACCACGCCGACGTTGTGGTCGTTGCTGAGGGACGGCGCCACCGCCACTCTGACGGTCCGTTCGGTTCACGCCAACACCTGCCCGGTGGACGGCTGGCTGACTCTCTCTGCCGGAGAGCAAACCGCCGACGCGCTCACGGGGGGCAACGACGGGGGCGGCGGACCCGACGGCGTCAGACCCCCGTGCAGGGCGCTGCCCGCAGACATGGCCCCCGGCAAGGTGCCTCGCTGGAGTGAGTACCGCGCAGCAGCAGGTGCCAGCAGGTTCGATGCCTCTCTCGGTCTGCTCGGCGAACAGGTGGCAAGCCACGGCGGATGCATCCAGTCCGTTGGCCCCGGCGCAGCACTGGGTGCGGCCCGGGCCAGCGGCATGGTGGTCCGCTACCAGGAATATGACGAAGCAACGCTGCCGACAGTTCTGGCGACCTGCCCGGTGACTCTGATCGACGTCGGTCCGGTCCGCGACCCTGCCGACGTGAACCCCCAGGATGAGCTACGTCCGACGACCACGCGTGTCCAGCAGGTCGCGGCCATCGACGCCCGGGTTGCCGAAATACTCAAGGTGACACCCGCCGGGACGGACGTCGGGGTTGTCAGTCTCGCCGACGCGGGAGCCAGCGAACGCTTGCGAATGATCGCCATCACCGGGCCGCACTTCGGGGCCGGAACCCTTGAGTCGAGCTCGACCAGACAACCCGGGCTGGTGCAGCTCACGGATCTGACGCCGAGCATCCTCGCGCACCTGGGCATCCCGCGGCCGCCGAATCTGGGCGGCACCCCAATACGGTTCGTGCCAGCAGGCGAGAGCTCAGACCAGTCGGCCTACAAGCGTCTGCGAGCCCTGCTCGACTACGACCAGTCCTCGCACGAGGTCCACAGCCTCGTCGAGCCGTTCTTCTACGGGTGGGTCCTGCTCCAGCTGGCGCTGTATCTGAGCGCCGCCTTGCTGTGGAGGAAAGGGTGGGGCACCACGACGCAACGTCACCAGCTCCTGGTGAACACTCGCCGGCTGGCCACCATCGCCGCAACCGTCCCGGTGTCGACCTTCCTGGCCAACCTCCTGCCGTGGTGGCGCTTCTCGAGTCCCCTGGTCAGTGTCATCGCCTCCGTTGCCCTTTTCGCAACAATAATCTCAGCGCTGGCTCTGCTGGGGCCGTGGCACAAGCGAATGTTCGGGCCTCTGGTCGTGGTCTGCGTCACGACCATGGCGGTCCTTGCGGTGGATGTCATGACCGGGTCGCGACTGCAGCTCTCCTCGCTGATGGGCCTGCAACCGGTGATCGGGGGCAGGTTCTACGGGATGGGAAATACCACGTTCGCCCTGTTTGCCACCGCAACGCTGCTGCTCTGCATCGCCGTGGGCAACCACCTCGTCACCCTGGGGCAGCGCCGAAACGCTGCTATCGCGGTGGCCGCCATCGGGATCGGCGCGGTCATCATGGATGCGTCGCCATCGTGGGGCAGTGACCTTGGCGGGCCGACGGCACTGCTGCCGGCCGTGATCTTCCTGGTCGTCACGATTCTGCAGATCAAGCTGACCTGGCGCGTGTTGCTGGCCATCGGGGGCGGCGTCAGCGCCTTCATCGTCCTCCTGGGACTGCTGGACTGGCTCCGTCCGGCCGAGTCCCGTTCGCACCTGGGCAGATTCGTGCAGACCGCCATCGACGGCGGTGCCTGGGACATCATCGCCCGCAAGCTCGCCCAGAACGGCACGCTGTTCTTCAGCAACCCGTTGTCAATGCTCATCCCCGTCGTGCTCGTCATATTCGGCTATATCCTCTTCCGACCGACCTGGTGGGCAGCAGCACCACTGCGTCGTCCTTTCGCAGACATCCCCCTCCTGCGGCCGGGACTCATCGCCGTCATGATCATGTGGGTGCTCGGTTTTGCGCTCAACGACTCCGGGGCCGCGATCCCGGCGGTTGGAGCCACACTGGCCTGTCCGCTGGTGATCGCAATCGCTATCAGGACGTTCGACGACGAGTGGGAGGCGCGACCTGCGCTGACCCGCGCATCGCGACACCGACGATAGCCAGCCAGACCAGCCACGCCGCGAGCGGACCGATGATCTTGCGAAAACCCAGGGTCAGAGACTCGACGTCACTGCTCATGGCAACAACGCGACCCGGGACATAGGCCATGGCCATCACCGTCAGCCGCGCCAGCAGGATCCCGTCCAGGGCCGTGCCAAGCATCAGCGGGAGGGTGGCCCACGTGAGCATGTCGTACCAGGGCAGGGCGTAGGGAGCGCCAAGCGCATAGGCCGTGGCGAGCACGAACGTCGCAGTCATGGCGGACTGGGTCTGCTGGGCGGTCGGGATCTGCTGGGCGGTCGGGATCTGCTGGGCGGTCAAGATCTGTTGCGTGTCCGGGCGAGGACGGATGAGGCGCGACAGCACCCATGCGAGCACGAGGATCGCAACGGCCGAGGCCAGTGACACCACGGTGCGGGCCGCGTCCAGCGGCATCACCGCGGACAGCAAGTTGACGACCGGGCGCCAGGCTGTGGCCAGGGAGACCCCCTTGCTGGCCTTCGCAAGCTGATCGAAGACATGGGGCCCCGCCCAGAGGTGCAGCGATACGAAGACGGCCAGGGACGGGACGGCGAGGGCTATCACCTTGCGGACCAGGTCCTTCCGGACCAGGGTTCGCCAGGACCACAGAATCCCAAGCGCCACGATGCCGTAGGTTATCTTGGTGCTCACCGTCGCTCCGAGCACCAGACCGGCGGTCCAGGGCCGCCCTGCCGCAAGGAGGAGCGTGGCCAGAGCGAGCGCCGTCGCGATGAGATCGACGTGCGCACCGAGCACCGCAACGCCAAATACGAGAGGGTTGGCCGTCCACAACAGGTCTACCCGCCGGCGGGCGACGTCATCGACGGCCGCGCGGCGCAGCAGGAACCGCACCATCAGCCAGGCTGCCACGATGAGCAGCTGCCAGACCCAGACGGTCTGACGCAGATTGTCTCGCCCGACCAGAGAGCTCAGGGCCTGTAACGCTGTCCCAAAGGGGCCATAGACGCTCGGCGTCATCGTCCAGGGGGGCTCGACGGCACTGGTAACCGGGTCGAGCCCCCCGGCCCAGGTGATCGGTGGGGCGAGGTAGGGGTCGCCCCCTTGCGCCGCGATCCGCCCGTAGGCCGCGTAGTTGGTGTGGTCGGCCGATCCGATCGGCGCGGTCAACAGCGCAAGAACGCCCAACGTGACAGGCCATGTCCAGGGGTGGGCCCGCAGCCACGCCTGCCACCCCCCGGGCCTGGCCGAGGACTGGCCGTTGCCCACGCTGCGCCACAGGCCCAGGCCCACAGCCAAGGCCCCCAGCAGGTATGCCGTCCACAGGGCCGCCGTGACCACGGCCGACGACAAAGCGATCGGAAGGTCCCCCGGAGCCCAACCGCGGGGGCCAAGGCCGGGTTTCGCCGCCGAGGGCCCGGCCGCCGCCACCAGCAGGAGCAGCGAGAACGAGAGGGCCAGCGCCGCGGCGCGCAGCCACCCCACCCGCCGGTCGGAGCGAGAGACCTTAATGTCGGCCCCTGGTTCCGATAAGTGCGCGGACCCGGCGAATGGCGAGCGCAAGCCAGACGTCGCGATACTGCCTGGCGCGGTGCACCTGACCTCTCCAGTCGGAGCCGGAGACCCGGTGTTGAAGATCGCAGGGAACCTCGAGCACTCGGAAGCCAGCGCCGAGAACATCGATGGTGAGCCCGACCTCGACGCCCCAACCGCGCGCCAACGGTGAAGCTGCCTCAAAGGCCTCGCGGGACAGGCATCGCATACCCGACAGCGGCTGGGTCGGCGTCCAGCCGGCAAGCCGCTCAATACCCTTGCGCGCCAACCGCACCACAAACCCATGACCGCCACCAGTGGTCTCCTGTGGCGGCAGGACCGCGATGGTCATGTCAGCCTGTCCGAACGCGACCGGCGCGACAAGGACAGCCATGTTGGCGGCACTTTCCCCCAGGTCCGCGTCGATGAACAACAGCTCACGCGGGCGCCCGGAAGCCGGTGGGTCACGCAGGTCCAGATCGGCGGCAGCCGCCGCGCCGGTGGCCATGGCCGCAGCCTTACCCCGGTTTCGCGGATGACTGATCACGACTGCGCCGGCCTCGCCTGCCAACCGTGCGGTGGCATCGGAGCTGCCGTCATCCACCACGATCACCAGGTCGACCCCGTCGATCCGGCATACCGAGGCGATCGTCGCCGTGATCCGGACGGCTTCGTCCTTGGCCGCGATGATCGCCGCGACCGAGGTGGGTGGCGTCGTGGGATCCATGACGGCCGGTCTCAGCGCAGGGTGACCTGGCGGCTCAGCAGGCCCGAACGGGCCCGCCGTTCCTCGCTGCTCAAGTCACCGCTTTGCGCCAGCGCCTCATGGAGGCGGACCGCCAGCTGCGCCAGCGCGTCCTCGTAGTCGGCGCCCGCACACTTCGGGTCAAGGTCCCAGACCGGGACCAACAGGCCGCACGCCCGGAAGGCTCCGAGCAGCCGGGTACCCTCCCCCATCGTGGTGGCCGACGCCGCGTGTAGTCGGGCCAGGGCATCAGTAGCCGCATCTTCGTTGTGCGGTAGCACCCAACGCAGGTAGGTACGTTCGCCTGCCCGACACCAGTACGCCGCCGGGGCGGACTCCATCTTGGTCGTTGGGATCGCCGAGGCGTTCGCGCGCTCCAGGGCTTCCTTGCCGTCGTCATCCAGCTCGCCGGTGTCCGGCACCCAGAAGTCGAATCCCTCATGCACGATGACCTCGAAGGAGTCGGCCGGGTCCAGGACATCCTGAAGCCGTGGCGTCGCTACGGTGGCGAGCGGCATGGATGGCAGCGGCATTCCGGGCTCGGCGGCAGCGGTGGCCAGCAGCACCTGAGCCACATCACGACTGGCATCACCCGTAGTCGAGCCGGACTGGAGCGCCACCATGACGGCACCGTCAGCGCGTCGCAGACCTGCCCACCCGAGTGGCAGAACCGTTGCCACTGTTGCTCTTCGGGGACCCGCGGCGGCACCAACGCCGTCTGCAAAGGTCACTGTTGCGGTGGCCGCCGGAACGACCTCGCGGATCGCCACCCAGTCGGTCTCGCCGGTAAGGCCCTCAAAGGGTCTGGCCGCAAACGGAGGCGGCGCCGCCGAAAGATCTCTGGTGCGGGTCTGCCGAACGTTGTCGCTGCCAGTCTTGCGACGCCTGGATGCTTTGCCCATGTTCGACAACCCTACTGCCCCGCCGGACTGGCAAGAGATGGACGGACGCGTCGCGGCAGGGGTCAATGACGGCCGGGTCAATGACTTCTACGGCGAGAGGGGCCGCCGAGCGAGACCCAGACCGTGCGGCCCCCGCGATCCTCCAGGACACCCCACTCGTGGGCAAAGCCTCGCACGATCCGCAGGCCCCTGCCAGTGGCGGCCAACAAGGAGCGCGGTGCCGGGCGTGGGATGGTGGGTCCTCCGCCATCGCTGACCTCGACCTCGACCACGCCGGCCCTGACGGTCCAGTTCACCCGGATCGTCCCGTCCGGCAATGGTCTGGCATGGCGAACCGCGTTGCCGACCAGCTCGGAGATCACGATCTCGGCCTCATCGACCACGGTCTCGTCCACCTCGAGCTCACGCAGCGAGGAGACCAGCGCGAGGCGTGCGTCCCGCCCCGAGCTCAGCTTCCACGGCACCCGCAGGGTCTGTGCTGACATGATTCTCCCCCTGCTCAACACGCTGTTCGCGCTCCACTGTTCATGTCCGGCGTTCGTGTCCCGGCCCCGCTGCTGAGATTAGCCCTTGCCGAAGACATAGTCACGAGCGAAAGCCGGACGGTTTGAGATGATGCCGTCCACTTCCAGCTCGAGACACAGGTCCAGGTCGGCTTCGTCATCAACCGTCCACACGTAGACCTGATGGCCACGATCGTGCTGTCTCTTCACCGTCTTGGGCCAGCGACGGATGATCGCCTTGTCCAGCCCGGCGATCCGCGACCCTTTGGGCAGGCCCCCGTCACGGAAACGCAGGGGCACCGACTCCCTGATGAGGTAGACCAGCGGCACCTCCGGACAGAGCTGGCGCATCCGGGCGATCGCCACTTGCGCGGTGGACATCACACACACGTGTGGGCGGCCCTGCACATACTCGCCGTCCAGACCGAACTCGCTGAGCACGTTCGCCAGCTCCCGCTCGACCTGACCGGCATACCTCGTGGGGTGCTTGGTCTCGATCGCCAGCCCGACCTCGCGCCCGCAGTTCAACACCGTGTCTATCAGGTGACGCAGCGTCAGGAGCATGTCCCGCTCGCGGTCCACGTCGGGCATCTCGATATCGGTGCTGTGAGCCTGCTTCCAGGAGCCGAAGTCCAGACCTTGGAGAGTGGCCAGCTCAAGTGTGGAGACCGGGCCCCTGCCGTTCGAGGTGCGGTCAACCCTGCGGTCGTGAACACACACCAGATGTGAGTCGGCGGTGAGCCTTACATCACACTCGAGGGCATCGGCACCTTCGGCGATCGCACGAACGTAGGCCTTGAGCGTCTGCTCGGGCATGTACTCACTGGCCCCCCGATGGGCAATGATCCACGGAGAACGGTCGAGGGTGGGCATGACAGCGTCTTGCACCAATCCATCCTGTCACCCCAGGCTGGAAGCTGCCGACTGACCCGCGTCGGCCGGCAGGCCTGGAGTCACGGTCATGTCCATGGTCGTTGCCCCTGTCAGGCGGCTCACCGCCCCACCCCACACTCGAGCCTCACACTCGAGCCCGCGTGAACGTTGAACTCCTGTGACACTGCCGCCCTTTCAGTATCTGGTCGACGCCCACTGGCGCGACGTCTCTGGGCTGGCTCATGCACTGGCGGGACCCGTCGACGGCGACGATGTGGCCCAGCAAGCATGGACGCAGGCACTCGCGGCCTATCCGAGACTGCGTTCGAGCACCAATCTGCGGGGCTGGCTGCTGACGATCACGTCCCACTGTGCAATGGACGCTCGTCGAGGACACCGCAGTCGGGCGAATGTTGTTGGCTCGCAATGAGTCTGGTGCCCTGATCACTTCGGCGTACGTCCCGGACACCGACGCCGAGGACGCCTGGCTGCAACGCCTGGCACGACAGGTCTCGCCCCGGGTGCTGCGCCTGCCCCGAGCCCTGGACGAGGCACGACGCGAGCTGGATGACTACCTGCGCGGCCAGCGCAAGGACTTCGACGTGCCCATCGCCCTGGTCCTGGCCACATCGTTCCAGCGCATCGTTCTCGGACACCTGCCGGGGGCGGTCGCCTACGGCCACCGGACGACATACGGCGCGCTCGCCAAGGAGATCGAGCGCCCCAGCGCCTCCCGCGCGGTCGGCGCGGCGCTGGGCGCGAACCCGCTGTGCGTCGTCCTGCCATGCCACCGCGTGGTTGCCTCGTCCGGCGCCCTTACGGGGTATGCCGGTGGGCTGGCTGCCAAGGAGTACCTCCTCAGGCTGGACTCCAGCCCCTGAACCAGGGGCGCGGCACCCGATCCGCCTCTGGCAGGATGGTGCGGGTGAGAGAAGCGGAGTTTGCAGCCAGGCCGGGGATGACCGACGACGTGCTGTATGCGCGGGAGGGTCACCTCGGGCGCATCCTGCTCAACCGGCCCAGGGTCCTCAACGTCCTCAACCACGACATGGTGACCTCGATCTTGGCCCAGCTGCAGGACTGGGAGCGGGACGATGCGGTGGGCGCGGTCTCGATCCAGGGCGCCGGCGAGCGCGGTCTGTGTGCCGGTGGCGATATCCGGGCCCTGCGCACCGTCGTCATGGCGGGTTCGGGTGAAGCGGTGAAGTTCTGGGCTCACGAGTACCGGATGAACGCCGCCATTGCCGGCTACCCCAAACCCTTCGTGGCGTTCATGGACGGCATCGTCATGGGCGGTGGGGTCGGCCTCTCGTCCCACGGCAGTCTGCGACTGGTCACCGAGCGTTCGCGGGTCGCCATGCCGGAGACCACCATCGGTTTCTCCCCGGACGTTGGCTCGATGTTCCTGCTCTCCCGCGCGCCCGGTGAGATCGGGACGCACCTGGCCCTGACCGGGCTGCCGGTCGGCGGCGCTGATGCCATCGGCTGCGGCCTGGCCGATGCCCTGATCGCCAGCAAGGACATCCCCGGCATCATCGCCCGCCTGGCCGCCGGCGAGTCGCTGGACGCCGGCGTCGGCGACACCACGGCTGTGGGCGACCTTGCCGCAGAACGGGATTGGATCGACTCGTGTTATGCCGGAGACGACGCCGTCACCATTCTGCGGGCCCTTCGGGCACATCCGTCGCCTGGCGCCCAACACGATGCCGACGTGCTGGCGACCCGCGCACCCCTGGCTGTGTCCGTTGCCCTCGAAGCCATCCGCAGGGCCAGGCAGATGGAGACTGTCGAGCAGGTGCTGGAGCAGGACCTGATGCTGGCCGGCGCGATGGCGGACTCGATCGACTTCGTCGAGGGTGTGCGCGCCCTGCTCGTCGACCGCGACAATGCACCCAGCTGGCGACATCCCTCATTGGCGGATGTCGACCCGGGGGAAGTGGCTCAGACGTTCACCGGCGGTCGCCTGATGGAACCGGCGACCGCCGGGAACGACTAGCGACTGCGGAGACTGGAACCGGCGGAGAATGCCGCAGCGCCACCGGGCGACGAGGACGTCGAGTAGACCGAGGACGAACCGCCCTGACCACCTGAACGGCCCCCGCCCTGCGAGGACGAACGCTTGGCGCCCGCGGAACGCTGTGGGGTGCCGCCTGTTGCGCCGCCTCGCGACGACCCGCCGCCTGAAGTCGTATTGCGACCGTTTCCGTTACGGGGTGCGCCTCCTCGGCCGCCGGTCGCCCGACCGCCTGCTGCTCCGCCACCGGAACGGGCACCGCCGGAACGGGCACCGCCCGAGCGTGCACCGCCAACGCGTGAGCCACCGTTACGCCGAGGGGTGTTGCCCTCTTCCACCACGAGGACGAGCGGCTCGGTGAGGGTTCGCTCACCGGGTGCCAGCTGCTTGAGCAGGGGGTGGCTGGCGTCAAGGCGCGTCGTTGTCGCCTTGATGCCAGCCTTGCGGGTGAGGTCGCGCACGTCGGCCATCTGGTCGTCGGTCATCAGGGTGATGACGATGCCCTCGGCGCCGGCGCGTGCCGTGCGACCGGAGCGGTGCAGGTACGCCTTGTGCTCGACCGGCGGATCGGCATGGATGACCAGGTTGACGTCGTCGACGTGGATGCCGCGAGCCGCGATGTCAGTGGCGACCAGGGTGCTGGCCGCGCCGCCCTGAAACGCATCCATGTTGCGGGTGCGGGCGTTCTGGGAGAGGTTGCCGTGAAGCTCGACGGTCGGAATCCCGGAGGCGTTGAGCTGCTTGGAAAGCTTCTTGGCGCCGTGCTTGGTGCGGGTGAAGATCATCGTGCGGCCCGGGGCCGACGTGAGGTCGACCAGCACCGGAAGCCGGGCGTCCGCTCGCACATGGAAGATGTGGTGCGACATCGTCGAGATCTGCGAGAGGGCAGAGTCCGCGCTGTGGGTGACCGGGTTGGTCAGGAATCGCTTGACGATCACGTCGACGCCGGCATCCAGGGTGGCCGAGAACAGCATCCGCTGTCCGTTCCGGGGGGTGCGATCCATGATGCGACGCACGCCGGGCAGGAAGCCCATGTCGGCCATGTGGTCGGCCTCGTCGAGGATGGTGATCTCGATATTGTCCAGGGTCAGCGCGCCCTGACCCAGGAGGTCTTCAAGCCGGCCGGGGCAGGCGACGACGACGTCGACACCGCCGCGAAGGGCGCTGACCTGGGGGTTCTGGCCGACGCCACCGAAGATGGTCAGGCTGTTGATTCCGAGTGGCTTGGCCAAGGGAGTCATCGCCGCCTGGATCTGGTTCGCCAGCTCACGGGTCGGTGCCAGGATCAGCGCCCGCGGCTTGCGGGACTGGCGGATGCTCTTGCTGGCGGCCAGCCGGGTGAGCAGCGGAAGCAGGAAAGCGTAGGTCTTTCCCGAGCCGGTGCGGCCACGGCCGAGAACGTCGCGACCCGCGAGGGAGTCGGGCAGCGTTGCGGCCTGGATCGGAGTCGGGATGGTGATGCCTGCCGCCGTAAGAACGGTGGTCAGGGAAGTGGGCACGCCAAGGCTGGCGAAAGTCGTGTCAGACGACACAGGTGGGTACTCCATACGGTAAGTGAGTCGTTCTGCCCGGCGCAGACCCATGCGGTTGCGGCGCGTGGCTATCGACATAAAAAAGCAGGTCCGAGGCAGAACTGTGCGGACCGCTGAAAGGAGTCTAGCGGGTCAGAGCCGGCCCGATGGCACCGTGCGTGTCATCAGCCGGCCCAAAGCGACGCTGCAGGACGCTGATCCGTGCTTAGTCCTGGCCACCGATGTCGACGGAATACCCCTCGTACATGAGGTCGGATCCGCGCTGACGGTGGCGAACCAGGGATGCGATGAGTGTCGTGCCACGATCGCGCACCTCGTCCAGAGCGGCGAGCATCGAGTCGCCGCGGGCGAACGTCCCGGCCGCCTTGCCCACCACGGTCAGGAGATCTGAGATGAGCTCGGTCAGCGTTGCGTGGTCCTGGGTCAGCCTCTCGACCTGGTGGGCCAGCCGTGGCGACGAGCTGTTCACGCGGGCGTACAGACCGGCTGGTCCCTCAGTGAGCTCAACGTGGTCGTGGAAGTCGCCGGACAGCTCCAACAGGGCGTCGGAGACCCCCTGGACCCACTTGATCTGCCCGCTGGGCACTGGCGCCGCGAGTGCCTGTTCGAGCGCGTTGATCGACTCGAGCAACTCGGCTCGACGGCGACGCACCTCAGTAATGTGCTGAGGCTCAGCCTCGACCTCAGGCTCTGACTGTCCGCCGCCATTTGTTGTGGTCACAGGTGCAGTTTGGAGCCGGGCGCCCCTTGTTGTCCACTCCAGGCGACTCACCTGTATGGAGGTCGAACCTGAGTCAACCTTTGAGCGAGGAAACCGAGACCTGGTCGCGCCCCTGGGGAGCACCAGAATCCCCGCCAGCCGTCACTGAAAGCTGGCCTGCCACCGCACTAAACCTCGAGGCGGACACGAAGCTCACCCAGTCGCGCGCAGGTACCGGCCGAAGTGCGGCACGGTGAAGGCAATCCGTCCACGCTCGGCGCTGTAGATCAGGCCCTTCTTGAGCAGGGCGTCGCGGGCCACCGACAGTGACTGCGGCTTGCGGCGCAGAACCGCTGCCACCGACGCGGTCGTCACTGACTCGCTGTCGTCAAGGGCGGGCCCCTGCGCATCCTGATCGGTGATCTGGGCGGCATCGGCCATCGCCCGCAGGTACTCCCGCTCGCCAGGCGTCGCCCGTTCGTACCGTGACCCGAAGAAACCCACGGCAAGCTCGGCCTCGGCCTCCGGTGCGGCCAGCCGGATGTCCTCACCGGTGATCGGCGAGCCTGGCGCACTGTCCCAGGCGACCTTGCCGTACGCCTGGATGAAGTACGGATATCCGCCGGTCGCGGCATACATCGCCTCGAGGGCATCCTCGTGGAACTCTGCGCCCTCGTCCTTGGCCGGCGACTGAAGAGCCAGGTCCGCGGAGGACCGGTCGAGCCTGTCTATGCGTGAGTACCTGAACAGCCGCTCGCTGTAGGACTTGCTGGCGCTCAGAACCGCCGGCAGGTGGGGCAGCCCGGCTCCGACGACGATGACCGGCAGACCGCTCTGGCTGATCTCGTGGCACGCCGCACACAGAGCGGAGATGTCCTCGGGTGCCAGGTCCTGCATCTCGTCGATGAAGATCGCGACACCTCTGCCGACATCGGCGGCGAGCCCGCCGACATCGGTCAGAAGCTCCACCAGGTCGATCTCGATGTCCCCCGAGTCGGCTCGCCCGGTTACCGCTGCCACGTCGATTCCGGGGTTCCAGCGATCACGAAGCCTCGTGGTGGTCGCCGCCTCGCGCTGGGCGAACGCCTTGATGACGCCGAGAACGTAGTCGACGTCCTCGCTCTTGGGATGGCCGAGCTCGCGGACAGCGACGTGCAGGGCGGCGCTGATGGGCCTTCGAAGCCGCTGGTCGGGACGCGCCTCGAGCTTGCCGGTTCCCCAGTTCGCGCGAACTGCCGCTGACCGTAGGGCGTTGAGCAGCACGGTCTTGCCCACCCCACGCAGTCCGGTCAGGACGATGGAGCGCTCCGGCTTGGATCTGGCGACCCGCTCGAGCACCACGCTGAAGGCTCGCAGCTGGTCGTCGCGACCGGCGAGCTCGGGCGGGCGCTGGCCGGCGCCGGGGGCATAGGGATTGCGTATCGGGTCCACGATCGCAGGCTATCGGCCTGTATCGCGTTTTCGTGAGACATACCGAGACACGCCAATCGTGTCGCATGCAACTGACATTGGCTCCGCGCGTGCACCTTGAAAAGCCAATGTCAGTT
>DASRUA010000377.1:0-2198 GCA_035655615.1 Dermatophilaceae bacterium
CAAAGATCAGCGCTTCCCTAGGAGACTTGGACGTTCCCCACGCTCGAGGTTGAAGCTAGCTATGGGCCGATCACCCTCTGTCGTGCTGCCGACCCTCGTCGGTGCATGGGTTTGACCGGCCTTGACACGTCTGACTGCGGGGGGGGGTAATTTCAATGCCAACCAGAAAGCGCCACCAGGAGGACACCATGTCAACGGTAACGTCTCCAGATCAAACAGGGCGGAAGATGACGCCTAAGTCAATGGTGGGCTGGGGGGCCGTCGCCGTTGTTGGCGCGGTCTGCTGGACGGTGTTGGCCCTGGCCCGCGGTGAGAATGTGTCGGCACTGTGGATCCTGTTCGCCGCGCTCTCGTCGTATGCCATCGCCTACCGGTTCTACTCCCGCTTCATCGCCTACCGGGTGCTCGGTGTCGACAACACCCGTGCGACGCCGGCCGAACGCCTCGAGAACGGCGTCGACTTCGACGTGACCGACCGACGGGTGCTGTTCGGGCACCACTTCGCGGCGATCGCCGGCGCCGGCCCGCTCGTCGGTCCGGTTCTGGCCGCGCAGATGGGTTACCTGCCGGGCACGATCTGGATCATCGTCGGCGTCATCTTCGCGGGCGCGGTGCAGGACATGGTGGTGCTGTTCTTTTCGATGCGTCGCGACGGTAAGAGCCTCGGCCAGATGGTGCGTGAGGAAATCGGCACCGTCGGCGGTATCGCCGCGCTGATCGCCGTGTTCTCGATCATGATCATCATCCTCGCGGTGCTCGCGCTCGTCGTGGTCAACGCCCTCGCCGCGTCGCCCTGGGGCGTCTTCTCGATCGGGCTCACCATCCCGATCGCGCTCTTCATGGGTTTCTACCTGCGCTACCTGCGACCCGGTCGCGTCATGGAGGTCACCGCGATCGGTGTCGTTCTGCTGGTGCTGGCGATCCTCGGCGGCAACTACGTTCAGCAGATGGGCCTGGCCGACGCGCTGACTCTTTCCCCGAACAAACTGGTCCTGGCTCTGGTCGTCTACGGTTTCTTGGCTTCAATCCTGCCCGTGTGGATGCTGCTGGCCCCGCGTGACTACCTGTCCACGTTCATGAAGGTCGGCGTCATCGTGCTCCTGGCGGTCGGCCTGGCCATTGCCAGGCCCGTGCTCGAGAACCAGGCAGTCACGAGCTTCGCACTCAATGGCAACGGCCCCGTGTTCGCCGGAAAGCTGTTCCCGTTCGTGTTCATCACGATCGCCTGCGGCGCATTGTCCGGGTTCCATGCGTTGATCGCCTCGGGCACCACCCCGAAGATGATCAACAAGGAGAGCCATGTCCGGATGATCGGGTACGGCGGCATGCTGACGGAGTCGTTCGTCGCGATCAGCGCCCTGATCGCTGCCTCCGTCATCAACCAGGGGATCTACTTCGCCATCAACAGCCCGGTCGGCTCCACGGGTGGCCAGCCAGGTGCCGCCTCGGAGTTCATCCGCACCCTCGGATTCACGATCAGCCCTGCCGACCTAGCCGCCGCGGCCAAGTCCGTCCACGAAATCACGCTAATCTCCCGGACCGGTGGCGCGCCCACCCTCGCCTTCGGGATCTCGCTGGTCTTCACCAAGGCGTTCGGCGGAGGCCTCGCTGCGTTCTGGTACCACTTCGCGATCATGTTCGAGGCGCTATTCATCCTGACCGCCGTCGACGCCGGAACCCGCGTCGGCCGCTTCATGCTGCAGGACACGATCGGCAACGTCTGGCACAAGTACGCCGACATCTCCTGGAAGCCGGCATCCTGGTCCGCCAGCGCAGTGGTCGTCGCGCTGTGGGGCTACATGCTGTACGTCGGGGTGAACGACCCGATCGGCGGCATCTACCAACTGTTCCCGCTCTTCGGCATCTCCAACCAGCTTCTCGCGGCAATCGCGCTTACCTTGTGCGTGACACTGCTGTTCAAACACGGCAAGGCCAGATATGTCTGGCTTCCCGGCATCGCCCTGGCCTGGGACCTGATCATCACGATGACCGCGAGCTGGCAGAAGGTGTTCTCCGGCGACGTGAAGATCGGCTTCTTCCAGCAACGGTCGGTCTTCCAGACGGCACTTGACAAGGGTGCCCTGATCAAGCCCGCGAAGACACTGGACCAGATGCAGCAGGTCATCACGAACGTGACGGTTGACGGTCTCCTCACGGCCCTCTTCGCGTTGCTCACCCTCACCGTGATCGCCAGCGCG
>DASRUA010000378.1:0-6842 GCA_035655615.1 Dermatophilaceae bacterium
CATAGCGAAGGGGAAACGCCCGGCTCCATTCCGAACCCGGAAGCTAAGCCCTTCAGCGCCGATGGTACTGCACTGGTGACGGTGTGGGAGAGTAGGACGCCGCCGGACATACATTGTGAAAGAGCCCCGACCGGGAACAACCGGTCGGGGCTCTTTCGCGTTTGCCGTAGGATTGTCTGCGTGGCGGACGTGACCAACCACTGTGCAGGCAGCCATCACGGCGCAGCAGCCACGACCTAGTTACCACCGCCACGATCTAGTAACCACCGCGTAGCAACCACAGCGAAGCAACCTCAACACCGTAATCACCATGCGGTAACCCCGATGAATGGAGCCAGGCCCAGTGTCTGATGAACAGCCTGCCCGTCGCCCCCGCGAGGACGACCCTCGCCGAGGCTCCTCATCCGGGCGACCTGACCGGGGCGGTGACCGTCGTGGCCCGGGTGCCGGTGGCGAACGGCGCGATGACTCAGACAGGGGTTCGGGCGGGCGCTCCGGCGGCGGCCGGCCGCAGCGTGATGACCGGGGTTCGTCTGGTGGAGGTGCCCGCGGGAGTGACCGGGGGAGTGAGCGGAGACCGGATCGGAGCGTCGATCGTGGAGCCGATCGTGGTCCTCGGGGCGGGACAGATCGCGAGGGCCAGCGGGGTGGTTCGATGTTGACGCCGAACAAGCCGAGGCTGCCAGAGCCGGCGATCCCCGATGACGTGACCGGCTTCGAGCTGGATCGATCGGTCAAGAACCAGCTGCGGACCCTCAGCAAGGAGAACGCGGTTGGCGTGGGGCAGCATCTGGTGATGGTTGCCGAGTTCCTCGACACCGACATCGAGGCGGCTCAGGCGCACGCTGAGACCGCCGTACGGCGGGCGGGCCGGGTTCCCGCCGCTCGGGAGGCTTTGGGGCTTGTTCATTACCGCAAGGGTGAGTGGGCCAAGGCGCTGAGCGAGTTTCGCACCGCCCGCAGGCTCTCGGGCTCCTCGCACATGTTGCCCTTCATGGTCGATGCGGAACGTGGTCTCGGCCGGCCTGAACGTGCCCTGGATCTCGCGGCTTCGCCCGAGGCGGCAACCCTGGCGCAGAACGAACGCATTGAGCTCGCGATCGTGGTGTCCGGGATTCGGCGTGACCTGGGTCAGTATGAGGCCGCAGTGGTGGGGCTCCAGCTTCCCCAGCTCAAGGTGGGTTCGCGCGAGCCGTGGGCGCCACGGTTGTTCTACGCCTATGCCGAGGCACTGCTGGCCAAGGGTGACGAAGAAGGAGCCCTGACCTGGTTCGGCCACGCCGCCAACGCAGACCTCGAGGGTGAGACGGACGCTGGTGAGCGCCTGTCGGAGCTCGACGGTACGGTGCTGGTCGATCTGCTGGAGGGCGAGGACGAGAACGAGGAACGGGACGCGGGCGGACCTGATTACCGGACGTCATGACGAGCCCGACCGCCGGGTCCAGCCTGATCGAGGGCTTTGACGGCATCATCTGCGATCTGGACGGTGTCATCTACCGGGGGCACGCGGGGATACCTCACGCGGTGGAGTCCCTCTTGGCCGCGCTCTCGGCAGGCGTCGCGGTCGTCTATGCCACCAACAACGCCTCTCGATCGCCGGCGGAGGTGGCCGGCCACCTGGAAGCTCTGGGGCTGCCTGGACCTGGATCGCGCGTGGTCACCAGCGCACAGGCCGGGGCCCGCTATGTCGCACAACGTTGCCCGCCCGGCTCCCGGGTCCTGGCTGTTGGCGGGCCGGGGGTCTCCCTCGCTCTGCAAGAGGCTGGCCTGGTCCCGGTTTGTGCTCCGACAACCCCGGCGCAGGTGACACGATCGGACGAGCCCCTGGTGGCCGTGTTGCAGGGTTACGGGTCTCAGGTCGCCTGGACCGATCTGGCGGAGGCTGCGTATGCCGTCCAGGCTGGGGCGCTCTGGGTGGCGACGAACATCGACAGCACCCTGCCCACCGACAGGGGTGTGGCGCCCGGAAACGGCGCTCTGGTCGATGCGGTCCGTCAGGCTGTCAACGTGAACCCGGTCGTCGTGGGCAAGCCGCACACCCCGCTCTATGAGCTGAGCGTCTCCGTTCTCGGCACCAGCATCGAACGCACGCTGGCCATCGGGGATCGGCTCGACACCGACATCCTGGGGGCGACCGCCGCCGGGATGGACTCGCTGTTCGTCTTCGGAGGCGTTCATGGCTGGGGCGACGTGGTCGGCGTGGAGAAGAAGGCTCGACCCCGATACGTCGCCACGGATCTGCGTTCTCTCCACTTGGCATACGAGGAGCCCGCGCACGACGTCACAGACCCCTCGCGATGGGTCTGTGGTCAGGCGAAGGCGTGGGTGCCGGCGCACGGAGACCTGGTCGTTTCGCCGACCGGGGCGCTGAACGAACGGGTGCGCGCAGCCTTGGCTGCGCTCTGGCATGCGGGTGACCTCCGAGGTCGCCCCATGGACCCACGAAGCGGCGATGGAGCCGCCCTGTCGGATGAGCTCGACCTCGCTGTGGCAAACCACCTCTGACCGGATTGCCCGCAAGCCCCATGGCTTGGCTGCCGGGGCGTCGCGGCGCGCTGCCCCGGGGACAAGACGTCGGCGGGCGATGGGCAGTAACGTGGTGTTGCAGCGACATTCCTAGGAGGAACGATGGCTTTCGAATCTGTTCGCGCTTATGTCCAGCTCGCTTCCGGGCTGAGCGACCTCACGCGGGCTCGTGCCATGGAGGCCGCGCAGGGACTGCTTTCTCTGCCGGCAACGGGTATTGCGACCGGCACCAAGATGGCGTCACGGGCGGCCACCCTGACCGAAGAGCTGCTGGCCGCGGCCGCCGCCAATCGTTCGGACCTCACGACGTTGGTTCGTGCCGAGGTGGATACCGCGATCATGACCCGTCTGGGGCTGGTGCCTGTGCAGAAGTTTGAGGAGGTGCAGGCAGAGGCAGCGCGACTTCGCGCGGAAAACGCCCGACTGCGCTCAGAATCTTCGCAGGCCGCTGCCCCGAAGAGCGCCGCCAAGAAGGCCGCTGCCCCGAGGGGCACCAAGACTGCCAAGGCGGCAACCAGGTCCAGCACCAGCCGGTCGGCGGTCACGACGCGTTCCAACCCGGCTGGCACGTGAGCACAGTGCCGGGTGCCGAGCGTCAGCCCACCGGTGACCGTGCTGTTGACGAGGTGCTCGGTCAGCTCGACATGGCCACCGATGAGCCTCTGGACATCCAGATCGAGATCAGCGAGCGGGTCGATCGCGTCCTGCAGGGCCGCCTTGCTGATCTCGGCCAGGAGTGAACGAGGTCTCTCACCGGCTCGATGTCGAGCTGGTTGCCAGGGGCCTGGCTCGCTCCCGGGGCCAGGCTCATGATCTGGTGAAGGCGGGCTCGGTGTTGCTGGACGGTTCGCCGGCCAAGAAGGTCGCGACATCGGTGCATGCCGGCCAGAGCATCGAGCTGGCGGCCGGGGTCGAGGGCTGGGTGAGTCGTGCGGCATACAAGCTGGTGGCGGCACTGGAGGTATTCGGGCCTGGCGGGCTCAGCGTTGCCGACAAGAGATGTTTCGACGTCGGGGCTGCGGCCGGTGGATTCACCCAGGTCCTGTTGCGACAGGGCGCGCGCGAGGTCGTCGCCCTGGACGTCGGCCATGACCAGCTGGCCGAAGAGCTGGTGGGTGACCCCCGAGTCATCGAACGCTCCGGTCTCAACATCCGCGAAGCCCGCGCGGGCGACCTTGGCGGGCCGGCCGAGCTGCTGGTCGGGGACCTCAGCTTCATCTCCTTGCGCCTTGTGCTGCCCGTCCTGCGTGACCTTGTCGAGCCGACCGGTGACCTGGTCCTCCTGGTCAAGCCCCAGTTCGAGGTCGGACGCGAACGCCTCGGCAAAGGGGGAGTCGTACGCTCCTCAGCCAATCGCGCCAACGTGATCGAAGAGGTTGTGGCCGCCGCGACGACAGCTGGGCTGACAGCCAAGGCCCTGTGCCGTAGCCCCATCCGGGGTGCAACCGGAAACGCGGAGTACCTACTGTGGCTGACACCACGCCCCGACCAGGGGTTGACCACAGCACAGGTCACTGAGCTGGCCGCCACTTTGTCGACGGAGACACCCACATGACCCGCCGTATCCTGCTCGTTGCCCACCCTCGACGGGTCGAGGCCCAGCAGTTCGCCGGGGATGTCGCGGACCAGCTTCACGCAGCAGGCCTTCAGGTTGCCCTGCTGCCCGATGCGGCCGAGGCGACCATTCTGGGCGGCAGTCCCAACATCGTCACGGTCGATCCCATGGATCCGGCCCGGGGCTGTGAGCTGGTCTGTGTGCTTGGCGGCGACGGCGCGATCCTGCGCGGTGCCGCTTTGTCGAGGGGGACCGAGGCTCCGCTGCTCGGAATCAACCTGGGACACGTGGGATTCCTTGCCGAAGCAGAGCGCGAGAAGCTGGTCGACACGGTGGGGCACATCGTCGCCCGGGACTACGTCGTCGAGGAACGGATGACCCTGGATGTCACGGCGACGTTCGACGGGGAGGTGATGGCCCGGAGCTGGGCACTCAACGAGGTCACGGTCGAGAAGGCCGCCCGTGAACGGATGCTGGAGGTCACGCTCGAGATTGACGGACGGCCCTTGTCCACCTTTGGCTGCGACGGCGTGGTGATGGCCACGCCGACCGGTTCCACGGCATACGCCTTCTCCGCGGGTGGGCCGGTGATGTGGCCTGACGTCGAGGCGATGCTGGTGGTACCCATTTCGGCCCATGCCCTGTTCGCGCGCCCGCTGGTGATCGGGCCGAGCTCCGCGCTGGCCATCGAGATCTTCGCGGATACCGACGGCTCGGCTGTCATGTGGTGCGATGGTTCGCGCACGGTCGAGCTACCGCCTGGCGCACGCATCGATGTCTGCCGAAGCGACATACCCGTGCGCCTGGCGCGTCTGAGCGACTGGCCCTTTGCCGACAGGCTGGTGGCAAAGTTCGACTTGTCGGTGACCGGTTGGCGTGGGGCGTCCCGGCGGAATCATGGTGGCTCCGGCACGTCTGAGCAGGCTTGACACCGGCGGTCCGTAGGCTGTCGCCATGCTTCGCGAGATCCGGATCCAGAACCTCGGTGTCATCGATGATGCGGTGTTGGAGCTGTCGGCCGGCCTGAACGTGGTCACCGGCGAGACCGGCGCCGGCAAGACCATGGTCGTCTCCGGCCTCGGACTGCTGCTCGGGGCTCGGGCGGAAGCTGCCCTGGTCCGGACGGGCGCCAAGACCGCTGTCGTCGAAGGTGTGGTCGACGTCGGGCCGGAGCACCTCGCGTCCCTGCGGGTCATCGAGGCTGGTGGCGATGTGCAGGACGGCTTGATCCTTGTCAGAACCGTCTCGGCAGGGGGTCGCTCGAAGGCTCATGTCGGCGGACGGACCGTGCCGGTCAGCGTTCTGGGTGAGCTCGGTGAGCTGCTGGTGGCCGTCCATGGCCAGTCGGACCAGTGGCGGCTGAGACAGCCGGAGCAGCATCGCATCGTGCTCGACCGTTTCGCCGGCGGGTCGGTGTCCGAGCCGCTTGGCCGATATTCCGTCCTGTATGACGATTTCCACCAGGTTGGTGCTGAGCTCCTCCACCTCCGTGGGCTGGCCAGGGACCGGGCGCGAGAGGTGGATGTGCTCCGGACCGGCCTTGAAGAGATCGAGGCCGTCGACCCGTTGCCGGGCGAGGACATCGACCTGCGCGCCGAGGATGGGCGACTGGCGCACACCGATGGTCTGCGGGCCAGCGCCGGTCAGGCCCACGCACTACTCACCGGTGATCCGGAGAGCACGTACTTTGGTGATGATGGCTCAGGCGGGGGTCGTCCCGATGGAGCGAACAGCGATGTGGCTGGGCAGCTGGGCTCGGCACGAGCAGCGCTGGCGCCGATGACAGGTCATGATCAGGCGCTGGCCGACCTCGATCGTCGCATTCAGGAGCTGGGCTACCTGACCGCAGACCTGGGGACCGACCTCGCGGCATACCTGGCGGGCGTTGACGTCGACCCTGCCCGGCTCGCCTGGGTCCAGAACAGGCGCGCAGACCTGGCACGTTTGCAGCGCAAGTACGGCGACACGGCAGATGACATCCTGCTGTGGGCCAAGGAGTCCGCGGCCCGGCTGACCGAGCTGGAGGGGGCTGATGACCGTGCTGAGCTGCTTGAGGTCAGGCTGGACGAGCTGCGAGACGAGCTGACGGACTGCGCCGATGAGCTGAGCGCGGCGAGGCAGCTTGCCGCGACAGACTTCGGAGCCCGGGTCACGACGGAGCTCTCCCACCTGGCCATGGGCAAGGCAGTCGTGCAGGTCGCGCTTGGCCGCCGTCCGGACCCCGAGGGGTTGGCACTGGGCGAAGGCAACGAACCGGTGAGGTTCAGCCGTCACGGGGTCGATGATGTCGAGATCCTGCTGGCGGCCGGCTCGGGGGCGCCGGCGCGCAGTGTTGCCAAGGGCGCGTCCGGTGGCGAGCTGTCCAGGGTCATGCTGGCGCTCGAGGTCGTTACCGGAAGCGGGGACGTCCCCACCTTCGTCTTTGACGAGGTGGATGCCGGCGTGGGTGGCAGGGCAGCGTTGGATGTGGGTGCCCGTCTTGCGGCGCTGGCCACATCGGCTCAGGTCATCGTGGTGACTCACCTTGCCCAGGTCGCGGCCTACGCGGACCGGCATCTGGTCGTGCGTAGGACCGATGATGGCCACATCACCGCCAGTGGGGTGGTCGCCGTGAGTGGAGACGAACGACTTCGTGAGCTCGCCCGGATGATGGCCGGCGTGGAGGACTCCGCAGTGGCGATCGAGCACGCCAGGGAGCTTCTGGCCCAGACTGCGGGCAGCGTCGCCAAGGCCGGCCCGGTGGGCGCATAGGACCCATAGC
>DASRUA010000379.1:0-16094 GCA_035655615.1 Dermatophilaceae bacterium
GCTGCGTTTGAATTACCATTAGCACCGCTTCGTCGCGGTACTCCGGGGAGAACTTACGGTATTTCGGCATGATGACCCTTCCTCCTCGGGAGAAATTCTCCCTTCTTGGGTCACTGTCCGGTGGGAGCAACACACCTCAGAGCTCGCGATGGGTTCGGGTGATCTCGGCGAGGGCGGGAGTGGACACCGGATCCATGAACTCCCAGACGCCTGCGGTCACGACGGGCTGGCGGCACCGAGTCGGACGTCGGGTGCGCCGAGCCTGGCAGCATCCGCGGTCTGGTCATCGGGTTGCTCCTGTGACTCGCGTTCGGCCTTGACTCGCAGCCGGTAGTGCTCGACCTCTTGACCGGCCTGTTCCGCCGTCCAACCCAGCAGGGGCGCGATGATCTCGGCGACTTCTGCCGCGGCCGCGTCACCGCGGTCGGCAACCTCGATCGAGATCCGGGTCCGGCGGGTGAGGACATCTTCCAGATGCAGGGCGCCCTCGTGGCTGGCCGCGTAGTAGGCCTCGGCCTTCAGGTACTCGGGCGCGCTGGCCAACGGCTCGCCGAGCTCTGGCCGTTCAGCGATAAGGTCGAGCAGTTCGCAGGACAGGGAACCGTACCGTCCCAGCAGATGCTCGATCTTGGACACGTGCAAGCCCGTGCGGTCTGCAATGAGCTGACGGGAGTTGAAGGCACCGAAATACCCGTCGGCTCCGGCCAGCGGAACACGTTCGGTACAGGACTTGGGGACCGAGCGTTCCAGCCCGTGGACCGCTGAGTCGACAGCGTCCTTGGCCATCACCCGGTACGTCGTGTACTTGCCCCCCGCGATGACCGTCAACCCCCGCACGGGGCTGGAGACCGCGTGCTCACGAGACAGCGTGCTGGTCGAGTCGGACTCACCAAACAGTAACGGGCGGAGTCCGGCGTACACCCCGACCACATCCTTTGGCGTCAGCGGATCCTGCAGCAGTGTGTTGGCCTGTCCGAGCAGGTAGTCGATGTCGCTCTGACTGGCTGCGGGGTGGGCCAGGTCGAGGGCCCAGTCGGTGTCGGTGGTGCCGATGATCCAGTGACTTCCCCACGGGATGATGAACAGCAGGCTCTTCTCGGTCTGGGTGATGATGCCGGTAGCACTGTTGATCCGGTTACGGGGAACGACGATGTGGACACCCTTGGATGCCCGTACCTGGAACTGGCCCAGCCCACCGACCATCTGCTGGATCTCATCGGTCCATACGCCGGCGGCGTTGATGACCTGGCGGGCCCGGATGGTCAACTCCTGTCCGGCCTCCAGGTCCTTGACGGTGACCCCCACGACGCGGTCTTCTTCGCGCACGAACCCGGTGACCCGGGTGCTGTTGACGCACAGCGCGCCATAATTGGCCGCGGTACGGGAGATCATCATGGTGTGCCGTGCATCATCGACCTGTCCCTCATAGAAACGGATCGCGCCCCGGATAACCGCCCTCTTCCCGGACGGAAAGGACTCCATCGTCTTCTTGCGGCCCAGATGTTTGAGGTGCGCGGGCACACCACGCCCGGCCCCCATCACGTCATACACACCGATGCCCAGCCCGACGTAACCGCGGTCGATGACCTTCTGGAGGGGGTAGATGAACGGCACCGGGCGGGCCAGGTGCGGGCACAGCGTGTTGAGCACGAGCGAACGTTCCTTCAGCGCCTCGAACACGAGCGCGAAGTTGAACTGCTCGAGATAGCGCAGGCCACCGTGGAACAGCTTGCTGGAACGGCTTGACGTGCCCGCGGCGTAGTCACGGGCTTCAACCAGGCCCACCTTCAGCCCCCGGGTGACCGCGTCCAGCGCACACCCAGCGCCCACGACACCTCCTCCGATGACCAGGACGTCGAGCTCTTCGTCGGCCAGCCTGGCCAGTGCTTTCGAACGCCCGGCCGGGCTCAGGGGTTGCGTGGTGCTCATGTCAGCGGTTCCCTTCCATCAGAGGTCGGCCGGTCCCGGGACCGGCCGCAGTCTGCCCGCAACCTGCAAAGTCATGGTTCTCGATCATGTGACATCGACCCAGTCCAGCGTGCGTTCGACGGCCTTCTTCCAGCCGGCATAGCCGGTTGCCCGCTGCTGGTCTGACCATTGCGGGTCCAGCGTCTGGACTCGTTCCAGTTCGCTCGCAGCTCGTCGGTGTCCTTCCAGAAGCCTATGGCCAGGCCGGCTGCGTATGCCGCGCCCAGGGCGGTGGTCTCGGCGACCAGCGGCCGGCTCACCGGCACACCCACCACGTTGGCCTGCAGCTGCATGCACAAGTCGTTGACCGTGACACCGCCGTTGTCCTTCACACCGGCGGCCAGCGCCTCGATCTCGCCTGCGCCGGAAATGATGCCCAGCTGGTCGCGCAGCCACTGCACCGCCGACCCGGTGACCGCGATGGAACCCTCCAAGGCGTAGACCGGCTTGTCCGTGCCCACCTGATAGCAGACCGTGCTGAGCAACCCGTTGCTGCTACGAACCAGCTCGGTCCCGGTGTTCAGCAGCATGAAGTTGCCCGTCCCATACGTATTCTTCGCCTCACCCGGGTCGAAGCAGACCAGGCCAAACATCGCTGCCTGCTGGTCGCCGAGGATGCCAGTCAGCGGGATCCCCGCGAACCCCGCCGGTGCCGCGACCTCCCCATACCGGTTCGGGTCCGAGGACGGGGTGATCTGGGGCTGCATCGCCCGGGGGATGTCGAAGAAGCCGAGCAGCCATCGTCCCAGTCCAGCGTCTCCAGGTTCATCAACATGGTCCTGCTGGCATTGGTGACGTCGGTGACGTGCACCCCGCCGCCCACGCCTCCGGTGAGATTCCACATCACCCAGCTGTCGGTGTTGCCGAACAGCGCGTGAACCGGGTACTGGTGGTGCCCTGGTCGACGGCGCCAACAAGATCGGCCATCACTACTCCTCAGGTTTCAGGATCGGTTGAGATCGTCAAGGAGACCACTCATCGCAGCGTCGGCGGCAGGTCGACGACCGCCGTTCGTTGCGGCGGTCACGGTGTTGGCGTGGTGCCGTCGCGCAGGAAGGCCCACGCGTCAGCCACGAGACGGTGAAGGTCCAGCCGTGGGGTCCAGCCGAGAACCTCACGCGCACGGACGTTCGAGGCCACCAGGGTCGGCGGGTCCCCGGGGCGGCGGTCCCGTTCGACGGCGGGTATCGGGTGCCCGGTCACCTCTCGGCAGGCGTCCAGCACCTCCTGCACGGAGTACCCGACACCAGTGCCGAGGTTGACGACGTCGTGCTGGCCAGGCTGCACCGCCTTCAGTGCTGCGAGGTGTGCCTCGCCCAGGTCGACGACGTGCAGGTAGTCCCGGACCGCGGTGCCGTCGGCGGTCGGATAGTCAGTGCCGTAGACGTCGACACTGGGGCGTCGCCCTGCCGGAACGGCAAGCAGGTTGGGAATGAGATGGGATTCCGGTTCGTGCCGCTCTCCATGCCGCCCGAGTGCTCCGCCGACGTTGAAGTAGCGCAGGCTTGCGGCTGCCAGACCGTATGCCCGGCACATCCCGGCGAGCATGTAGTCCACGGCGAGCTTGCTCTGTCCATAGGGATTTATCGGGACAGCGGGGACGTCTTCGGTGATCGGGGTGACGTCGGGCTCGCCGTAGGTGGCCGCGGTCGAGGAAAACACCATCCGCGGCACTCCCGCGTCCCGCATCGCTGCCAGCAGGGCCATGGTGCCGCACACGTTGTTGTCCCAGTACAGATCAGGACGTCGCTGTGACTCCTCGACCAGAGACTTGGCGGCGAAGTGCAGCACCCCATCGAAGTTGTTGCCCATCAACACATCGCCGGCGTCCTGGATCCGGCCCTGAACCCACTGGGCGCGCTCCGGAACGGCGTCGGCGTGACCGGTAGACAGGTCATCCAGGACGACCACCTGGTGGCCCGCCGCAAGCAGTTGAGAGGTGACGACCGACCCGATGTAGCCGGCCCCGCCGGTCACCAGCAACCTCACGCGCCATCACCTCGCAGTCGGGTCGCCACAAGAAGCACGAGGCGCTCGGGTAAGAGGTTCGGGGCCTGTACTCCCATGCTGCCAAGCACTGACCCCCTGAGCCTGATCCCTGTGGACCACCACGGCAACGAAGACAAGTCGGCTGCCGAGGAGTCGCCTCCGGGAGAGATCGGGCGCAGGTCATATGTGGCCTGGGGGTCCAGTCCGGGGAGCCGGACCCGACCTGCCGGCGAGGCGACGCTGGTGGCCACCTGAGCGAGGGAGTACACGGCCTCGCTTCCGTCGTGAGCGACGACTCCGTGGACCCACAAAGAGGGGTCAGGATGATCACCAACAACAACACGACCGGTGTGCAGCAGCCCGCGGAACTGCTTGTGAGCCGTGATCCACGCTGCGAGCCGGGTGCGATCTGCCTGGCTCGCTGTGGTCAGGTCCCATTCGACGCCGAAGTGGCCGAAGAACGCGGTGCCGGCGCGGAAGTCCAGCACATGCTGGCGACCGGTCGTGTGCGCGACACCTGAACCGACGTGGCAGCCGATCAGCTCCCAGGGGATGAGGGCGGCTGTCCACCGCTGGATCTGCTGTCGTTCCAGCGCGTCGATACAGTCCGAGGCCCAGACACGCTGGGTGCGCTCCAGCACGGCGAGATCCACCCGGCCACCGCCGGACGAGCAGGACTCGATCTCGACCCCCGGATGGCGCCGTCGCAGCTCGTCCATGAGGGCATACGTGGCCAGGGTCTGGGCATGCACGGATGGCCGACCGGTCCGGGAGTCCCCGGCCTCGTGCAGGTCGCGATTGTGGTCCCACTTGAGGTAGCTGATGTCGTGGTCGCGGAGCAGTGCATCCAGCTGGGTGAGGATGTGCTCATACGCCTCCGGAATCGCCAGGTTGAGGGTCTGCTGGCCGCGGCAGGTCATCGGCGCGCGGTGGGCATCGGCGGTCATGACCCAGTCGGGATGGGCGCGGGCCAGATCAGAGTCGGGGTTGACCATCTCGGGCTCCACCCAGATGCCGAACTCCATACCCAGGCCGGTCACGTGGCTGATCAACGGCTCGAGGCCGTGGGGCCAGGCCTGCGGGGAGACGACCCAGTCACCCAGACCCGCCCGATCGCTGCGCCGGCCCCCGAACCAGCCGTCGTCCAGGACGAACCGCTCGACCCCGACCGTGGCCCCGGCGTCCGCCAGTGCGGCCAGCCGGCCAAGATCGTGATCGAAGTAGACAGCCTCCCACGTGTTGAGCGTCACCAGGCGCGGCGAAACGGGGTGCGTGGCCCGGGCCCGCAGGTAGGCGTGGAACCGCCCGCTGACCTCGTTGATGCCACGGCCCCAGGAGCCGTAGAGCCAGGGGCTGGAATACGACTCGCCACGGCCCAACCTTGCTTCCCCCGGCATCAGCAGCTCACCGCCACCCAGCCAGCTGACGCCGGTGTTGTCGCGCTCGGCCACGAGGCGGTGGTTGCCGCTCCAGGCCAGATGAGTCGCCCATACCTCGCCGGACTCGAAGCCGAAGCCGGAGGTTCCGGCGAAGAAGAGCAGGCTTGCGTCGAGCCCGGTGCGGCCCCGCCGGTTCTCGCGGGTATGGCTTCCGAGGGTGAAGGGGCTGCGTTGGGGCGAACGTTCCCGCAGGTGACGTCCGGTCAGGTCACAAAGCTCGGTCGCCTGTGGCGGCACGGGAAAGGTGGGCAGCAGGCAGCCCAGCTGGAAGTCGTCGGCCCCGGTGTTGGTGATCGTCGCGCGCTGCCGGATCAGTCCGGACCGCGTCATCTCCAGCTCCCAGACGCAGTCAAGGCCAAGGGCTGGGTCCTCGGCCGTCACCCTGAGTCGGTTCGCAAGGGGCGGCTCGGCTGCCGTTGAAGGCTGGGTGAGGTCCCGGCTCCGGGTGACGAAGCGCGGGGACCATGCCCCGGTGTCGCGATGACCCGACAGACCCGGCGTGCCCATCCATCCGCGGGACTGCTCGGGCAGGACGCTGACCTCGACCCGGGCGTCGGTCTGGTTGGACCCCTGGTGCGGCAGACTCGCCAGCGCCACCGACGCCAGGTCATGGTCCTGCAGAGGCCCGAGGTCGGCCCCCCAGTACAGAATCCGCGGCAGGCCATCGCCCTGGCAGTCGATGAGGAGGCTGACACCGCTGCCGCGCCAATGGATCAGTTCGGGCTCGACATCAGGCATGGGAGAGCGCTCCTGTTCTGCGGCTGGACGTACTCAACCCTTGCTCGAGCCCAGTGTGAGTCCGGCGACGAACTGCTTCTGCAGCACCAGATAGATCACGAGTGTGGGGACGGCGGTCATGATGGCCCCGGCCGCGATGAGGTTGTAGTTCTGGGCGAAGACACCGTTCAGGTTGTTGATGCCGGTTGTGATGGGGAGCCGGTCGCCGCTCTGGATGAACAGCAGTGCCCAGAAGAAGTCGTTGTAGATCCAGATGAACTCCAACGTGGCCAGGGCCGCGAGAGCAGGTCTGGTCAGCGGCATGATGATCTGCCAGTACTGGCGGAAGACACTAGCGCCGTCCACCCGCGCTGCCTCGCCCAGCTCGGCCGGCAGGGCTTTCATGTAGTTCGACAGCACGAACGTGCAGAAGCCCACCTGGAACGCCACGTTGGCGATGATGACGCCGTAGTAGGTGTTGAGCAGTGACCCGGAGTCACTGATCGACAGTGGCAGCGGAAAGTGCTTGTACATCTGGAACAGCGGTGCGGCCAGGATCTGGGCCGGCAGCAGGTTGCCGGCAGTGAACAGGATGAGCAGCGTGATATTGAACTTCCAGGTGAAGCGGGACACCGAGAAGGCGACCATTGACGCCAGGAACAAGGTGATGATGACCGCGGGGATGGTGATGATCGCCGAGTTGACGAAGTAGTGGGCGAACAGGCCCTGGGTCCAGGCCTGACTGAAGTTGGCGAAGTTGAACGCCCCGCCCGTGCTCAGATAGCCGTACTTGTTGGTGTCCGCCTCTGGCCGCAGGGACGTGTAGAGGGTCCACACCAGGGGGATGATCCACAGGACTGCGGTGATCGTCAGGAAGACATAGCTGAACACCCTGGTCCGCGAGCTGATGATGCGGCTGCCGTTCGTGTTGACCTTGTCGGCGTTCCTGGTCTTCGTGGCGACGGCGTTGCTCATCGCATCTCCTTGCGGAAGGTCCGGCCGAGGTAGATCGTGATGGGCACCAGCGAGACGATCAGAAGCACCGTCGCCAGGGCCGCGCCGACGCCGATGTTGGTCCCTTCGCCGACCAGGTTCTGAACAACCAGGGCTGACACCAGCTCGAGGCCGTTGGTGCCCCGGTTGATAATGTAGACAATATCGAACGCCCGTAAGGCCTCGATCACCGTGATGACGACAACGATGATGTTGATCGGACGCATGGCGGGGAACACGACCCTGAAGAAGGTCTGCGCCGCGCTGGCGCCGTCGATGGCCGCGGCCTCCTTGAGCGTGGGGTCCACTCCCTTCAGACCGGCCAGGTACAGGATCATGATGTAGCCAACGTGCCTCCACGAGGTGGCGACGAGCGCCGCCCAGAGATTGATCTGCGAGTTCCCGAACCAGTCGACGGCGCCAGGTTTGCCCGCAGTGCCGAGCACCGAGTTGATCAGGCCACTGTCGCTGCTGTACATGAGCTGCCAGATGATCCCGACCAGTGCCAGAGACAGCATGACGGGGATGAAGAAGGCGCTCTGGTATATCCACGAGCCGCGAAGGTTGAAGTCCAGCAGCACGGCGATCAGCAGCCCGAGCGGCGTGGCGATGAAGGTGAGGAACAGCAGCCAGATCACGTTGTGCTCGATGGCCGGCACGAACGGCGGGTAGCTCTGGGCGATGAACTGGTAGTTGGAGGTTCCGACAAAATGCACCCCGCCAGGCTGGGAGATGTCGAGCCGGGCGTTGGTGAAGGACAGACCCACCGACAGCAACGCCGGCAACCAGACAAGGACGAGTTCAAACAGCGCGGGGATCCCCACCATCAGGGACAGGGTGATCTTGTCGCCTTTGCTGAATGTCCGAAGTCGACGACCCTTACGCACTGCGGTAGCAGGGCTGGGACCTGTTGCCGGCGTGCTGGCGGTGGTTGTCGCCATCAGCTCGCGTATGCCTGCTTGGCCTGCGCTTCGAGAGCCTTGCAGGTCCCGTCGATGTCGCCGGTCTTGATGAAGTTCTGGAAACCAGGCAGGGCCGCGTTGTTGGCGAACGCCGGCTCGGCGTCGCGGTCCAGGAACTGGGAGATGTTCTTGGCCCCAGCGATCATCGTGGCTGCCTTCTTCTGCAGCGCCGTGTACTTGCTCGTGGTCGCGTCCTTGGCTGCGGCGACGTCGTTGGAGTCCGTGGCCAGGTAGACGTCCTCGGCCTTGCCCGTTCCGATGAACTTCAGCAGATCCTTGGCGGCCGGGTTCTTCGCGCCCTTGTTGCTGAGCATGAACCCGTCGATCGGGGCCTCGATGGACTCCTGCCCGTATGTCGGGTTGACAGTCGGGAAGGGGAAGAAGTCGATGTCGGTGTCTCCCGCAGGCCACTGCTGACCCACGAAGGATCCCAGGAGATACATCCCGGACGTCTTCTTGATGACTGTCTGGGCCGCCTCCTGCCAGGTCCGCCCCAGTGCGCCCGCTGCGTGGTACGGCAGCAGACTCTTCCAGGTGTCGAACGCCGCCTTCGTCTTCGGGTCCGCCCAGCTCACCTTGTGCGCCATCAAGTCCATGTGGTACTGGTAACCGTTCTGACGCATGTTCAGGTAGTCGAAGGTCCCGAACGCCGGCCAGCCGTCCTTGTCACCGAAGGCGATGGGCGTGAGCTGGTCCTTCTGCATCTGCTTGCTCAGCGCGACAAACTGATCCAGCGTTGTCGGCGTCGCATACCCATACTTCTTGAAGACGCTGGGGCGGTAGAAGACCGCCCAGGGGTAGTTGTAGACCGGTACGAAGTACTTCTTGCCGTCGTCGCCGGTCGACGCCTTCGCGAACGAGTCCGGGAAGTTGCTTCCGATGGTCTGCCACACATCATCGATCGGCGCCACGAGGCCCTGCTTGGCATAGGCCTTCATCCGGAACCCGGCGAACCAGGTGAACACGTCGTCCGGGCTGCCCTTGAGGTAGTTGTTGATGTTGTTCTGGAAGTCGTTGTGCGGGACGGTGTTGGTCTTGACGTCCGTACCGACCGCGGTCTTGGAGGCGGCCATCAGGGCGGCCATCGCAGCCTTCGGCACCGCGTCGGACGCATTGGAACCGAAGGTCACGGTCTTGGTTCCTCCCGTACTCCCGGAGGAACCAGTGGTCTTTGTCTGCCCCGTACAGGCGGCGAGCAGCGGTATGGTCACGGCCCCCGTCGCAACCGCCTGAAGGATGGTCCGACGGCTGACTGAGCTCATTGAAGCCAGGGGATCGGGAGTCGCGTTCATGAGTCCTCCACAACGGGAAATGCCAGCGCGGATGCGGCAGGTGTCGAACAACCTAGGGCCAAACCTCAAACAATTCAAGACATATATGATCACGTTTTGGGAGGTCTTGATCGCTGACGCTACCTCGTTGAGCGGCTTTTCCTTCGTCTCAGCGGGGATCCGGCAGTAGCGGATGATGACAATGGGTGAGTTATGTCTTGTTTTGTTGGGTTTCAGGGGGCTAGGTTCTACCACATGACGGTGGGAGGTTCAGTGCGCACGGGACGGATGAGCGAGGTGGTTGACACCTGGCCCGCAGCCTTTGACGCGGTGCGGCCTCACAGAGATGAAGGGAGACCGCGTGCTGGCACGACAGCGACAGGAAGTGATCCTTCGGGAAGTTGACCGCATCGGCGGGGTGCGCGTGTCCGAGCTGGTCGGCACCCTGGGTGTCTCCGACATGACGGTGCGCCGCGACATCGAGGTGCTGGCCAGCAACGGTCTGGTTCTGAAGGTCCATGGCGGCGCCGCCGCGGTTGTCGGGCGCAACGCGGACGAACCAGGATTCCACGTGAAGTCCGGGCTTAACCCCGGGCCGAAGTCCGCCATCGCGCGTGCGGTGGCTGGTCTGATCTCCCCGGGTTCATCGATCGCCATCTCGGCCGGCACCACGACGTATGCCGTGGCGCAGGAGCTGCTCAATGTCCCTGAACTGACCGTGGTGACGAACTCTCCGAGGGTGGCCGATCTGCTGCACAACGCCCAGCGCGAGCATCTGACCGTCGTCCTGACCGGCGGGGTGCGCACCCCCTCGGACGCGCTGGCCGGCCCGGTAGCCGACGCCACGTTGGGCTCGCTGCACGTCGACACGCTCATTCTCGGTGTGCACGGCTTCGACCACGTCGCCGGCCTGACCACGCCGAACCTCATCGAGGCCGCCACCAACCGAGCGCTCATCGCGACCGCCCGACGTGTCATCGTGGTGGCCGACAACAGCAAGTGGGGCGTCATCGGCCTGTCGACGTTCGCCACTCTTGACCAGGTCGATGTGCTGGTGACCAACGCAGGGCTCGGTGCCGAGGCGCGGCGGATACTCAGCGAGCACGTCGGTCAGGTCATCGTGGCCCAGCCACTTGACCTCGAGGCGGACAGCAAACCCAGGAAGGTCAAAGGCTTATGACAGGGCACCCCGAAGACTCGCCGAGGGTTCGCCGCACCTCCACGACCTTGGCCGCTGGCCGCGAGCTCATCTACTTCGACGACTCCGAGCCCTATCTCAGTGGCGCCACACGCCGCGAGGCCGTCGACGAGCGCCCCCTGGATGAACGCAGGACGGCTGGGACGATGTGTCTGGACGCGCTGACCGGCGACTGGGTCTCCATCGCCGACCACCGCCAGAACCGCACGTTCCTGCCCCCGACAGACGAGTGCCCCCTGTGCCCGAGCGGCGGTGGCACGATTCCGTCAGAGATCCCGGCCCACGAGTATGACGTGGTCGTCTTCGAGAATCGCTTTCCTGCCTTTGCTTCCGGACCCACCGCTGCCGGGTCCTCCGCTGCCGGGTCCTCCGCTGGCGGATCCACGGCTGCTGGGCCTTCCGGGAACCCACTGCTGGCGAGTGCTCCCGCCGTAGGCCGCTGCGAGGTCATCTGCTTCACCAGCGACCATGGCGCCAGCTTCTCGTCTCTGTCGCCGGAACGGGCCCGGACTGTCGTGGACGTCTGGGCCGACCGCACCCGCGAGCTGTCCGCGCTCGAGGCCGTCGAGCACGTGTTCCCCTTCGAGAACCGCGGCCAGGAGATCGGCGTCACCCTGCACCACCCGCACGGACAGATCTATGCCTACCCGTTCGTGCCCGTCCGCACCGCGTCGTTGCTGCGAGCGGCCACCGAGCACCATCAGCGCACCGGTCGCCGGCCACATCAGAACCTCGCGAGGAATGGGGGCATCGTTCAGAGTCTGGAGGTTCCGGACGCCGGCGTACGGGTAGCCGGCGTGGTTCTCGGCTTTAGCGCGTGCGGACTCGAGCACGGCGTCGGATCGTGGCCGCTGGTTGCAATTTTCGGTTGGCCGAGACGACCAGAATGGCACTACTGCACTTGGACACCCGCCACGACCTCGTCGAATCCCACCGACTGTATGCCGCCCTCGGCTACGAGGAGGTGCCCGCCTTCAACGGCGGCCGGTATGCCGAGCACCGGTTGGCAAAGCCGCTGGCCTAGTGGCTGATGGCACCAAAGCTGCACCCTGTATGCCGATCCTTGGGTGACGAGTCTCGCGGCCACCGCGGGGAAGCCGGTCGACTGGCACCTGACCCTTGCGGTGTTCCTTGTTTCATTGCCCCCTGCCTGATCAAGGAAGCGGGCAATGAAACCGCGGTTCCGGTGCTCTTACGCCATGTGTCGCAATAGTGCGATCGAACCACTCGTTTCTCTCAGTGGCGTCAGCGCCGTACGCCCAACCGCAAGAGGATGTTGACGTCGATCCGGCGCGGGTCGCTGTCGCCGGCGGAAGCCAGGGCGGTGGCATCTCGCTCGCGGCTGCCGGGCTCATCCCTGACCTACCGGCGACCTACTGGCGGCGATGCCGGACGTGCCGTTCGGTTGTCACTTCCGCAGGGCGGTCAACCTGAGCCACCGTGAGCCATACACCGAGATCACGATGTATCTGTCCGTGGCACCGAGCGCACGCGCCTGCCGTGTTTCGCACGCGGAACTGATGTTTCCGAGCGCTCTGATGCAGCGATTTGATGATCGCCGGGACCTGGCGACGCAGCCATCGGTGCTCAGACGCGTGCGGTCCTGTCGGTGATCGGTGATCGGTGATCGAGGCTAGATGAGTTCTTCACTGTCTGGATGCTTGCTTCTCGTCGCCGTTTCTAAACACCGTGCCCGCTGTCTGGCATGAGGCGAACCGTCCAGTTCGTCGGGGCGGCGTGCAGTTCGTACTGCGGTAGGACACCTGGTCCGCAGGAAGCAGTGCCGAGGCCGGTCTGAGCGAGGTCGAGGTTGACGAACACTTTGTCGCGGGGCCGCAGGTCACTGGTGTGACGGGCCGCGTCGAGGTCTTCGGTCGTCCAACGACGGACGGTCAGGTCGAAGGTCGGGTCTCCCTCGATCCGAACGCCGTTAGAGGCCCCGCGCAGTCGCGCCCACCGCACGCCCAGGCGGTTCCCGTTCTCCTGCGGATAGACGTAGGGCGTTTGCATGGTGTCGACGCTGCGCCGGTAGCGACCGATGATCGCAGCCTGGGAGCTGTCCGAGTATGCCTCGCCGGGCCCGCCTCCGAACCACTCGACATCGTCGATCCCGACGGGTAGCGCCATCCGGAGACCGAGCCGGGGCAGGGGCACGGTCCAGTCGCCTTCGGGCTCGACGCTGACCCGCAGCACCAGCGCTTCTCCGTCCGCCATCCAGTGATAGGTCGCGAGCATGGCCAGATCGGTAGCGGCGGGTGCGACCTTCGTGCGCAGCACGAAGCCGTCAGGGGTCCACTGCCGGTCGATGACCCGATGGGTGAGGCGATGCAGCCCCAGCGCGCGCCATCCGGCCTCCACCGGCGGGCCGTGGGTGCCGTGGTCGTTGTCGGTCGGGGCTCGCCACAGGTCCAGCCGCGGGCCATCCACCAGCATGGCGCCGACACGTATCAGCAGCCCGGTGCGCTCGTCGAAGAGGTCCCGACTCAGGCTTCCCCGGCGTGCGGACCGGGTAGGTGCGCGGTTGATCATTGTCTGGCTCACCGCGACCTGGTGGCCGGCCTGCGCCCAGACGGTGTCCTGCGCCAGGACCGCCCGGATGGTCAGCCACGATTCGCCCGGGACGGTCGCGAGAGTTGGCAGGGGCATGGTTGCGCACTCCTGGGCGGCAACGGGTGCCACGTCGAGTTCGCCGCTGTCCACCTCAACACCGTCGGCTTCATGTGTCCACAGGAAACGCAGGGGTGTGGTGTCAGCGAAGTCCAGCAGGTTGGTGATGGTCACGTGCCCTGACTCAATGAGCAGGCGCAACGGCGCGATCACAGCCTTGTACTCGGCCAGGCCCGGCGACGGGGTGCGGTCGGGGAAGACCAGCCCGTCGGCGACGAAGTTGCCATCGTGCAGAGGCTCGCCGAAGTCCCCGCCATAGGCGAAGAACTCGCGGCCCCCCTCGGTGCGTGCCCGGATGCCGTGGTCGATCCACTCCCAGACGAACCCGCCCTGACATCGCGGATACTTCTCGAACAGTCGCTGGTACTCCAGCAGACCGCCCGGCCCGTTGCCCATGGCGTGGGCGTACTCGCACTGCAGGAACGGCAGGCCGCGCCGGTGGGCGTCCAGGCTCGGGTTCTCCGTCATGGGCTCCGCGAGACGGCCTATGGCGTCGACCTCGTCGTGCGAGGCATACATCCGGCTGTACACGTCGGTGTACGCCGAGTCCCAGTCACCCTCGTAGTGCACCGGCCGACCCGGGTCGCGTTCGTGAGCCAGGGCTGACATGGCAGACAGGTTCTGCCCATGGCCGGCCTCATTGCCCAGCGACCACATGATGATGCTGGGGTGGTTCTTGTCGCGTTCGATGGTCCGCTGCATGCGGTCCAGGAGTGCCGGCTGCCACCGGATGTCGTCGCTCGGGTTGCGCCTCCACTCGTTGAGCACAAAGCCATGCGTCTCGTAGTCGCATTCGTCGATGACATAGAGGCCGTACTCATCGCAGAGGTCCAGGAAGCCCGGGTGCGGCGGGTAGTGACTGGTCCGGACCGCGTTGATGTTGTGCTGCTTCATCAGCAGGACGTCGCTGAGCATGTCCTGCGCGGTCACGGCGCGACCACGGTCGGGGTCCCACTCGTGGCGATTGACGCCCCGGAGGAGGATGCGCCGGCCGTTGACGGTCAAGAGGCCGTCGAGCACGGCAATGGTGCGGAAACCGACGCGCAGGGCAATCGTCTCCCCGCCCGCGCTGAGCGTCCCGTCATACAGGCGGGGCTGTTCGGCCGACCATGCTTCGATGTCGGGCAGCAGATGCGGGCCCGCAGCTGGCACCTGCTGGAGGCCGAGCTCAGGAATGGTGAGCAACGCGGGGACGTCGGTGACGACACGCAGCGTGCCGGTCCCGTTCACATGGTCGAAGTCGGCGTGGACAAAGTAGTCGTCAATGGACCCGGCCGGCCGGGAGATCACGCTCACGTCGCGGAAGATCCCGGACAGCCACCACATGTCCTGGTCCTCCAGGTAGCTCGCCGGCGACCACTGGTGCACCCGCACCGCCACGACGTTCGCTCCCGCGCGCAGGTGTGAGCCGACCTCGAACTCGGTCGTGAGCCGGCTTCCCGAAGACCAGCCGAGCTCGGCCCCGTTGCACCACACGGTGAACGCCGAGTCGACGCCGAGGAACCGGAGCACCGCCTCGCCGGCAGGCCAGCCGGCCGGCAGCTGGAAGAGACAGCGGTACTCGCCGGTGGGGTTCTCGTCCGGCACGTTGGGCGGGTCGACGGGGAAGGGGTAGTTGACGTTGGTGTATGCCGGGCTGCCGTGGCCCTGTAGCTGCCAGTGGCCCGGAACCTCGATCTGAGCCCAGCCCGCGTCCTCGAACCCTGGCGCCTCGAATCCGTCGGTGACGAGGTCGGCCCGCGGAACGAGGTTGAACCGCCACTTCCCGTCCAGGTCAATCCGGGACACGTCGGATACGGCGTGCGCACGGGGTCGCCGCCGACCCTCACCGGGCAGAAGAGCGCTCAAGATATGGGCCGGCGAGCTCAAAGGAAACCCCTTAGCTGGGATGCGAGAGTTGGTGCGGATGGGATCGAACGATCACGTTTAGGCTGCTGCGGACGCACGTCCTTGTGCATGACGATCGAGACGCGCAGGTGCTCAAGCTCGCCGACGTCGCAAGTGGTGTCATCCCACTCCAGACCACCAGCAACGCCATGTTAGCCGCCGTCCTCTGGCGACTAAGTGTATGGCTCCCCTTCGTGCGCACCGTGTTTGAGGGCCGGTTTCCGGGTGTCGTCTAGTGCGCGCCGACGCTGGTCGGCGTCAACGTCATGTGTCCGGTGGGCCGCTTCAGGTTGACACCTCAGGTGTTCAAGGCAGTGAAGTCGATTCTGAGTCGCGAGTCGGCGGCGGTGACGCTGGACCCTCACGCGGGGGCTCTACGGACGACATGGACGCCGTCCTGGAGTGGCTCGCTGCGGCCGTCTCTGGCTCGTGCGGACTCATTGCGGACTGCGGGGGTTTGCGGCTTGCTCCGCATACGGGGCGAAGGGTTCACAGGCCATCTGACGTGCGCAAACCTATGGTGAGCCCAGCCGCGTTCGTAACGACGACCTGCGGATTCAATGTGCCTGATTCAACGTCCACATGGCACGCACCCCGGGGCAGTTCCGGAGGATATGACACGGACCGCAAGCAGCACAAACGTCCCAGTAAAGTCTCCTGGTGGGCCCCGTCGGGCTCGAACCGACGACCTACGGATTAAAAGAGCCATCTCGGTGTGCGGGTTGGTGCGAATCCTGTTGATTTCGTGCGTGATTGCCTCTCAACTGGTGGCACGCCGTGGGGGTGGTTCTCGCGCTCGTGCGGACTCGTTGCGGACTCCTGAAGTGCGTGGCTCAACGCGGTGTCCATGAGATGTTTGCTCTAGTTGGCGCCAAATGCACGCCGGGTGGCACATGCTCAGATCTCGATGGTGGACCGTATGGACGTTGTCGTCCACCCCGCCCGCGCAAGGAAGTTCGTGAATGAATCAGGACGAACCCGGGAGGCAGAGGCGCGCTTCAAC
>DASRUA010000380.1:0-3191 GCA_035655615.1 Dermatophilaceae bacterium
CGATGGCCGCTGCCGCACGCGCCGCGCGGTCGCCGCAGGACGCCCGCGAGGCCGCTCTTGCCCTGGCTGACACGCTCATCGCAGACCTCATCTGAGCCGGACACCGGCGAGTCGGGGGCAGACCGCGTGCGTGCGCGGGCGAAGATTAGGGTACAGATCTCAGCTACCGCGCTGGACCCATGTCCCTGACCACGCCGCACTGACCACACCGTGCTGTTGCTCGCCAAGGGGGAGGCTGTCACCCCAGAGGACGTCCACAACGCCTGGGTCGCCTGGGCGGCATCCATGGGCGGGGACCGCGAGTCAATGGTGCCGTTCTCCGAACTGCCACCCGGCACTCAGGCTGAAGACTCACCGTTTGTTATCGCGATCCGAACAGTGGCTCAAACCAGGAGAGGCGCTCAGTCCTCGTGACCCTCATCGGGGCTGAGTTCATGTCGAGAGTGACAGCATCCTGGCGGGCCCTCCTCGGCTCTGTATGAGCGGTTGGGCTTCAAGGAGGTGGGCTGCGCTGCCAGCTACCTCGGTGAGCCCTTCGACGGCCGGAGTAGGCGTCGACTCTCTGCCCAGTGATCACGTCCCCGATCCTGAAGTGTCAGGTTGAAATCTAAGATCTCGCGAAGCATCCGTCAATCAAAGGACCAGGTGACTCTAACCTGACGATTTTCGGGTGAGCGCCTGACGTCTGGTTGGGGTATACACCCCAACCAGACATAACCTCGCCGCATCATCCACCGCGAGACCGATCACATGCAGAGGGTTTGGTCTCGCCGTTGTCGGATGGGTCCGCTACGGTAAACCCGAGTAGCCCCGAGCAGACCTAAGATGACTGGAAGGTAGGAAGACCATGGCAAAAGATGGAATCTCCTTCGCCGGAAACCCCGACCTGATCGAATGGCTCGAAGGTCGCGGCGACCGCAGCAGGACCCAAGAGAGCGCCGGGATGCGGGCCAAGACCGAGCTCGGCCTGTGGCGGGCCGTCCTGAGGGTCGAACTCCAGCGGCAACACTGGACCCTCGCTGAGATGGGTCTGCTCGCCGACATACACAACGGCGTCATCATCTCCGACGGCGTTAGGCTCGGTTTCGGGATGATCGCCATGGGCGTCATCGACTCCATCCATGAGTACCCGGGCAGTTACGGGGAGAAGCACAAAGTGGATGAGGACGCGATCAAGGAGAAGGTGCTCGACCTGGGCCCGGCCGCCGATAATGCTCTGGCCGACGCGATCGCACGGTGGTGGGCCACCAACGCAGACCACACATCCGAGGGGTGGGCGAGCGTCGGGATCTACGTCCGCGACGAAACCCTCGGCGTGGGTGGCCCCGTCGCGTCCGCGAGGTTCCCTCAGCAGTGAGCCGCCACCGTCGCGCAGATTGCGGCGGAGTTCGGTGTCAGCCGGCCCACGATCTACCGTCACCTCGAGCGGAGCGCTGCTTCGGTCCCCTGAGTCGCGCAGATAGATGTCCGCACTCCTCTGCGCTCATCCCTCAAACCCGTAGGTGCCTGTGCACGTGACTTTGGACATTGACACCCAACTTTATCGCCAATAATAGTTGGCTTGTGTGTACTATTGTTGGCGATAGGAAGGAGGGTGCCCGTGGACTTCCGACACCCGTTCGCCGTCGTGACCCCGACCCTTGACGGTGACGTACTGACCCGGCTTGCCCAGGCCGAGGCTGCCTTCACTCCCGGCCAGTTGCAGCGCATCCTGCCCGGGCGGTCCACGGAGGGTATCCGCAAGACTCTTCAGCGTCTCACTGCCCAGGGGGTCGTCGATGCTGAGTTCGTCGGCAAGGGCGCTCAGTACCGGCTTAACCGTGACCACCTCGTCGCTGAGCACATCATCGCTATCGCCAACCAGCGCACGACGCTGCTGCGTCGACTCACCGACGTCTTGCAGGGTTGGGTGGTTCCGCCGGTGTATGGCGCGGTGTTCGGGTCCACGGCCCGTGGAGACGCGCGATCCGACAGTAATATCGACATCTTCCTGGTCCGTCCCGATGACGCAGCACCCGAGCCGTGGGAGGACTGTGTTGGCGACCTAAGCCGGAGCGTCACCCGGTGGACGGGCAACGACACCCGCGCACTACACATGCCCGAGGCGGAGGTCCGATCTGGGGCTGGGACGGATCCGGTCCTCACCTCGATCGTTGACGAGGGTCTGACCGTCTGCGGCAACCCGCTCTGGCTGCGCCAGCTTGTTCGACCTACCAGGAGGAACCGTGGCACGCACGAACCCGTGTGACTCGGTAGTACGCAGCGGCCGGATGGCCAAGGCGGAACAGTTTGCGGACGCGGCCGCGGTTGTCCACGAGTTCGCCAGCGAGGCGGCCGACATCGCTGACGCCTACGTGACCCTGTGCGTGCACGCCGGTATCGCAGGCGGTGACGTTATCTGCTGCGCGCGCCTGGGTGAATACTCCCGGGGCGAGAACCACAGCGAAGCCGTCAAGCTCCTGGCCACCGTCGACCGGAATGCGTCCAAGCAGCTGCAGGTCCTGCTCGATATGAAGACCCGTGCTGGATACAGCCATACTCCGGTCAGCCGCGAGCAGGTCATCCGCGCCGGTCGGGCAATGGACGGACTCCTGCGCGCCGCCCGCGAAGCCCAATAGCTGCACGCCCCGAGCCGGTCCGGCAGGGTCGTCGGCAGCGTCAAGGTTATGCCGGCGCTGGCCGGTCACGACGATCTCGCCTCTTGGCGCCTGAGTCGCCGGATGCCGGCGAGTTCAGCAGTGGCACCATGTTGCGCATGGCAGAAGAGATCACCATCGACCAGGCGTTCGAGTCGTTCCTGGACGAGCAGCGTGAGCGCCTGTCGGCCGGCGCGATGCATAACTACGAACAGGTGGTGGAGCTACTTCGCCACTCGCTGAACGGCTACGCGCCGAACACGCTCGACAAGGGTGAGCACAAACGCTGGACGCGGGCATTCGAGGCCGGGGACGATGACGCCTTCTGCCACCTGTTCGGCCCCGAGCACATCCTGGGGAATGTCTCGGAGTTCCTCGGCTACTTCATGATCCACAAGGTCATGGCTAACCAGGAACTGCTGCGTTCGGCGGGCACGGTGACCAAAAAGCTCGCCACCTGGCTCTACGAGCAGCATTACGTCAGCGATGAGGAGCGAGGGATCGCGGTCGAGCGGGGCACCGACGCGGCGCGGGATCTTCCCCGGGCCGAACGAC
>DASRUA010000381.1:0-2079 GCA_035655615.1 Dermatophilaceae bacterium
TCGCGGCCATGTTCTCGGCAGCGCTGCAGCGCAGTCCCGAGCTGCACCTGATAGCGGTGTTCCCCCGATTCCCCGATTCCCCGATTCCCCGACCAGGATGGCCGCATCTCCAAGCCGCCGAACCTGCTCGGGCGCGAGCGGGCGATCGCGACGCTACGCAAGGCGGCACCCGAAAGAGTCGCGTTCTATGGCCTGGAGAGCCCAGATGGTGTTCCCGTCTACGTGCACGCCAAGGTCTGCATCATCGACGACAAGTGGGCGTCGGTGGGGTCCGACAACTTCAACCGGAGGTCCTGGACTCACGACTCCGAACTATCCGCAGCGGTCTGCGACCCTGGGTACGCGCGGATGTTGCGGCTCAACCTCACCGGCGAGCACCTCGACCGCGAGGGGCCGATGGACGGTCTGCACGACCCGGAGCACATGTTCACGGCCTTCGCCGACTGCGCCGCGCAGCTGCAACGCTGGTATGACGGCGGCTGCCGCGGCACAAGACCTCCGGGGCGACTTCGACCCATCAGCGACGGCGCGCTGACATGGTTCACCCGGGCCTGGGCCACACCGCTCTACCATCTCCTCTACGACCCCGATGGACGGCCCGTCAACCTCAGGATGCGCCGCTCCTTCTAGGAACACGTGGGCTCAGATGCGTGCATGCCTCGAGCGCGCAAAGCTGTACACGCCGTAGGCCGCGATGCCGAGAGCGACCGCAGTCAGGAGCCAAGGCCCGACGGCCTGCTGACGCAGGGAACGCAGCGCCCCGTCGAGACCGGTGGCCTTGCTCGATGAGTTCTGAGCCGCCGCGGTCGTGAAAAGGACTCCCACCACTGCCAGGGCGATGCCTTTGGTGATGTAGCCGACCACCCCCGCGCGGGTCGCAACGGTGCCGGGATTCTCGCTCAGGTCCAAGAGGAACTTCTTGGTCCAGCCTTTGATCACGTGGTAGGCGCCGCCCCCCATGACGACCACGCCGATCACGGCCACGAGCAACCGGCCACCGGTGTGCTGCAGCAGGGTTGCCGTGAAGTCGGCGCTTTGCGCTTTGCTGCTGCTGGGTTGCCCCTTGGCAAAGCTGAAGCTGGTCCACGCGAGCACCAGGTAGACGACCGCCTTGGCGATGCCCTTGGCCTTGACCGCCCATTTCGATGACTCGCCACCAGTGCGTACCGCCAGAGCGCTGGCCAGCTGCCACAGCCCGAGGGCGAGAAAACCCAGCACAGCCACCCAGAGGGTCAATCGTCCCAGGCTGCTGCCTGCCAAGGTTTGCAGCGCACCGGACTGGTCCGCCGACTTGCCGCTCGCGATCCAGGCGACCTGGAGGGCGATCCAGGCGATCAGCAGGTGCAGCACACCGTTGACTGCGTAGCCGACCCTGGCGCCTATCTGCAGGGCGTGATGGCCCTCGACCTGGTTCGCAACTTTCGAGACGTCGCCCCGTTGGGGCATCACGCTCTCCCTTCGACGGGTCGATGTTACTGGAGCGGTCCGGTTCGGAGGTTAGGATTCAGCGGTCGCACAGGTTGACTATCTGCCCGAAAGAAGCGGCCCAACTGAGGAGAACGAAGGAGTATGTTGCTGGTCCCCCCTGGTTTGGATCGCGGCACCGGACCGGATCGCCGCACCGCGGTACGCGGCCTGCTTGGTGGTGCGCTTGCTCCGGGCATGGTCCTGTGGTTGGCCATCGCCGGCTTCGGTCTGCTGCTTGTTGGTCCTTTCAAGGGGTGGGACCACTTCGAGAGCGCCCTGAACCGGTCACTTCAGGACACCCGTACCAGGACATGGGACTCGGTCACTGCACTCTGGTCACACGTCGGCAACACCGAGATCATCATCCGCGTGTGCGTTGTCGCTGTTGCGGTGGTGTGGTGGCGCAGGCGACGTTGGTGGTTCGCAGTCATCCCGGCCATTGCCATCAGCCTGCAGGCGACCATCTTCGTCACCGTGTCGGCCGCTAGCGGTCACTCACGCCCGGACGTTCCGCATCTGGACCCGGCCCCACCGACGTCGAGCTACCCCAGCGGCCACGTCGGCGCCAGCGTTGCGCTGTACACCTCGCTGGCCATCATGACCACGAGGATC
>DASRUA010000382.1:0-2019 GCA_035655615.1 Dermatophilaceae bacterium
GACGCCCCGGACCTGGCCGCTGATGACCCGCAAGCCACCCTGCTGACCCAGGTTTAGGGCGTGATCGCCGAGTACGAGAAAGCGAAGATCGCCGAACGCTAGAGCCTGTCAAGTTGTCTGTGTAAGTAGTCATCTTCGGATGGGTTTTACAGGTGCTGGTTGATGCGGTCGGGATAGACGAGGGCGAGTTCGCTCAGGGCGGCTTTCCAGCCTTGGGTGACGGCTCCCTCAACGAGGCGTCCGGAGGCTTTGCGGGGTTGGCCTTTGGGGGTGCCGGCTTCTTTGGCGCGTTCGCGGGCTCGCTTGTCCTCGATGTTCATGATGGCCAGCCAGAGCAGTTTGATCGCAGCGGCGTCGTTGGGGAAGTGGCCGCGGTTCTTGATGATCTTGCGGAGCTGGTAGTTGAGCGACTCGATGGCGTTGGTGGTGTAGATGATCTTGCGCAGCGCGGGTCCGAATGCCAGGAACGGGGTGAACCTGTCCCAGGCGTTCTCCCAGGACGCGGTCGCGGCGGGGTACTTCTTGCCCAGGCTGGAATCGGCGAACGTGGTCAGCGCGGCCAGCGCGCCGTCCTCGTCCGCGGCCGTGTAGATCGGGCGCAGCATCGCGGCCACGGACTTGCGGTCGGTGTAGGACACGAACCGCATCGAGGCCCGGATCAGGTGCACGACGCACGTTTGGACCATCGCTTTGGACCAGGTCGCCTCGATCGCCTCGGGGAAACCGGTCAGCCCGTCACAGCAGACGATCAGCACGTCCTGCACGCCGCGGTTGGCCAGCTGGGCGCATACCGACGCCCAGAACTTCGCGCCCTCAGTGGCTTGGATCCAGATGCCCAGGACGTGTTTGACCCCGTCCATGTCGACTCCGACGGCGATGTGCGCGGCCCGGTTGGCCACATGCGCGCCGTCACGGATCTTGACCACGATCGCGTCCAGGTACAGCACCGGGTAGAACGCCTCGAGCGGGCGGGACTGCCACGCCACGACTTCCTCGGCGACGGCCTCGGTGACCTTGGAGATCGTCTCGTGGGACAGTTCGGTGCCGAGCGTGGCAGCCAGATGGTGCTGGATGTCGCGGATCGTCATCCCGCCTGCGTACAGGCTGATGATCATGTCCTCAAGCCCACCAAGGCGCCGGATCCCCTTCGGGACGAGCTTGGAGGCGAACGCCGAGTTACGATCCCTGGGCTGGTCCAGGCCGATGTCTCCGACCTCAGTGCCAAGGGTCTTCGCGCTCGTGCCATTGCGGGAGTTCCCGCTGCCGTTCCCGGCCGGGTCGCCGCGCTCGTACCCAAGATGAGACGTGAGCTCAGCGTCCATCCCGCGCTCCAAGACGGCCTTGACCAGCTCGGGCAGAAACCCGCCTTCCCCGGTCAACGACACCCCGTCCGAGTCGACGCGAGACATCAACTCGTCGAGCAGCTGGTCGGAGAACAACTCCCTACGCAACGACCGCGCAGTCGGCTGATCTGTCTGCTGATTCTCACCGGTCATGTTCACAATGAAACTCCTTCGATCAAGAAGGACCGCTTACACAGACCATCTGATACCCCCCGCCGCCTCCGGCTAGGGAGAGCACCGCGAAGTTGCCGGGTACACCGGCCAGGACGCTGCCTGCGCCGGTCACCAGCATCCACACGCCCAGGCCGTACTGGAACCGGTCCTGCCACAGCGCCCCACCGGCAAGGTAGAGCACTCCGACCAGAACCAGGGCGCTTCCCGACCACAGCAGTGTTGCGGCATCGGGGGGCAGTCCCCGCCGGGTTACCCCGATGTTGATCGCGGCCAGCGCGCTGAAGCCCAGGGTCCAGCTCCAGCCATACATCGCCCCGACCATCCGGGAGGGGCCGCGGACCCCGCGTTCGGCCCGCGCCCTACGCACCACGGACACGACAATGGCGGTCACGAACACCACGCCCGTGATCACCGCGGCCAGACCGCCCGGCAGCCGCAAGGGAACCGCGGAGGGGTAGGTCAAGAACACCGACCCGAACCCGAGCAGGTACGCCGCACCCCA
>DASRUA010000383.1:0-4552 GCA_035655615.1 Dermatophilaceae bacterium
TGCTCTCGTCAGGGCCGGGTGGTCCGGCTGGGGGGCAGGCCCGGGTGAGCTGCCGGTCATCCCTTCGCCGCGGCAGGGCGGGCATGATGGGGTGCGCGGTGCATCTGGCCGGCGGGGTCAATCAAAGCGGAGCGACCACGCCACAAAGGGGTCATGCCCTGCACGACCCGCACCGACCAGGGGAAGGCCGGAGGCGGTGTTCACGCCACCCTGGGCAGGTGTTCCAGAGGGCGCACGTGACCGTCGCGCAGCGCGTAGAAGACGAACTCCAGCTGGCGCCTGGCAGCTGGGACACTGCCGACGTTACGGCCGCGGCGGCCGGCGACGCGCTCCCTCACGACCCAGGCCACACTGGCGGCGGGGACATTCTTGACCGACTCGATCGCCGCCCAGCGAACCAGACGAGAAGCCTGTTTGGTGATCCGCCCCCGGTGGACATGGGTGTTCGACTCGTGATGCTTTGGCGTCAGACTGCAGCTCCCTGGTCGCCGGAGGCGCGATCCACGCCTCGGGCAGGCGGCCCATCCGCGACAAGTCCGCCAAATCCGAAGCGTCACGAACGTCTTGACCCTGCGGTACTCAAAGGCCTTCACCCCCAACGGGTGAGCCAGGTGGACGCTGGCACCACCGGCCTGCAACGCGTCCACAGCCCAGTACCAGCCGTAGCGACCTACACGGGACGGTGATTGACCTGGCCGGCAGCTTCTTCGATGCCCTTCCCGCCGGAGCAGGCGGCTACGTGCTCTCGGCTGTCCTCCACGTTATGTACGCCCAAAATACGCCCACGCGAACCCCGCAGGTCGTCTGAACGTGAGCGGAACCCACGCACCTGTGGAACCTGTCCGGCCGCCTGCTCAACACCCCGGCGGCTCCCTTGACCTGTCGACCGTCCGAACTCATCTGTGCATGCCAACTGACTCGCTGACCACGGTCAAAGACCACCCCTACGAACCTGGCTTCTTAGCTCCACGCTGCGTCCACGGCCGCCTCGCTGAGCACTTGGTCCAGGACGAGGACTGCGCAGCCGATCACCCCAGACTTGTCAGCGTGGGTGGTGGACAGGATCTGCAGATCTCTGGTGGCGATGGCGCTGGCATTGCCATAAAGGGTTTCGCGTAGTCCGGCCACAAAAGTGTCGTAGGCGGGTGCCATGTCGCCGCCAACGACGATCGCAGCTGGGTTGAGCAGGTTGACCACTGTTGCCAGAACCTCACCGAGTCGGCGACCGCTCTCGCGGATGTCGTGGCGAGCCCCAGGGTCTCCATCTAGGGCGAGGTCGACCACGTGACGGATGTGGGTGACGTCGCGACCTCTGGCGCGCATGTCGCGCACCAGCGCCCATCCGCCAGCGACGGCTTCGAGGCAGCCGCTGTCGCCACACCGGCAGGAAAGCCCCTTCGCGGCGACGGTCTTGATATGCCCGAGATCCCCTGCCGCGCCGAGCGCTCCGCGCTGCATCACGCCACCGGCAACAATGCCCGCGCCGAATCCGGTAGAGGCCTTGACGATCAGCGCGTCCTGATAGGTCGCGAGGTGCCCGCGGCGTTCTGACAGCGCCATGACGTTGGTGTCGTTCTCGAGATACACCGGCGCGGTGGCCAGGGCGCTGACGTATGGCGCGAGCGGGACAGCGTCCCAACCACACATGATCGGTGAGTCTCGGCTACATCGCCGCTCGGCGTCCACGGTGCCCGGGATACTTATCCCTATCCCCTTGACCCGCTCCGCGCTCCTGCCACTTTGGGCCAACAGCGCGAGGAGGGCGCGGACGACCTCGAGCATCACCTCCTCTGGTCCAAGCCCGACCTCTTGGACGACGTCCTGCTCAACGATCACATCACCGGCCAGGTCACAGACGGCGACCTGCGTGCGACTGCGGCCGATCGCGGCGGATAATACGATCCCGGCTCCGGAGTTGAAGGTCAGCCTTGTCGGCGGCCGTCCAACGGACGATGCGCTCCCTTCAACCTCGACCACGAGGCGGGCGCGAATGAGCGCGGTTACCCGAGAGGCGACAGCGGTGCGGGACAGACCGGTTCGGCGACCTATCTCTCCCCGGGTAGTCGCGGTTCCCTCGCGGATCAACGTGAAGACTCGGCCGACGGTAGCCCGGTTCGTCATCCTCGTTGACGGCGCGGTCGAGATAGCCCCGATGGTCATGTTCGACATCATAAGTCGATTAATATTGCGTGGCTAGATACCAAATTCATGTTGCATCGCGGCCAAACTGCCCCTAGTGTGACGCACTAACACACTTCATCGGTCCTTGGAGATCCTGATGCCGGTCACGGTCCGCGTCCCAAGAATGCGACTTTGTCAGTTTTGGCGGGATGGGCGACCTGGCCGTCCGCAAGCTGCTTCCCGCCCTCTATCGGAGCGATCGCGACGGTGAGTCTCCGGACCAGACTCGGGTCGACGCAAGAAGATTATTCAACATAGGTGACCAGAAGGTCACAACTCTTGGTACAGATACCGACTTGAGGTGGCCTCTAAAGGCGCCGCGCGAAAGGGATGACCGAGCCGATGACGATCACCGCACGAGTGCAGATCCAAAGTGACGGTTCCACCAGCCACAGGCGGCTTGCCGCCTGGGTGGATGAGGTCGCGGCTCTGACCACACCTGACCGCATCTTCTGGGTCACCGGCTCCGACCAGGAGTGGAAGACACTGACCGACACGCTTGTCGCCTCGGGCACCTTCACCCGCCTCAACGAGGACATCAAGCCCAACTCCTTCCACTGCACGTCCGACCCCTCCGACGTCGCGCGCGTCGAGGCCAGCACCTTCATCTGCTCGGTCGAGGAGAAGGACGCCGGCCCCACTAACAACTGGATGGCGCCGGACCAGATGAAGACGGTTATGAACGACCTCTACCGGGGGTCGATGACCGGTCGGACGATGTACGTGATCCCGTTTGTCATGGGACGCCTCCATGCAGACAAGCCCATGTTCGGAGTGGAGATCACCGACTCCGCATACGTGGCGGCATCCATGCGCGTCATGGCACTGTGCGGCACCGGAGTCCTCAACCGGATCGAGGAGCTCGATGCCGACTTCGTCCCGGCGCTGCACTCGGTCGGCGCCCCTCTGAAGGCAGGCGAGACAGATATTCCCTGGCCATGCAACGAAACCAAATACATAGTGCAGTTCCCCGAGGAGCGAATGATCTGGTCCTACGGATCGGGCTACGGCGGCAACGCCCTCCTGGGGAAGAAGTGCTACAGCCTGCGTATCGCGTCCGTGATCGCCCGCGACGAGGGCTGGCTGGCCGAGCACATGCTGATCCTGAAGCTCACCTCGCCTCAGAAGAAGACCCAGTACGTCGCCGCCGCGTTCCCCAGCGCCTGTGGCAAGACCAACATGGCCATGCTGTCCCCGACCATCCCCGGCTGGGAGGTCCAGACGCTCGGTGACGACATCGCCTGGATGAAGTTCGGCAAGGACGGACGCCTGTATGCGGTCAACCCCGAGTTCGGCCTCTTCGGCGTCGCCCCCGGCACCAACGAGAAGACCAACCCCAACGCGATGCGCACCATGGAGAAGGGCAACTCGGTCTTCACCAATGTCGCCCTGACCGACGACGGTGACGTCTGGTGGGAGGGCCTGGAGAACATGCCGGAGCACGCCATCGACTGGAAGGGCAACGACTGGACCCCAGCGGATGCCAAGAACGGCGTCCTGTCCAGCCACCCGAACTCCCGCTACTGCACCCCGATCGCCCAGTGCCCGATCCTCGCGCCGGAGTACGACGACCCCCATGGTGTGCCGATTTCGGCGATTCTGTTCGGCGGCCGGCGCAACACCACGATCCCGCTGGTCACCGAGTCCCGCGACTGGGCTAACGGCACGTTCATGGCGGCGACCCTGTCTTCCGAGACGACAGCCGCTGCGACCGGTGCCGTTGGCGTCGTCCGCCGCGACCCCATGGCGATGCTGCCCTTCATCGGCTATGACGCGGGAGACTACATCAACCACTGGCTGACCATCGGCAAGAACGCTGACGAGACCAAGCTGCCGAAGATCTTCTACGTCAACTGGTTCCGCCGCGACGCCGATGGTGGCTTCCTGTGGCCGGGTTTCGGGGAGAACTCCCGGGTGCTCAAGTGGGTCGTCGAGCGGATCGAGGGCCGCGCCGCCGCCCAGCAGACCCCGATCGGCCACGTTCCGACCCTGGAGTCTCTCGACACCGAAGGCCTGGACATGACGGACGAGCAGATCAAGGCGGCGCTGCACGTCTCCACCCAGGAGTGGGCGGCCGAGATCCCGCAGATCCAGGAATGGTTCGAAAAGTTCGGCGACACCCTCCCGTCGACCCTCCTGACCGAGCTCGACGGACTCAAGGCCCGCCTCGGCCTGCAGCAAGTACCAGCTCGTAGTGCGACTTAGCACCAACCAGGGTGTGCTCGTTCCCGACTCGCATGATGCTGATCCAGAAACCACCGATTCAAGGAGTCCCATAACCACCGATTTAAGGAGTCCCATCTGATGACTTGGCGCAACCGCTCTGCTTGCCTGGACGAGGACCCTGAGCTGTTTTTCCCGATCGGGAACA
>DASRUA010000384.1:0-2475 GCA_035655615.1 Dermatophilaceae bacterium
AAGTGGGGTCTCCATCTCGCTGCCGTAAGATCCGGCCGTGGCGCTGCTCGCTGGTCAGGACTACCCGAACTCCTACGCAGAGCTGCGTGCCTGGTTCAACGAGGACTGGAAGTGCCTGGACTATCTGGACTGGCTGCGCTGGCCTGAGGGGTTCGTGTGCCCGTGGTGCGCCTCGCCGGAGGGGTGGCGGGCTCCGGACCGTCGCTGGCGTTGCGCGGGCTGCGACCGGCGGGTCTCGGCCACCGCGGGCACGATCTTCCACGGCACCCGGACGCCGCTGACGGTCTGGTTCTCCGCGGCCTGGCACCTGACCAGCGGGAAGGGCGGCATCTGCGCGACTGAGCTGCAGCGCGAGATGCAGCTCGGCTCGTATCAGAGCGCCTGGGCGATGCTGCACCGCTACCGGTCGGTCATGGTGCGCCCAGGACGGGACCGGCTCACCGGCGATGTGGAGGTCGATGAGGCCTTCCTGGGCGGCCCTGAACCAGGCGTACCTGGGCGCGGTGCGCTGGGCAAGGTGCTGTTCGCCGCAGCCGTAGAACTCAACACCCCCCAAGGGTCGTGGGCGCGCTCGACTGGGCGTCATCGAGGACGCCAGCGCCGAGAGTCTGCAGCAGTTCCTGCTCGCCAGCGTCGAGCCCGGCAGTTGCATCGTCAGTGACGGTTGGTCGGCCTACCCAAAGGCCACCCGTGGGCTCTACACCCTCAAGGCGACCTCCGTCAGCGCCTCGGGTCGACCGGCGCATCAGGCGCTGCCCGGCGTGCACCTGGTCTTCTCGCTGGTGAAGCGTTGGGTCATGGGCACCTTGCACGGCTCCATCAGCCCGGAGCACATGCCCGCCTACTTCGATGAGTGGGTCTTCCGGTTCAACCGACGCCACTGGCGCAGTCGCGGCCTGCTGTTCCGGCGGCTCCCGCAGCAGGCCGTCGAAGGCGACGCCCTGACCTACAGCGACCTCCGCAAGGCCGGCCGCACCCGACCGCCGCCACCCCCACCCGCCCGAGTGCGATGGCTGCCGCCCAGCCTCGAACGCGAAGAGTCCGGCCTGCCCTGGCGCGACCACGAAGCCTGAGCATTCTCAGCAGCTACGGCACTGAGATGGAGACCCCACTTTCGTTGAATACGTACCCGCTGGGTGCCACCACCGCGTACCTCGCGTCCGCGGCGGACTACCCCGATGCGCTGGCTGGCGCGCCCGTGGCGGGTCTCGCCGGCGCACCGCTGCTCCTTACCGAAAGGGACTGCGTTCCGGCCTCGACCCTCACGGAGCTGACTCGTCTTGGTACCACCAACATTGTCGTGCTCGGCGGCACGAGTGCTGTCAGCGAAGCCGCGGCGAACCTGACCGCCTGCTAGCCGAGCCGACACCGGTTAAAGAGGCGTTGGGACGCACCGAAGGCCATCACGTCGCCAAGACAATGAAGACAGTCTGACCTCTACGCAACCGATGAGCGCCCACCTCGATCAGCGGGACGGGCGCTATCGGCTGTCGTGGCCAGTCCAGCAGAATGGACGGTCCGGTGATGCTACGGATCCTCCCCACCGACAAGGGCCGCGCTCCACAAGCTCGGGCTGACCCAACCTCTTCGCCGCCGTTGCCAAGCCAGGGCCGGCAATCGGTGCGCCTGCCACGCCATGTCGGTGAGCCCTATTCTTCCATCGCGATGGGCGGTACCCTCCTCCTCACACGACCCGGACGACCCATTGCGGCGCCATCGCCACAATGGGTCGTCGCTTCTGCTGCGTTCGAACCTCGGGGCTGCGTGAGACAGGTGGCTGGCACGCTCGTTAACCGAAAAGTGTTCTTCAAAGTCGCATCGATCGGAAAGAGACGGTCTCGGCACCGAGGGCTTCATCTAGACCAAACCAGGCGGACACCCCGCTACTCGGTTGGTGACCCACAGCCGGTCCACTAGGCTACGGGCGGTGTGCTGGGTTTCTCCCGCAGTTGTTCCTAGGGTTGTTCCTAGGGTTCTTCCTAGGGTTCTTCCCATACTCCGGGCCTCTAGCTCAGTTGGTAGAGCTGCGGACTTTTAATCCGTAGGTCGTCGGTTCGAGCCCGACGGGGCCCACCAGTGTTTGTGCAGGTCAGAGGCCTACAGACCGCCTCAGATGATCCGGAACCGTCCCTGATCACGATCAAATGGCACATTTTGTGGCACATCGCGAGGGGACAAGTCTGTTCATTTTGAATCCGTAGGTCATCAGTACGAGCCCGGTTGCGCCAAGCGGTGTTTGCGCAGGTCAGCGGCTTGTGCCCGCCCTCGTGATCAGCCGAAACCGCCCCTCAGCAGTGGCTCTGTGGCACATTTGTGGCACATCGTGACGGATCCACAGCCTGTTCCATGTGCTCCAGCTCAATTCCGCTAGAGCCGGAGCAAGTAGCCGTCACCGTCACCGCGGCCGGGGCGACACCTGAGAACTCGGACGCGGGACCAGAGAGCACGACCACCCACAAAACGCCGAGAAGAGGG
>DASRUA010000385.1:0-13980 GCA_035655615.1 Dermatophilaceae bacterium
TTCTGGGCCAGTGTCGTTCGCCAGCTTCGGCCGCGACTTCGTCGTTCCAGCCCTGGTCGAGGGGCAGCCAAGTGACCCCACGTTGCCGACGCCGATCATGGTTGCCCGTTACCTTGCGAGTCGCGACATCGCCGCACACCCCGAGCATGCGCAGCTGTGGGCGTCCGCCCGGTGGATCACGACCAGCGGCGACGGCCACGCCACGGCTCTGGGTGAGCAGCTGGCCGCGGACGGCACCTGCGCTGGCCTGATCCTGGTGGCCGATGGCGCGGCCTGTCATGGACCCAAGGCACCGAGGGCGCAGGACGCACGGGCCCAGTCGTACGACAACGGAGTTCGCGCGGCTCTTGCCTCGGGGCAGCCGAGTCGCCTGGCTCAGATCGATGCAGACCTCGGCGATGAGCTGGGGGCAACCGGATCCCAGGTCTGGCCGGTATTGGTGGCCGCGGCAGGCTGCGACCGGATCGGCGAGGTGCTCTGGGCAGGGGCGCCCTACGGCGTCGGCTGGGCCGTTGCGAGCTGGCGCCGATCATGCACGTGATTGCGATCGTTGGGCCGACAGCCAGCGGAAAGTCGGATCTCGCCCTAACCCTCGCTCAGCGACTGGTCGGCGAGATCGTCAACGCCGATGCCATGCAGCTCTATCGCGGCATGGACATCGGCACGGCCAAGACCCCGATCGAGGATCGCCGGGGCATCGCCCACCATCAGCTCGACGTACTGGACGTTCGTCAGGAGGCCAGCGTCGCGGCATACCAGCGTGAAGCCCGGCTGGACATGGCCGGCGTCCGGGCCCGACGACATCTGCCGATCCTGGTGGGCGGCTCGGGCCTCTACGTGCGCGTGGCTCTCGACCGTCTCGAGATTCCGCCGACCGATCCGGCGGTTCGTGCCAGGCTGGAGGGTGAGCTCGCCGTCGAGGGCATCGCGGCCATGCATGCGCGACTCGGGAGGGCGGATCCAGTTGCGGCGCGGGCCATTGAACCCAAGAACGAGCGGCGGGTGGTTCGGGCCCTTGAGGTCATCGAGCTCACCGGTCGACCGTTCTCAGCCAGCTTGCCGACCCGGGAGTACCAGCTGCCCACGATCACGATTGGCCTCTGCGTCCCGAGGCAGGCTCTGGATGCGCGGATTGAAGTTCGAGTTCACCAGATGTGGGACGCAGGCCTGCTCGACGAGGTACGCCGCCTGGACGCGGCCGGCTTGCGCGAGGGCAGGACGGCAGCCAAGGCTCTGGGCTACAGCCAGGCGCTGGCGCACCTCGACGGCATCCTCACTGCCGAACAGGCCATCGAGGACACGATCACGTCGACCCGCAGGTTCGCCAGGCGGCAGGAGTCGTGGTTCCGGCCTGATCCGCGCATCCACTGGCTGGGTTATGACGACCCGCAGCTGACCGAGCGCGCGCTCGACATCATCGGCTCGGCGTGAGGCTTCGTGTCATCGGCTCGGCGCGAGGCAGTGCGGTGAGCAACAATGGGCGAGATGACTGACACGGGCGAGATGATGCACTTCACCAAGGGCCACGGCACCGAGAACGACTTCGTGCTGCTGGCCGATCTCGATGGCTCTCGCGACGTGACGGCTGACCAGGTCAGGCGCCTGACCGATCGCTGGGCCGGTATCGGCGCCGACGGCGTCATCCGCGTTGTCCCGACTCAGGCTGCGGCCGAGCCGCACGTGCGCGATCAGGGGGGCGAGGCTCGCTGGTTCATGGACTATCGCAATGCCGATGGCAGCCCCGCCGAGATGTGTGGCAACGGAACCCGGGTCTTCGCCGCGTACCTGCGCCGTGAGGGACTTGAGACGGCAGACGAGTTCGCCATCGCCACCCGCGATGGCGTCAAGCGGGTCCGTTTCGACGGCGACCTGATCGCCGTCAATCTCGGCAGCTGGCGCATCGTGGACGTCGACGGCGCCCGCGAGAAGGGCTTCGATGTCATGGTCAAGGTCCAGGGGCATGACCCGATGCCCGGTCTGAGCATGGAACTTGGCAACCCCCATGTCGTCGTGGCACTGCCGGACTCGGCAGATCTGGCCTCGCTGGACCTGACCAAGGTCCCCGAGGTCAACCCCGCTGCACCCCATGGCACCAACGTCGAGTTCGTTCGACCGATCGGCCCCGGGCACATCGCCATGAGGGTGCATGAGCGCGGCGTCGGTGAGACCCGCTCGTGTGGCACGGGCGCTGCCGCCGCGGCGCTGGCCACGCGCTGGTGGGCCGGAGCGGACACTGCCGCCGATGTATGGCGGGTCGACCTGCCCGGTGGGACGCTGCAGGTTCGGGCGCTGCCCGGCCAGGAAGTCGAGCTGGCCGGTCCGGCAGTGCTGGTGGCCGACGGGGTCACGACCCTGGCCTGATCACCCGCTGTGGTGAGTGTGGCTGTGCACGTTGATGCGGTTCACCGACAGGAGTCGGAACCCTCTGGCGGTGGCTTGGCGGCCAACTTTGAAGGCGCCCGGCTCCCTGGCTTCGAGCTCGGTTGTCAGCCAGCGTTGCAGCGAGTCCGATCCGAGGTTCTTCTGAACGACCAGGTATGCCGCGCCGCCGGGTGTCAGGCGGGGCAGCCACTTCATGAGCAGATCGTGCAGAGCGGGTTTCCCGACCCGGATCGGCGGGTTGGACCAGATCACGTCGAAGCGGATGTCGGCCGGCATCTCATCGGGTGTCATTGCCTGAAAGTCGTTGATTCCCAATGCTTTGGCGTTGTCACGTGCCAGAGCGAGGGCACGCTGGTTCACGTCCACCGCCCAGATGCTGGCATCCGGGCTGAGGAGCCCAAGGCTGAGGGCGATCGGGCCCCACCCCGAGCCGATGTCCAGGAGGTTTCCGGTCGGCGGCGGAACGGGCGCCTCGCGCAGCAGGACGGCGGTGCCGATGTCGACCCTGTCCGGACAGAAGATGCCGGGCGCCGTATGGACGATGACCTCCCTGCCGGCCAGGTGCACCCGAAGCTGGCGCCGTTCGGCGGCGCTGGCCGGTTCGGCGGTGAAATAGTGGTCGGTCTGCTTGCTCATCAGGCTCAACGCTACCGGCGCTGGAGCCCGGCGTCGTCGGGCGGTTCGGCCAGCAGAGCTGCGGGCGTGCTCAGCGGCGCTCGAAGACGACGTGGCCCGAGGCGAGGGTGATCTCGACCGAGGCGTCCGACAACTCGGTCACCGGTGCTGTGAAGACGTCGCGGTCCAGTACGGCAAGGTCGGCGCGCTTGCCGACCTCGATCGACCAGGTCTCCTGGTCGTCGTGGTTCACGTAGGCCGTGCCCAGCGTGAAACCGCTGACAGCCTGGGCGAGCGTGAGCCGTTGTTCGGGCAGGAACGGCGCATTGGAACGGTTCTCCGGGTCGATCCGGTTGACCGCGACCTCCATCTGCTCCAACGGGTTCGCGGTCGTCACCGACCAGTCGCTGCCCATAGCGATCCGGGCACCTGAGCGCACTAGGTCCGCGAACGGGTACTGCTGGTCGGCCCGGTCCGGGCCGAGGAACGGGATGGTGAGCTGCTCCATCTGCGGCTCCATCTGAGCCCAGTACGCCTGGCAGTTCGCCACGACGCCAAGCTCACTGAACCTCGCCCTGTCCGCCGGCGCCACCAGCTGGATATGCGCGATGTGGTGTCGGTGGTCAGTGACGCCGTTGGCCGACCGGGCGGCGGCCACGGCATCAAGAGCGTTGCGGACCGCCCGGTCACCGATCGCGTGCATATGCACCTGGAAGCCGTGCCGGTCGAGGGCGGTGACGGCCTCGGCGAGATCGGCCCGGTCAACGTAGGCGAGGCCTGTTTTGTCCGTGTGACCGCCCTGCCCGTCGCAGTACGGCTCAAGCAAGGCACCGGTGAAGTTCTCGAGCACGCCGTCGATCATGATCTTGACACTCGTCGGGTGGAAGCTGCCTGCTCCGGCGACGGACCCGGCCTCCCGCCGGGCCAGCAGATCGGCGACCTGGTCGAGGCCGCGGTGCCGGTCCCACCAGAGCGCGCCGACGACGCGCGCCGTGAGCTGGCCGGACGCCGCGATCGCCCGGTATGCCGCCTCGGTCTCGGGCGTGACCCAGGCGTCCTGCCACCCGGTGATGCCGAGCGAGTGCAGGTGAGCCTGCGCGTTGAGCAGCGCGGCCTCCCACGCGGCCTGGTCGGGCACCGGAACTACGTTGTCGTTGAACGAGTATGCGGCGCCCTCGTGCAGCGTGCCGGTGGCCTCACCGGTGCGGGGGTCGCGCTCGATCGAGCCGTCCGCCGGGTCCGGGGTGTCTGTGGTGATGCCGCCGATCTCCAGGGCCCTGGAGTTGACCCAGGCTCCGTGCACGTCGCGGTTGAAGAGGAACACCGGCCGATCGGGGGCGATGGCGTCGAGATCTTCCTTGGTGGGCTTGCCACCGGGGAAGTACTCCATTGCCCAGCCGCCCCCGACGATCCACGGCTCGTCGGGGTTCGCGGCGGCATACTGCGCGACCGCAGCGAGGTAGTTCCGGCGGCCGCTGATCTCGTTGAGCGACACGGTGAGCCGGTTACGTCCGGCGGTCGGCGGGTGCACATGGGCGTCCTGGAACCCGGCGACGACCATCCGCCCGGGCAGGTGCAGCGCGTTGACCGCGGAGCCGACCCGGTCGCGCACCTCAGCCTCGCTGCCGACAGCCACGATGCGGTCATCGCGCACCGCGACCGCACGGGCCCACGTTCCCTTGGGGTCGCCGCGGTACACGTCGGCTCCGGTGATGACGAGGTCTGCGGGCTGGTTCACGAGCGAGCTCCTTGGCGGCTGGCTGACCAGCGGTTCTGTGGGCACAACACAGACGGGACAGGGAAACGGTATCTGTGTGATATCTGCATATGATGCAAGCCAGCCAGGATCAGCGCGACCATCGACGGTTCCCGTCGGAGACCGGAGTGACCTCGTGAGATCCGTCGGCCCGACCGGGGCGCTGCACATCGCGATCACCAGCTACCGCAGCAAGCCCCACTGCGGCGGGCAAGGCGTCTATGTCCGGCACCTGTCACGGGAGCTCGTCGCCCTCGGTCACCGGGTCGAGGTCTTCTCCGGACCCCCGTACCCCGAGCTTGACGAGGGCGTGGTGCTGACCCGGGTGCCGAGCCTGGACCTGTATGCCGAGCCCAAGCCGTTCCGGACGCCGCGACCGGCGGAGTTTCGCGACCTCACCGATCTGCTCGAGTTCGCGACGATGTGCACCGCAGGTTTCCCGGAGCCGCGGACGTTCAGCCGCCGCGTTGCGCCGCTGCTGTCCGCCCGCGCCGCGGAGTTCGACATCGTCCACGACAACCAGGGGCTCGGTCCGGCGTTGCTCGACGTCATCAAGGCCGGGCTGCCGCTTGTCGCCACCATCCACCATCCGATCTCGGTGGACCGTGAGGTCGAGCTCGAAGCTGCACCGTGGTACCGGCAGCTCACACTGCGGCGCTGGTTCGGGTTCGTGCGAATGCAGGCTCGTGTTGCCCGGCAGATCGATCACATCCTGGTCCCCTCGCGCAGCAGCGGGCAGGACGCGATCAGGGATTTCGGTCTGCAGTCCCAGCAGCTGAACGTCGTCCCGATGGGCGTCGATACCGAGCTGTTCCGCCCCCGGGGGCACCGGGTGCCGGGGCGCATCGTGGCGCTGTGCAGCGCGGACGTTCCCCTCAAGGGACTTGACGTCCTGCTGCGAGCACTCGCCGCCCTGCCGGACGAGCAGGACGCTCACCTCACTGTGGTGTCGAAGCCGGCGCCCGGCGGTAAGACCGAGCAGCTCGTCGCCACGCTCGGCCTCTCGCAACGTGTGCACTTCGCATCCGGTCTTACGGACACCGGCATCGCCGAGCTCATGGCCTCGGCCGAAGTGGCCTGTGTGCCCTCGCTCTACGAGGGTTTCTCGTTGCCGGCGGTCGAGGCAATGGCATCGGGCACGGCGCTGGTTGCCAGCGACGTCGGCGCACTGGCCGAAGTCGTCGGTCGTGACGGTCGCGCAGGAGTCCTCGTCCCCGCCGGAGACGCAGGTGCACTGACGACGGCGATCGGGAGCCTGCTTCGTGACTCCGCACGACGCGCCGCCATCGGGGCGGCCGGCCGCGCGAGGGTCGAGGAGCGGTTCAGCTGGACGGCGACCGCGCAGGCAACCGTTGACCTGTACCGGAGGGCGATCGCGGACGCGTCGGTTGGCCGGACCACCGACCGGCTGCCGGTGGCCTCATGCTGACCATCGACTTCGACCGATTCGGGGTCCTGCCGGGTCACGCCGTTCTCGACCTCGGCTGCGGCACCGGACGGCACACGTTCGAGGCCCTGCGCCGCGGCGCAGACGTGGTGGCCCTGGACCAGAGCGCCGAGGACCTCCTGGGCGTGGAGGTGATGGTCGCCGCAATGGTTGATGCGGGTGAGGTCATGCCGCCCGGCGGCCCGGTGACGGTTCGGGCCGACGCTCTGGCCCTGCCCTTCCCGAACGACAGCTTCGACCGGGTGATCGCTTCCGAGATCCTCGAGCACGTTCCCGAGGATGCCGTGGCGATCGCTGAGATCTTCCGTGTCGTCAGGCCCGGCGGGCTCGTCGCCGTCAGTGTCCCGCGGCGGTGGCCCGAGCGGATCTGCTGGGCCCTGTCGGACGCTTACCACGAGGTTCAGGGCGGCCACGTGCGTATCTATCGCGGCGACCAGCTCCTCGCGGCTCTCGAAACCGCTGGCCTGGACCCGCTCGGCAGCCACTACGCACACGCCTTGCACTCGCCGTACTGGTGGCTGAAGTGCGGCGCAGGAGTCGAGCAGGAGAATGCGCTCACCCGTGGCTACCACAGGCTGCTGGTCTGGGACATGACCCGCCGCCCGTGGCTCACCCAGACTGCCGAACGTCTGCTCAACCCCATCCTCGGCAAGAGCCTGGTGCTATACCTCCGCAAGCCGGGCGGGAACGGGTGAGGCGGCCCCTGCCGCACTTGCCGGGCACTCTGACCGCCGACCAGATCCGGATGACCGGGGAGCACATCGCCGGCCAACAGCTGGCCAGCGGGCTCGTGCCCTGGTTCCATGGCCACTACGGGGATCCCTGGGACCACGTCGAGGCGGCGATGGCGCTGACCGTCTGCGGGCTCGACGACGCAGCGAGTCTGGCGTTCGAGTGGAGCGCGACGCACCAGTCACCCGACGGCAGCTGGCCGATGGAGACCACAGGCAGCGACATCGGCAACGCGAGCATCGACACCAACCAGTGCGCCTACCTCGCCGTCGGGGTCTGGCACCGCTGGCTGATCACCGGGGACCGGACCCAGGTCGACGTGATGTGGCCGGTCGTCCGACGAGCCATCGAGCTCGTCGTGGCGCTTCAGCTGCCCTCCGGTGGGATCGCCTGGTCGCGCAACGTGATTGGCGAGGTGAGCGATAGCGCCCTGCTCACCGGCAGCTCTTGCACGGTGTTGTCCCTGCGGTGTGCCATGGCACTGGCCGAGCTGGTCGGTGACCCGCAGCCGGACTGGGAGCTCGCCGCCGCCCGGCTCGCGCACGCGGTGGCGATACATCCCGATGCCTTCCTGGACAAGAGCCGGTACTCGATGGACTGGTACTACCCTGTGCTCGGCGGCGCCGTGCCGGGAATCGAGGGTCGGGCGCACCTGAACCGCAGGTGGGACGACTTCGTCGTACCGGGACTGGGCGCCCGTTGTGTCTCCGACCGGCCGTGGGTGACCGTCGCGGAGACCTGCGAGCTGGTGCTCACTCTCGACGCAGTGGGCGAGGGTCCACGGGCGCGGGTTCTGTTCGACTGCGTGCAGCACCTGCGCGACGACGACGGCGGCTTCTGGACCGGCTACGTCTGGCCGGACCGCGCGATCTGGCCCGAGGAGCGCAGCACGTGGACCTCCGCGGCCGTGGTTCTGGCAGCGGACGCGCTGGCGTGTTCCTCTTCGGGCAACGGGCTCTTCCGTGGCGACGGGCTGCCCCGGCTGATCCGGATCGCCGCGGCAGACTGCGACGCGCAGTGCGTCACCCTCACCGGAGATCTGGCATGACGCTCGACCTGGCCCTGGCAGCGCTGGCCGCGCGAACGAAGGGATTCATGCCGGACGACGAGGCGGCCGCCCTGCGTAAGGCGGCAGCAATCGTCGCGCCAGGTTTGTGGCTCGAGATCGGCACCTACTGCGGCAAGTCCACCGTGCACCTCGGGGCCGTTGCTGCCGAACGAGGCTCGCAACTGGTCACCCTCGATCACCACCATGGCTCGGAAGAGAACCAGCCGGGGTGGCAGTGGCACGACAAGTCCCTGACAGACCCCCGCACCGGCCGTCTCGACACGCTCCCATCGCTGCGGCGCACCCTCGAAGAGGCCGGGCTCGAAGGCACCGTGAGCGTCCTGGTCGCGACCACGCAGCAGGTCGCTCCATGGTGGACAACCCCGTTGACCCTGCTGTTCCTGGACGGCAATCACACCGAAGAGGTCGCCCAGCACGACTACGCCGCGTTTTCCCGGCACCTCCTGCCGGGCGGGATACTCGCCGTCCACGACGTCTTCCCCGACCCGAGACAAGGCGGACAGCCGCCCTGGCACGTCGTGCAACGGGCGCTACGCGAAGGCACCTTCACCCAGGTGGGCGAGCACGGCTCCTTACGCCTGCTGCAGCGCAACGACACCGAGGCCGTCCTTCCGGTCTAGGTGTTGCCCGGTCGACTATTCGTGATGTGGGTACTTCCCGAAGAGCGTTACGCTAGCGTAGGTTACCGATTGGTAATCAATGGGAGGTGCCGTGGTGAGCGCGCGCGAACGCACGGCGATGCTGAACGGGTATGAGTACTCATACCTGGACAGCGGCAAAGGTCCGGCATTGCTGTTCATTCACGGGCTCACTGGGTCTCACCGGAACTGGGCACACCTGGTCGACGCGCTTAACCAGGATCACCGCGTGCTGGCGCCCGACCTGTTCGGCCACGGAGCGTCGGCAAAACCCATGGGCGACTACTCGCTGGGGGCGCACGCGGCAACCTTGCGGGATCTCCTTGATCTGCTCGACATCGATCGGGTCACCCTGGTCGGGCACTCCTTCGGCGGTGGCATCGCGATGCAGTTCTGCTACCTGTTCCCGGAGCGGGTCGAGCGTCTTGTCCTGGTCGACAGTGGTGGCCTGGGACGTGACGTCAGTCCGCTGCTCCGGGCGGCCACCCTGCCTGGCGCGCAATGGGTCCTGCCGCTGATCGCATCCAGCTGGGTGCGTGGACGAGTCGAGGCCGCCGGACGAATCTTCACCAGAGGGGGCTGGCGGGCCAGTCCGGAGGTGACCGAAGTCTGGCGAGGGTTCACGTCCCTGGCAGATGCTGACACTCGACGAGCCTTTCTCGCCACCGCCCGCGGAGTCATCGATCCGGGCGGACAGACCGTGACCGCCCATGATCACCTGCCAATGGCCATCGAGATCCCCACCCTGGTTGTCTGGGGAACACGGGACCGGATGATTCCGGCATGGCACGCGACCACCGCCCACCAGGCGATCGCCGACAGCCGGGTGGAGCTCTTCATAGGTGCTGGGCACTTTCCACACCTGGACGAGCCTGAGCGATTCGCCGCGGTGCTCGGCGACTTCATGGCTCGCTGACCCACTTGATCGCATGGCGGCTGTGAGCGCTCCCCGCGCACCCGCCACAAGTCGTCCCTCTTCGTTTCCCGGTCTAAGCCGTCCCCCTCGGCTACAGGTGTATGGCGGATCGCTGGTGCGTCGTCGGGAGAAGAGGTCGGGCTACTCAGGGGAGGCCTGGTAGGCCGGTCGGCGGGGGAGGCAATGCAGGGGCAGGGAGCACGATCGGAGGCGGCCGGACGGTGATCGGCCCGGCGGTCACCGGTGGTGGGATCGCACCCCCACTGCCATTGCTGATGATCGGCAGGGGAGGCGCGGCGGGCCCCACCACCACCCCACCGGGTCCTGTGATGGCAGGCACCGGGCCGACAGCAGGCAGCCCGCCCGTCGGGAGGCCTGGTATGGGAAGGCCCCCGACTGGCGGCGTAAAGGGCGCGCCGGTGGAGGATGTCGAAGTAGGCGAGCTCCCGGGTTGGAGGCCCGCGAGCAAAGCACACCGCTGACCGCACACGGCGATCTTGCGGGCCAGCGTGGTCTGGGACTTGTGGAGCAGCGCGATGAGCGCATCCACATGCGGTCTGGATGCTGCCGGGACCAGCGGGCGTAGGGCGTTGAGCTGGGGCAGTGCGCGAACAGTGAAGTCCTGGACTGCGATCAGTGCCTGAGTGTTTCCGGTGCGGTCGAACTGGCCCAACAGCGCTCGTTGAACCATGCTGATCGCATCGTTGGCACTGAGCAGAGCCTGGTCCACCGAAGCTGGATCTGTCCTCGCCCGGTCACGTTCGACGAGCGACCGCGCATCGCCGATGTGCTCTTGCGCCTGCCTGGGACAGCAGGGTCACCCCACGGTCGAAGTCGGAGCCGGACAGCTGAACCGCAGCCGAGTTGAGTACCTGCTTCACCGGATAGAGCAAACCGCCGGGCAAGGCAGATCGTGACGTGACGCCGAGGACGGCACCGATCAGCAGGAGGGAGGCGGTGGCCCCCGCCAGGACCCGCAGCCCCCTTCCGATCTCGAAGACCACGGGCTTGGTGGCGGAGCGACGTGTCACCGTGGCCGACGAGGCGCTGGGGACTTCGCGGGCAGGCAGGATCAACGCCTCTGCCCGGAGCCGGAGCCCGAGCGCGCTGACGAACTCGTCCCGTGGAGCGCAGGCGGCCGAGGTCAGGGCGGGGATCCGGCTCACGGTCGCAACGAGGCTTCGGATCTCCTGATCCGTGCACGGCAGGCCTTGGAGCGAACGTTCAAGGAGGTCTGCGCGCTTGCTGACAAACGGCATCCGGCGAGCCCGGCGAGCTACGGCTGGGCGAGGCCACAATGCGGGTGCGGGGTGTCGTGCCGCGTTGCGCCGTGGTCGATCTCGATCCGGTGACCGGCCGTAATGATGCCCCTTTGCTGCGAGAGCTTTCGGGATACCGTCAGTCTCAGGGGGAGATCAACTTCGGCGTCGACGCCGTGGTGACTGCCGCGGGACGGGTCCGAACTGGTGATCAGATCGTGCTGAGACGGGGGTGAATGCGTCCGGGTCAAGTGCTGCCGCGAGGTCACGTGTCGGCACGCCAGCCTTACGGACCTCGGCCGGCGAGAGTCGGCCATGGCCGTCTGCCTGGATGCCATTGGACCAGCCACCGCGCGCTCAATGCGATGAGGGAACGAGGCCGCCATGACCGTCGAGCAGGGTGAGGCTGTGGCCGCTATCAAGATCCGCACCTCTCGCCGCGACTGGATTGTTTGGCCTGGCGGCCGGCGAACGGGATGCGCTTCCGTTCAGACGGCGCGCAACACCAGAAGGAACTGCCCGCCACCGGCCTCGACCTGCGTCGTGACCGACAGCCCCGGCGCAAACCGGGACAGCCGATCCAGCAGCCAAACGGCAGCCTTCTCGGCGTCCGCCCGGCTGGGACAGCGGGCCACCACCTCCCGGCCGCCCTTGCGGGTCAATCGCTCAACGGTCGACACGATCGGGGCCGGCTCGACGACGAACAGATTCGGAGACCAGGCCACGACGGGCTTGACCGCGCCCTTGCGCGTGTTGCAGGCCCGGTGGGCAAGACGCTCAGCGCCCGTAACAGCTTTCTTGCCTTTGGGCGAAGCGCCGCTGTCGACGCTTGGGCCGCGGTCTGAGTTGACGGATGCGTCGGGGTCGACCGGCTCGTCGCATAGCCAACAGCGCCAGGCATCGCGCTGGCCAACCACGTTGAGGGTGCTCATGAGCAGAGGCTACGGGTCGCCCGCTGCTGATCCAACACGCCTCGACGCTGAGGTAACCGGACACCGGTCCAGCCAGGACTTGCGCAATGGGGGCCTCGCGGCCCCCATTGCCTGCTTGGGTCAGGCGCGCAGCGGGGGCTGTGACCTCCGCGACGGCTGCGACCTCTGCGAGCGGCTGAGCGAGTAGCCCAGGCCCACAATGGCAACTGCCAGGAGAACCCCGAGAGCCACAAATGCTAGAAACTGCCAGATCGGTATTCCGGCGGCGCTCGCCGAGGTTGCGGCGGGTTGGGCCTTCCACCACTGGTCCCCAACAAGCGGGGCTGCCCCTGGCGACGGCGCGCCGTCAGGCACCTCCGCCCCGGTCCAGGCTTCAGCGCACGACCCATTGTGTGTCTGGGGGTCGCGGAGGAGAGTGAAACGGCCTCGTCGGCACCGCCGTGGCGCTGCCTTCGGAGAGGGGTCTTGTCATGTACGCACGATCCACCACGATGCAGGCACGACCAGATGCGGCCGTTGCTTCAGCGTGGATCGGAGATCTTCGGAGCCCAGCCTTCAGTTGATCTCTGGGAGATCCCGGTAATGCACCGCCATTCCAGGTCGGGCGAAGGTGCCTGTGTGCGCTGCACCTGGGTCAGCATGGACGCCGCGGGGTTCACCCACGCCATCGAGGAATACCGGATGGCGATGCTGCAGGCATCGGAGGAGATGGACGGCTTCTGCAGCGCCAGCCTGATGGTCGACCGCCTCACGGGTCGCGCAGTCTCCTCCGCGACGTTCGCCAGCCGAGACGCGATGGTGGCGTCCCGCTCGGCGGCTGAGGCGCTGCGCTCACGCATGCCTGAGGACATGGGTGTCATGGTGACCGACATCCAGGAATTCGACCTCGTGCTCGCGCACCTGCATGTTCCCGAGACGGCGTGACCGGAGCGGCCCGGACGTCGCCTGCAAGGGCCTCATCCGGGAGATGCCACGCGGCGTACCGGAACAATTAGTTCGCCCTCCCGGTTGAAAAGGTGCGATCCTAAGGGAGATATGACTCAACGATCTGATCTGTTCGACTTCAAGGCCTCAGCCCTCAGCGATGACGACAGCTGGCACCAGAATCAATCGGACTTTGGCGCCGACGCCGATGGCGCCCAGCTCGACCGTGAGGAACGCGCAGCCATGCGCAGGGTCCCCGGCCTGTCGACCGAGCTTCAGGACATCACCGAGCTGGAGTACCGCCAGCTGCGCCTGGAGCGAGTCGTGCTCTGTGGCGTGTGGACCGAGGGCACCGTCGAGGATGCCGACAACTCGATCCGTGAGCTGGCGGCTCTTGCCGAGACCGCTGGTTCGACGGTGCTGGCCGGGCTGATCCAGCGTCGTCAGCGGCCGGACACGAGCACCTTCCTGGGGTCCGGCAAGGCGATAGAGCTGCGCGATGTCGTCATCGCCGAAGGCGCCGACACCGTGATCTGCGACGGCGAGCTCAGCCCCGGACAGCGGCGGGCGCTCGAGGACGTCGTGAAGGTCAAGGTCATCGACCGCACCGCCCTGATCCTCGACATCTTCGCCCAGCACGCGAAGAGCCGGGAGGGCAAGGCGCAGGTCGAGCTCGCCCAGCTCCAGTACCTTCTCCCGCGCCTGCGCGGGTGGGGTGACTCGATGTCGCGCCAGGCCGGTGGGCAGGTCGGTGGTGCAGCGGCCGGCATGGGCTCGCGAGGCCCCGGTGAGACCAAGATCGAGCTCGACCGGCGTCGCATCCGCGACCGCATGGCCAAGCTGCGCCGCGAGATCGCGGCGATGGCGCCCGCGCGGGTGACCAAGCGCGCCTCGCGCAAGCGCAACGCGATCCCGTCGGTCGCGATCGCCGGCTACACCAACGCCGGCAAGTCCTCGCTGCTCAACCGCCTGACGGGTGCGGGCGTGCTCGTCGAGAACGCGCTGTTCGCGACGCTCGACCCGACGGTGCGTCGCGCCGAGGCAGCGGACGGGCGCGTCTACACCCTCACCGACACCGTCGGGTTCGTCCGGTCGCTGCCGCACCAGCTCGTCGAGGCCTTCCGCTCGACTCTCGAAGAGGTCGCGGACGCCGACCTGGTGCTCCACGTCGTCGACGTCTCGCACCCGGACCCCGAGGGTCAGATCGCAGCCGTCCGGCACGTGTTCGCGGACATCCCGGGGGCCATGGATGTCCCCGAGGTCATCGTGCTGAACAAGGCGGACCTTGCCGACCCCGCGGCGATCGCTCG
>DASRUA010000386.1:0-2615 GCA_035655615.1 Dermatophilaceae bacterium
GCGTTGTGGCTCGGACACGAGACGACCCAAACCACACACATTTACGAGCATGCCGACCCCGCGCTCAAGGAACGAGCAATCGCACGCACCGCTCCGCTCGGAGCCAAGCCCGGCAGATATCGACCATCCGACGAGCTTCTCTCCTTCCTCGAGGGCCTCTGATTATGTGGAACTTCTGATCCGCCAAACCCATACACCACAACGGAAATCCCTGACCGACAGGCCGGTCTTCAACATAATCGCGCAAGGGACATACAACCGTGCTTGCCACTCGTCGCGGCACACGGCTCAAGCAGCCCGCGTGGGCGGGCAGGCATCGTGCATCTACTGGTCGGGATCCTGCGCCTGGCCGTTTGGGTGACGGCGGGCGCAGTGGGCGTGTACGAGGCGGCGGGTGGTCCGGCCGCTGCCGCGTTCGGTGATGGCCTGGTGGGCCAGCGCCTTGCGGATGCCCCGGTACCAGGTCTCCCACTGGGTGAGGGAGTCTGGTGGGCGGGCCACGTAGAGCAGCGGTTCCCCACACAGCGGGCAGAGTCCTTGCTGGATGCGCAGGTCGCGCTGCCAGGTCTCGGCGATCTGTGGGGGTTTGCGTTTGCGTCGCCGGTCGGCCCAGTACTGGGCCAGGGCAGGGTCGTCGGGTGAGTGCCTGCCGGGAACCGGAACGTGCCGGACGATCTTGGTCCAGGCGTAGTAGTGCAGGTAGGCGCCGCTGTCCCGGTCGCCGAAGACCCACTGGTTACTCCTGGTTGGGTGGAAGAGACCGAAGTAGCGGGCGGTGACCCATCGTCGGCTCTTCTTGGGGTGCCTGCGGCGGGCCCATTTGTACAGGTGCTGCCACAGGTGGTTGTCCAGGCCCTGGTAGGCCTTCTTGGACGCCCCGGGCCGGAAGTAGAACGCCTGGCCGCGGATGATCGGGTTCAGTGTCCCGACCACCTCGGCTGGGCTCGCGCCGCGCAGGACGCGTAGCTCCTCGGCGTTGCGTCGCCGGATCTTCTTGAGCGCCTCGCGGCTGGGTTTGGTGAGCACCTTCGCGCCGCCATGAACGTGGTAGCGACGGATGTTGAAGGACAGGAAGTCGAACCCGGCGTCGATACGCCCGATCCTGGTCTTCTCAGTGTTCAGAGAAAGACCCCGGTCCTCCAACCAGGCACTTAGCCGGTCCCGTACCGCCTCGGCCTGGCCGCGGTCGTGACAGAGAGCCACGAAGTCATCCGCGTAGGTGATGACGGTCGGACAACCGGCCTTCACGTAGCCGCGGGAGTCATACTCGACGCCCGCGGCTGCTTCCATTCCCTGTAACGCGACGTTCAGAAGCAACGGCGAAATCCCTCCGCCTTGAGGGGTTCCCTCAAGAGTCGGAGAGTACCGGCCCCGATCGACCACTCCTGCTTGGAGCCAGCCTCGAATCTGTTCCCTGGCGGGGAACGTCCCGATCCGCTTCAGCAGGAAGGCGTGGTCGATCTTGTCGAATGCGGATTTCAGGTCGGCGTCAAGGACCCAGTCTCGTTTCGCCTTCTTGCCTGCGAGAGCGAGGTGAATCATCTCGATTGCGTCGTGACATCCGCGGCCCGGCCGGAACCCGTACTGCTTGGGGTCCAGCCGCGCTTCCCACTCGGGCTCCAACGCGTTGCGCACCCGTTCCTGCTGGGCACGATCGGCGACGGACGGTATCCCGAGCGGGCGTTTGCCGCCCTTCTTGGGGATGTACACCCGCCGCACCGGCAGCGCACAGCCCGGCCCGCCCTGGCGGTGCAGCAGCATCGCCAGGGCGGCCCGGTCCCGGGCGGTCAGAGCGACCTGCCCGTCCACGCCTGGGGTGTGGCGGCCCGTGTTGCGCTGGGTCACCCGGCGCACGCTGACCAGCGTGTTAGCCCGGCTGCGCAACATCAGTTTCTGCAGATTGCGGACCTGTTTGAGGTCCCCTGCCTGCGTCGCCTTGAAGATCCGTTGCCGTAGTCGCTGTACCCGCGCCTCCTGGGGCCGCCATCTGATGGCGTCCCAGTCGAACAGGTCCTCAGGTCCGTTCACCACGGCGCCGCCCGGATCGAGCGTCGCGAGATCGACCACAATGGTCGTCGCGTTCTGCGCCGTGGTGTCTAACTTGCCCATATGGTTCCAGTGTCTTGTTGGCTGTAGTTCCTCAAAGGGTCACCCGGCTCACGTCAGCGCCCTTACGGGCCCAGGCACCGGGCCTGGTATGCGGCCAGTTATGCCAGGACGACCGTGTGTGAAGGGTCCGGTCACCTGTCCCGCTTTCCTGTCGCCTTTCGGCTGCCGCCGTTCGCTTCTTGGCCGTCCTGTCCCGGCACGGATTTACGCTCTCCTTGCGGTCGGCCTACCGGTGGCTGGTCTTGTCCACCGGACCGTGTCGGGGTTTCCATGTTCCGCACTGGTGAGATGCGACCGGCGTCGGGCGCCTCCTATACCCCGGGACCGTGGTGCTCTCATGGCCGACATCGAAACTTCGGCCACCACTGCCGCCTCCCAGCGGCGGGTCCTGTTCTCCGGTGGGGCTTCCATCGCCCGGAGTTCTGGTTAACGAGGCTTACGGAGGTTCACGTTCGTTCGCCCTTCCGGTCTTCCCCTTGCCTGTGACCTCTGGATGGAGCATCGGT
>DASRUA010000387.1:0-5885 GCA_035655615.1 Dermatophilaceae bacterium
CCGAAGTTACGGGCGGTTTGAGGGCTGACTGCAGTGGTGACCTGCGGTTTTGCTTGGTTCATGCTTGATATATGTAGCCAAGTCTATGGTGTGTCGTAAACCTATCCTCACGTTCTGTTCCATTATGCTGTGCGGTATGGCGAAGCACACAGGGGCGATGCATGTAGCCAAGGTTTCGAAGAAGTACGTGACCAAGGATGGGATCAGCCGCGAGTCGGTGGCCTACCTGCTGCGTCGCACCTACCGCGACGGGGTGACGGTCAAGCACGAGACGCTGGCGAACCTGTCGGCATTGCCGCAGGCGACACTGGAAGCGGTACGGGTCTCGTTGACCGGCCAGGCGCTGGTTGTTCCCGGCCAGGACCTGGAGGTGACTCGCTCATTGCCGCATGGGCACGTGGCCGCGGTCCACGCCCAGGCCAAGGCGCTCGGGCTGCCAGCCCTACTCGGTCCGGCTGGGCGGGAGCGGGACATCGCACTAGCCCTGATCATTGCTCGGGTATGTCGACCCGCCTCGAAGCTGGCTACCACCCGCTGGTGGGCGGGCACCACGCTGGCCGCCGACCTGGGCGTGGACGACGCCACCACCGACGAGGTCTACGCGGCGATGGATTGGCTTGTCGGACGACAGGACGCCATCGAGACCAAGCTGGTCCGAACCCACCTGACCAGTCCGGCCAACCCCGACCGGCTCGCCCTGTTCGACCTGTCCTCATCCTGGGTCACCGGGCGGTGCTGCCCGTTGGCGGCCCGCGGGTACTCCCGTGACGGTAAGAAGGGCCTGCCCCAGATCGAGTACGGGCTGCTGACCGACCCCGCCGGGCGCCCGGTGGCGGTCCGGGTGTTCCCCGGCAACACCGCCGACCCGACCGCGTTCACCGCCATCGTCCAGGCGGTCAAAGACACGTTCAAACTCCAAGACATGGTGATGGTCGGGGACCGGGGGATGATCACCAGCGCCCGCGTCGACGCGTTACGCGAGCTGGGCGGGTTCGGCTGGGTCACCGCGCTACGCGCACCGCCGATCGCTGCCCTGGCCGCCGATGACGGACCGCTGCAGATGTCCTTGTTCGACCAGGTGAACCTCGCCGAGATCACCCACCCGGACTACCCCGGCGAACGCCTGGTCGCCTGCCGCAACCCCGCCCTGGCTACCGAACGGACCCGCAAACGCCTGGCACTACTGGAGTCCACCGACATCGAGCTGACCAAGATCGTCGCCGCCGTGGCCGCGGGGCGCCTGACCGGTGCCGGCAAGATCGGGATCCGGGTCGGGAAGATCATCGGCCGCTACAAGATGGCCAAGCACTACATCCTGGACATCACCAAAGACACATTCGCCTTCACCCGCAACACCGAAGCCATCGCCGCCGAGGCGGCCCTGGACGGGCTCTACGTCATCCGCACCACCATCGGTCCCGAGCAGATGGACGCGGCCAAGGTGGTGGCGACCTACAAGTCCCTGGCCCGGGTCGAACGAGACTTCCGATCCATCAAGAGCATCGACCTGGACCTGCGCCCCATCCACCACTGGACCGAGACCAGGGTCCGGGCCCACGTGTTCATCTGCATGCTCGCCGCCTACCTCACCTGGCACCTACGCCAAACCTGGGCGCCTTTGACGTTCACCGACGAACACAGACCCGACCCGATCGACCCCGTCGCACCCGCCCAACGCTCCCACGCAGCCGACCACAAGGCCGCGACCAAGACCACCACCGACGACCAGCCCGCCCGGAGCTTCACCTCGCTGCTGGACCACCTCGGCACCCTGACCCGCAACCACTTACGAGTCGCAGGCCACGACGAGTCCGGCTTCGACCTGCTCGCCATCCCCACTCCCACCCAACGCCGAGCGTTCGAACTCCTGAACGCCTCGATCCCACTGACCCTGAAGTAGCCAGAACGCCTAACCCAGAAAACAGTGAAACCCCTGCTCAACACGGGTTTCACGCCTTACACGGCACGTAACTTCGGGTTAGCAAGACAGTACTGGTGTTGTCTCCGCCCCGGGGGACCACCCACTCAAGGGCTTGCGTCGCAAGGATGACCAGTCCGGACACGAGCAGCATCATCCAGCCCAAGCGTGGGGTCCGGATGCGGACGGTCGCTTCGGCTACGCCCTGTTCAACGCTCATGGCCGCCTCGCCTAGTGGTGTGCTGTAGGTGGAAGACCGGTCAGCAGGGACAGAGTATGCGTACCGCGGACTACGGCTGTTGGGCCGCTATCAGGAGGAAAGTCCCCGGTGGTCACGAGCCGTAGCTCCGCCGCAGGCATGCCCGTGGCCAAGCCGCTTCGGACAGACTGGGTACATCTGAATGTTTGAGGAGATTGGCGAGCGCAACGCTGGCCTTGGCGGCGGGCTGCGCTGGGATGGGTCGCACCCCCACTACCCGCGTACACGATCTCGTTGTTTCGCGCTGGCGCGGTTGGTCACGCGCGCTGAGCGGCATCGAATCGATGATCTCGATCCAGCAACAACTCGAGCTGGGGCTAAGGCGCGCGCCAACGTCGATGACCCGACTCACTCACTTCGGCAGACATCCGGAAGTTTCCACCGTTCCGGTAGCGGAACCCCAGCGACAGCGGCGGGACGCTCAATCAGTCACGTCACGTCACGTCGTGCCCGTCGTCCTATATGGGGATCGTCCCGCGGCGACCCTCGCGGCCCTACTTGAGTTTCAACAGGTTCAGCAACGCGGGCCAGACGCGGGAGCCCAGTTCGGCATCTGCCTCCGCAGTGCCGCCGCGCTGCATCGTCATGCCTTCGGGGCCTGGAGTCGGCTCACCTGGCAGATGTACCCGGTGTCCGGCAGTCGAGCTGGTGATGACCTTGGTGTCCAGGCCGTGGGCGGCTCGGCGATCCTGCACCTGGCTGGCGAACAGGACCGATGGCCAGACCAGGTCGTCGCCACCGGCAGTCAGCAGAACCTGACCAGCGATGCGCTCTACGGGGATCGTCGCCTCGCTGACCCGGGATGCGAAGATCTTCAGACTCTGCTCATACAGGCCGCAATAGGACGGCGGACCGCCAGTTGGGGGCAGCCACGTGTCGTCGTAGGGCACGAACGGCAACGGCTCGCCGCCCTCGGTCCATGACGAGCGCAGGGGCCTTTGGGTATCGTCGATGCCGGGACCGACGTTGGCCCAGACCACTGACGAGGGCGACAGAGCAGCCACAGCGCGGATGCGGGCGTCGCGGCTTGCCAGCAGCAGAGCCGCTTCGGCGCCTTTGGAAACACCCATCACGGCAAGGTGCTCACTCAGAGATGACAGGCGGTCCAAGGCAGGGCTGAAAGTCTCAAGGGGGACCTCACAGATCCCCGGTGGTTGGTGAACGTCACCGAACCAGCGCATGGACAACGCGGCTGCCCCACGGGCAGCCAACAGACGCACACGGTCGACCTCGACTCGGCCGCTGGACCCCGACAAAACCAGGACCGCGCATCGTGGGTCTTCGTTCTCCGGCAGCACCAGCCGACCATCGGGCTCTGAAAGCAAGTACTCCACGTCCACATGATCGCGCGCGCAGAACATCCGACGCGCATTGCGTCACCGCGGGCCGTGTCGCAGGAGGATCGGCGAACGGGACGGTCGCCGATCTGGGGACCACGACGGCCGGCGGTGCGACATAGCCAACGTCATCCTTATCCGTTGCCTCTGCCGGGGACGACGGCACTGCGCGTGCCTTGCGATTCAACCGAGCGTTCCAGGGGTGGCGCGGACGGCCTGCGAGGGTCCGTTGAAACTCTGGCGGGCCTCGTCGGTGAGAGCGGCCAACTATTCTGCAGTGTTCGCGTTGGCGGAGCGAACCGGATAAGCATTGCCAGCGTCATGCGTGGTCGATAGGTCTTTGCTGGCGCCGGATGACGTGCGCCGATATACACCACCACCGGGGGTCTTGAACCATGCAGGCCGTTCCACGACGTCATTGCCGACCGCCACGCCTGGGAGCCCAACCGTAGACCTGCGCCACTGTGGTGACTCTTCGAGCAGGGAAGGTCCACACTAGGACTATGGTTCGCGCTGAGAGTGACGACATCGGATCCGATGACAGCGGCCGGCTCTACGAGACCGAGCCCGGCGAGCAAGAACAGGACCCCGTCTCCTCCCTGCACGATACCGATGAGGAAACCGGTGACGAGGCAGGTCTAAAGGACACCTTCAGCATCGACTCGCGTGAGGCCAAGGAGCGCGGCGTCGAGCTCGACTCACCAGACGGGCAGGAGCCAGAGCTGGACTAGCCGACGGCTACGCAGCCGGACGACGGGTCGAACGTATCAGCCTTCGAGCGGGTGACCTGGAGCAACTCCTGGTCGCTCCACTGGCCTCGCTTTCGCTGGGCGGTCCGGCCAAGGTTCCGCTGTTACGACACGGCCCAACAGATGCGCGGGGCGGTTCGGCAACTCGCGTGGATGCCTGGTTGGCAGAAGACCGGCTGAGCGTGCGGGTTGCCAGGCTCGAACGGCGCAGTGATCCGCGCAGCTACGTGGGCGCACTGCTGGGCACGACGCCACTTGGTGCAATGCCCGCAGGCCCGGACATGCCCCATGGAAGAATCCGCGTGTGGAGATCTCGATCCGGCGCGCCGTCACCTCGGACGCTGGTTCCCATACTGGACCTCGCTGGGCCCACAGGGTCGGCTGAGCCCGGCCGTATCGAGAGCGCGGACGCCGGCGATCCACTGCGCGTAGACGCCGTCGAGCTGCGCGAGGGCCTCAGCGGCGGTGCCGGCGTAGCGGAAGTCTTCGTAGTTGACTGCCGGTCCACAGAACTGGCCTGCCACGCGTGTGCCGAGCACGCTGACGATCAGGTGCGCCATACGCCAGGCGATGGTCGTCACCGGTGCCGGTGATGGTGGCGGGCGCAGCAGATCGAGGGTGAACGGGCTCGACCCGATCGCTGCCGGGCTGTCGTGTGCTCCACGAGCGCGGACATTCCAACAGCCCGGCACGGGCTCCCACAGGTACTCCTGGTCCGTCAGCCCGTCCAGCCTGGGTCGCAGTTGGTGAGTCCAGTGCCCGTCGAGTTGGTCCAGCAGTTCACCGGTCCAGTCGATGACCGCTGCGTCCTTGCCGTGGGGGTCGGGTTGTGCGGTGGTGGCGGGGTGCATCGGCGTGCCTCTCGGGAATCAGGGTCGTGCGGCGAGACGCCGCGGTGGGTGTTGTGCGCGGGAGCTCGGCTGAGTCATCGTCGCAGGTCCAGGAACCGCGCTCATCAATGGCACCCGGAACTAGAAAGACAACTATTCTGCGCCTGCTGGAGTTCAACGGTCAGGATGTATCTGATCACTGCCAACTGCCTGGATGCGAGCGAGATCGGTGTCCGTACGCCGATGGTTGAACGAATGTAGTGCCAGCTTCTTTGCGGGTCGTTCGTGTCGCTCCAAGATTGCCGCCGCGGGAGTCGCGTCGGGCGAGTCTTGGGTGACGGCCCGCTCTCGTGCAAGTCGCTGCAGCAGTTCGTTGGCTGGTGTCGCAACGCCGTGTATCCGGCCGAGGAGCAGTATCTCGCCGTTGAGGTAGTCCGTCTCGATGTCGCTGGTAGCCCGCCGCAGGCTTTGTCGTGAGGACCCACCGGGCGGGTCTGCCCTGAGGTCTTGCCGAGCTTCAGGAGATCAGCCCGTCGGACCTGGTTTTCTTCCGCGCTGGTCGTCTCCGCCAACACTGCCGAGGCCACCACCGTGCAAACCCGGGTGCCCGCTGTCCACCTGTGGCAGTCGTAGCGCCTCGTCACAAGTCGCCGGCGCGGGCGTCAGGTGACTTGGTCTCGCCCACCTGCAGGTCGCGGTGCCATGACTGGGTGATGAACGACGTGCGGAAACCTGTGGAGGTGTAGAGATCGACGGCACCTGTGGGCGAGTCGGCGTCAACCTCGAGCCCGA
>DASRUA010000388.1:0-2245 GCA_035655615.1 Dermatophilaceae bacterium
TTGGCGGATGGGGACGGCACCCTTGCCCTCGGTGTTGGACGGCCGGGCCTCCAGACGGAGCACATGTCTCTGGTTCAGCTGAAGCTCGGCCGCGTCCTCGATGGTGATGATGCGCTCATCCGTGGGGATGAAGCTGGAGAGCACGTTGAGCAGCGTCGTCTTGCCGGAGCCGGTGCCACCGGAGATGACGACGTTGCGACGGCCGAGGATACAGGCCCGGAGGAAGTCGCGCGCCTGCTCGCTGAACGTGCCAAACGCAAGGAGGTCAGCGTCGGTGAGCGGATCCGCAGAGAACTTCCGAATGGTCAAGATGCTGCCATCCAGGGCGATGGGCGCAATGACTGCGTTCACTCGGGAGCCATCCGCCAGACGTGCGTCCACCATCGGCGAGCTCTCGTCGACACGGCGGCCGACCCGGCTCACGATCTTGTCGATGGTGCGTCGCAGATGCGTGTCATTGGTGAACTTCGCGTCCACCGCGTAGATCTTGCCCGCACGCTCGACGAAGATGTCGCTGGGTCCGTTCACCATGATCTCGGTGATCTCACCGTCACGCAGCAGCGGCTCCAACGGCCCCAGGCCCAGGATCTCGTCGGCAACCTCCTGGGCGATGCGGTTGCGGTCGGCTGCCGCCAGAGGCGTGCTCTCCGAGCTGATAACGGACTGCAGCGTCTGACGAACCCGCAGCTCCAGCTCGCTCTGCTCAAGGTGCGGGTCGTACAGCTGCGGACCCAGTGACTCCATGAGCGCCTGGTGGACGCTGGCCTTCACAGCGGCGAGGGGGTCACGAGGGCGGGTCTGCGCAGGGCCCTCTGTCAAGGACTCGTGCCGACTCGATGCGGTCGGCGAGGATCCTCGGGCCTGGTCGAGGCGCTCGGTGAGACTCATCACTTCACCCCTTTGTGGAACAGGCGCCTGTGCGCCTTGGGCTGCTGCTGCGTCTGGCCGGAGCCAGCCAACAACCCTGCGGAATCTGGCGAGGCAGACGAGCCGCTGAGGATGAACTTGTCAGCGAAGGAGCGAAGAGCCACCGAGACGGGATGCTTCGGCTCATCCAGGACAATGGGCACGCCGCGGTTCACTGAAGCGGGCACGTGGAAGCTGCTCGGAATCATTGCGGCTATGGGCTGCTTGATCGCGGCCACGACATCCGCGGGGTGCAGCCCGACCTTGTCGTCAGAGCGGTTGAGGATCACGATCCGCCCATCGCCAGGGTGCCCCAGCAGATCCAGGGTGTCCATGGTGAGCCTGAGGTTCTTGACCGCCGGGATGTCCAACGTGGCCAGAAGGACCAGCATGTCGCAGACGTCCAACGCCACGAGCACGTGTTCGGTGAAGGCCGGGGGCGTGTCGATGATGACGTAGTCGTATGAGTGACGGGCAACTCGCAGCATCTCTCCCACCAGCGCCCCCGAGATCCTGTCCGCTTCACGGGGTGTGCTGGGCGCACACACGGTATCGAGCCCGCTGTCGTGCTTGGTCACGACCGAGGCAAGACCCTGTGCGTCGATGTGGCCGGTCATCGCCACCAGATCGCCGACCGACGCCGCCGGACGCAGCTGCAGGCTGATCGCGACATCACCGAACGCCAGGTCAAGGTCGACCAGCAGGACCCGCGCGCCGGTGGACGCCACATAGGCCCCCAGGTTCGTGGCGATCGTCGTCTTGCCACACCCTCCCTTGGCGTTGAAGGCCATGATGACCTTGCCCTCCAGGGCCGGTGCGCCGCCTGAGGCCCCAATCATCTGGTGGGAGATCTCCAGGCTTCGTCGGCAGGCATTGGACAGCGAGGTCAGGTCGTCAGACTCGATGACCTCGCGGAAGCCTGCGCGCAGTGCCGTCCCCAGGACTGTGATGTTGAGCCGCCGACGGAGCAGGATGACGCTCACCTCAGGCCGCTCGCCACGGACCTGCTCAGCCAAGGCCGAGGCGCTCTGCAGGTCGACGTCCGGCCCGACGATCACCAATAGCTCCGACGGATTGGCGGTCAGCGCGCGGGAAACCATGTGCGCGACCTCGACGACCTCAATGCGATCGCTGACCGCGAACTGGTAGGTCTCCGCGGTAGTGGGGTCACCGTCCCAGAGAATGGTCATAGGTGAGTCCCCTGCTTACTTGTTGAAAAGGGTTGAGTCGGAGACGACCTGGCCGAGATCCGCCTTGGTGTCGGTGCCGCGCAACCCTGCATACAGGGTCCCGGTCTGAATGCCGTGAACGAGTATGGCCGCGGTGGCAGGCGGGAGCG
>DASRUA010000389.1:0-9772 GCA_035655615.1 Dermatophilaceae bacterium
CGTCCTGAAGGTGGCCGAGAGGCTCGGCTACGTTCCGAACACCCTCGCCCGGGGTCTGCGAACGTCCACGTCGTTCGTCGTGGCGATGCTGGTCCCCGACATCACCAATGCGCTGTTCCCCCCGATGGTCCGCGGTGCGGAGCAGGTGCTGAGCGCGGCCGGCTACACGCTGGTGCTGACCGACACGGACAACGACTCCGACACCGAGCGACGGCAGGTGGAGCAGCTTCGTGCCCGCGGTACCGACGGTTTCATCATCGCCACCGCGCGGTGGCAGGACCCACTGTTGGAGGAGATCGCCGACCAAGGGGTGCCCGCCGTTCTGGTCAACCGCAACATAGGCAGCCGCCGGCTCCCCTACGTCGGCGCGGACGAACGCACCGGGATCCAGCTGGCGGTGGAACATCTCGCCGGCCTGGGTCATCGACAGATCGCTCACCTCGGCGGGCCTGCAGACACCTCGACCGGACGCGACCGGGCCTTCGCTTTTCGGCAGGCGGTCGATGGTCTGGGACTGCCCACCAACCGGAACCTGGTCCAGGTCTGCACGTCGTACAGCGAGGCCGCAGGCGTCGAGGCGACCAGACAGCTGCTCAAGTCGGGCCAGGACATGACAGCCATCGTCTGCGGGAACGACCTCATCGCCCTGGGAGCACTGTCGGTCCTGGCTGAGGCTGGAATCAGCTGCCCTGAACAGGTTTCCGTCGTGGGTTTCAACAACATGGCGATGGTCGACCGGCTCACCCCACCTCTGACGACGGTGCGGCTGCCGTTGCACCAGATAGGCGAGCTGTCGGCACGCCTCCTGCTGGCCGAGATCGAGGGCGGACCCCAGAACGCCGGGGCCGTTCAGAGCCTTCTTGGCGTGCAGCTCGCGGTGCGCGGGACGACCGCACGCCCACCGCAGGCATAGGCGTCTCACAAGGGCCGAAGACCGATGCGCCGTGACCTGGCGGTGCAGTGGCCCAAAGGGTCGTACGTGTTGGCTGCTCGCCCGCCGGCATGACAGGATCGCGGACGTGACCGGTACCTACGCGACGGTGATCACCGTCGTCGCCCTTCTCTTTGCAGGGTGGGCCTTGATCTCTGCCGCAATGAACCGGCGCCCAACACTCCTCCTTTTCGCCGCGGCGGTCTGCCTGGAGGCACTGCTTCTCGGCTTCGTGGTGGGTGGAGTCGTGCAGATGGCCGGAACCGCCCGGCCATTCGCCCGCGCCGAGTTCGTCGGCTACCTGCTGGCCTGCTTGGCCATCCCGCCGGTCGCCTTCTACTGGGCGCGGGGAGAGAGATCCCGGTCCGGCACGCTCGTGATCGCTCTTGCCTTCCTCATCACCCCGGTCATGGTGCTGCGGGTACAGCAGGTCTGGGCGGGTTCCGTTGGCTGACCCCGACATCACCGACCCTGGCGCTCGGCATGCCCCCTCCCCGACCGGACAAGGCTTCGGCCGGGTCCTCGTGGCGGTCTACGGCATCTTCGCGCTCGCCGCGACCTCCCGATCGGCAGTCCAGCTGGCGACCAAGTACGACGAGGCGCCGCTCGCCTACCTGCTGTCCGCCTTCGCCGCGATCGTCTACATCGTGGCCACGGTCTCGTTGGCCCGGGGAGATGCAACCTCGCGGCGTCTGGCGACCGTCGCCATCAGCATCGAGCTCATCGGTGTGCTCATCGTGGGCGCCGCGAGTGAGCTGTTACCCAGTGACTTCCATCAGGCAACGGTGTGGACGGGGTTCGGCAGCGGCTACGGGTTCGTCCCACTGGTGCTGCCCTGCGTCGGACTGTGGTGGCTGCGGCACACCCGCTGAGGTGGCCCTGACGGGTAGTGCCGCGGATTCCCGTCCGGTGTGTCTCTTCTACCGGACCCTCGTCTTCTGCCAGGTGTCTCGCTCCCGCGCGCCTTCGCCGTGTGGCGCCGTGGCCGCCGCATTCTTGGGTAGGACAACCGCTCGTGCACTCCCCCTCGAGGTAACTCAGATCTGGAGCACACGTGAAAGCCCCCAAGATGTCCGCACGGCTGGGTGCCGAGTTCCTTGGCACCTTCTGGCTTGTATTCGGCGGTTGCGGCAGCGCGGTGATTGCCGCCAAGTCCGTCAGTGCCTGATGGCAGCCCTGGTCACCGAGGTCGTGCTGACCGGTTTCTTCCTCTACGTCATTCTCGGTGCGACCGACACTCGCGCACCGCAGGGTTTCGCCCCGATCGCCATCGGGCTGAGCCTGACCCTGATTCACCTCATCTCGATCCCGATCGACAACACCTCGGTCAACCCGGCTCGCTTGACCGGGGTTGCGTTCTTCAACGGCAACGGTGCACCGGCTCAGCTGTGGCTCTTCTGGCTGGCTCCGATCATCGGTGCGGCGATTGCCGGGGCGACCTACGCCATCATCACCGGTGTGCACCGCGAGGACCGTGACGTCTCCTGCGACGCCTCGGCCGCCTGAACAAGGGGCTGGGCTGGTCCACCCCTGGCAGGGTTCTGAGCCAGGGCACAGTTTTGAACATGTCCCCTGTTCGGTGCAGGATCGAGCCCATGCCGGAGCATCGCAAAACGTCCCCGAGGGTTCGCCGCACTTCCACGACCCTGGCCGACGGCCGCGAGCTCATCTACTTCGACGACTCCGAGCCCTATCTCAGCGGTGCCAGGAGCCGCGACGTGGTCGACGAGCGCCCGCTGGTTGTCCGCCCGACGGCCGGGAGGATGCGTCTTGACGCGCTGACAGGCGAGTGGGTCTCCATCGCCGACCATCGCCAGGATCGCACGTTCCTGCCACCGGCCGGTGAGTGTCCACTGTGTCCGACTGGCGGCGGCACCATGCCCTCCGAGATCCCTGCCCACGAGTACGACGTAGTCGTCTTCGAGAACCGCTTCCCCTCATTTGCGTGCGAGCCTCCATCTGCGGGCCAGCCCGCCGACGAGTCCGGTTCCTCGGTGAACCCGCTACTGGCCAACGCGCCGGCACTCGGCCGCTGTGAGGTCGTGTGTTTCACCAGCGACCACGGTGCGAGCTTCTCGTCCCTGTCTGTGGAACGAGCCCGGACGGTGGTGGACGTCTGGGCTGACCGGACCCGCGAGCTGTCGGCCATCGACGGCGTCGAGCAGGTGTTCTGTTTCGAGAACCGTGGTCAGGAGATCGGCGTCACCCTGCATCACCCGCACGGGCAGATCTACGCCTACCCGTTCGTGCCAGCCCGTACCGCTTCGCTTCTGCGACAGGCCACCGCCCACCATCGCCGTACCGGACGCCTGCTGGGCGCCGATCTGCTCGCGGCCGAGCTGGACGCCGGCTCGCGCGTGGTCATCAAGAGCACCTCCTGGACGGCCTACGTGCCGTATGCCGCTCGCTGGCCGGTCGAGGTGCACCTCGTCCCCAATCGTGATGTCCCCGATCTGGTGGCACTGGACGGCGCCGAGCGCGATGAGCTTGCCGAGGTCTATCTGGACCTGCTGCGCCGGTTGGACCGTTACTACGAAGGGCCGGACGGCTCGCCGATCGAGATGCCCTACATCGCAGGCTGGCACCAGGCACCGGTTCGCCAGAGGCGCGACGTCTCCCGTCTTCACCTGCAGGTGATGTCCGTCCTTCGGGCGCCCGGCCGGCTGAAGTACCTCGCGGGTTCCGAGTCCGGCGCCGGGGCCTGGATCAACGACGTCACACCCGAGCGAGTGGCAGCCCGGCTGCGTGAGGTGGGCTGAGTTGCCCGCCTCCGCCGAGATCGCAGCCTCCCCCGAAACGCGTGACTCAGCGAGAGACACTGTCTTGCAAGCCTTTTCGGGGGCGTTCGGCGCAGAACCCTCGGGGGTCTGGTCGGCGCCCGGACGGGTCAACCTCATGGGCGAACACACCGACTACAACTCCGGGCTGTGCCTGCCGATCGCTCTCCCCCACCGGACGTACGCCGCGGTAGGGCTGCGCAGGGACCGCCGGCTGAGACTGCGATCCCTGCAGTCGCCCGAGCAGTACGAGCTCGGGCTCGATGACGTCAGGGCCGGCAACCCGTCCGGGTGGGGCGGGTATGCCGCTGGCGTCTTATGGGCGTTGGAGCAGGCCGGCCACCTGGTCCAGGGACTGGACCTCATGGTGGACGGCCAGGTCCCGCAGGGTGCCGGGCTCTCCAGCTCGGCCGCTCTCGAATGTGCCGTCGCCGCAGCTGTTTCCGATCTGCTCGGCCTTGACCTGCTGCTCGATGATGCCGCTCGGGCGAAGCTTGCCGCTATCTGCGTCAATGCCGAGAACACCATCGCCCAGGCCCCAACCGGCGGCCTGGACCAGTCAGCGTCCCTGCGCTGTCAGGCCGGCCATGCGCTGATGCTCGACTGTCGTGACGGGTCGATCGCCCAGGTTCCCTTCGACCTGTCCGCGGATGGTCTTGCCCTGCTCGTCATGGACACGCGCGCCGAGCACACGCTCGTCGACGGGCAGTATGCGCAGCGCCGACTCAGCTGCGAGGAGGCCGCCCGGCAGCTGGGCGTGACCTCACTGCGTGAGGTGGCCTTCAACGACCTCGACGAGACGCTTCAGCGGCTGCCGGACACGAGGATTCGGGCCCGAGCCAGACACGTCGTGACGGAGATCGATCGCGTCCGCGCAGCGGTGGCCCTGCTGAACGCAGGGCGCCTGCCCGAGGTGGGCTCACTGTTCAACGCCTCGCATGCATCCATGCGCGACGACTTCGAGATCTCCTGCGCCGAGCTCGACGCCGCGGTCGAGGCGGCAACGACTCACGGCGCCCTCGGCGCCCGGATGACCGGAGGGGGATTCGGAGGAGCAGCCATCGCACTGGTACCCGCCGCCAACGCAGCTGAAGTGACCACGGCCGTCAGGAAGGCCTTTGCCGTCAAGGGTTTCCGTGCGCCTCACTGCTTCACGGTCGCTGCGGAAGGGTCCGCCCGACGCGAGTTCTGACTGTCCATCTGAGGATCTCGACCCGGGCCAAGACCTTCCTTTTCAGCAGTATGGGCGGTCCACGGGGAGGTACGATGCGCCCATGCCGGAGCCAGAGGTTGTCCCCAGACGCAGCAGCGCCAAGACCGCCACCTCCGCTGCTCCGGGCCGGAGCCACGGCAACAGCCCACCTCGAATGGAAGACGTGGCCAACATTGCGGGCGTCTCCCATCAGACCGTCTCGCGAGTCCTCAACGACTTCCCGAAGATCCGCCCCGCGACGCGCGCCCGGGTGCTCGCCGCGATAGAGGAGCTTGGCTACAGGCGCAACACGGCTGCCCGGACGCTGGTGACTCGCCGTTCGGGGAGCATCGGGGTGATCACTGCTGACATGAACCACTTCGGCCCGGCAAGCATCATGCTCGGGCTCGAATCCGCATCTCGCGCAGCGGGATACAGCTTGTCTCTCGAGGGGCTCCCCGAGATCTCGGCGACCGCACTACGGCATGCCGTCGACCGGGTTCTGGACCAGGCGGTGGAGGCGGTGGTGATAATCGTCGCCCACCAGGCAGCCCTCGCCCTCGCGCAGTCGCTGGACATCGAGGTGCCGCTCCTTCTGGTCGAGGGCGATCTGTCGGCCACGCCGTTGACCGCCGGTGTCGACCAGATCGCGGGTGCCCGCCTGGCCACCAACCACCTGCTCGACCTTGGTCACCAGAGCGTGGTGCATCTCCCCGGGCCTGCCGACTGGCTGGAGGTGGCGGCCCGGCGCGATGGCTGGCGGATGGCGCTGGAGGAACGCCGCGCTCCCGTCCCGGCGCTCATGGTCGAGGGAGACTGGACTTCCCGCAGCGGTTATCAGGCCACCAGGGCGATGCTGGCCGAGGCATTCACAGCCACGGCGATCTTCGCGGCGAATGACCAGATGGCGCTGGGGCTGTTGCGCGCCCTTCACGAGGCAGGGCTGCGCGTTCCCGGGGACGTGAGCGTCGTGGGCTTCGACGACGTGCCCGAGTCGGGCTACTTCACACCACCACTGACCACCGTTCGCCAGGACTTCGCCGAGCTCGGTCAGCGCATCATGGGTCTGGTGCTACGCAGGCTGGCCGGTGAGCTCGACGCCTCGGAGCCGCTGGTCGAGCCGCTGCTCATCATCCGGTCGTCCACGGCTGCTCCCGCAAGCTGACGATCCGACAAGAATGCCGGGTCAAAGCGACCGTTTGACAAACCGTGATGTTAGCGCTAACAATTGCCCATGATTTCCACGCAGGCACCCGTGCCGAGCCTCACCGCCAGGCACCGCGACGGCCGCGCGTGACGTCCCCATCGCAGGTCAGCCCGGACGCCGTCGTCATCGGCGTCGACTACGGCACCCTGTCAGGTCGAGCCGTCGTCGTCAGGGTCAGTGACGGTCAGGAGCTGGGTAGCGCGGTCCACCACTATCCACATGCCGTGCTCGACAGTGCGCTGCCGACAGGGCAGCCTCTGCCCCCGGAGTGGGCCCTGCAGGTGCCCGCCGACTACGTCGCTGTGCTGCAGGTTGCCGTGCCTGAGGCGCTGCGTGCATCCGGGGTCGACCCCGCTGACGTCATCGGGATCGGCACCGACTTCACCGCCTGCACCATGGTCGCGACGCTGGCCGACGGCACCCCGCTCTGCGAGGTGCCCGAGTTCTCCACCAACCCCCACGCCTTCGTCAAGCTGTGGCGCCACCACGCCGCCCAGCCACAGGCCGACCGGATCAACGACCTCGCCCGCGGGCGAGGCGAGACATGGCTGGCGCGGTACGGCGGCCTCATCTCCTCGGAGTGGGAGTTCGCCAAGGGCCTGCAGATGCTCGAGGAGGCCCCCGAGCTGTATGCCGCGATGGACCACTTCGTCGAGGCGGCGGACTGGATCGTGTGGCAGCTGACCGGCACCTACGTCCGCAACGCGTGCACGGCCGGCTACAAGGGCATGTACCAGGAAGGCGCATACCCGGACGAGGCCTTCCTGACCGCGCTCAACCCGGGCTTCGGCTCTTTTGTCAGCGGAAAGCTCGAGCAGACCATCGGCCAGCTCGGTGACCGTGCCGGCTCGCTGTCGGCCCGCGCCGCAGCCTGGACCGGTCTGCCCGTGGGCATTGCCGTCGCCGTCGGCAACGTCGATGCCCACGTGACCGCACCAGCGGCACAGGCCGTTGAGCCGGGCCAGATGGTGGCCATCATGGGGACCTCGACCTGCCACGTCATGAACGGCGCTGACCTTCGCCAGGTGCCAGGGATGTGCGGCGTCGTCGACGGTGGGATCGTTGCCGGCCAGTGGGGGTACGAAGCCGGTCAGAGCGGGGTCGGGGACATCTTCGGCTGGTTCGTCAACCACGGGGTCCCACCGGAGTACCACGAGAAGGCAGCCGCCGCGGGAGTCTCCGTCCATGAGCTGCTCACCGAGCTGTCCCGCCGGCAGGCCATCGGCGAGCACGGTCTCATCGCGCTCGACTGGCACAGCGGCAACCGTTCTGTCCTGGTGGACCACGAGCTGTCCGGCCTCGTCGTGGGCCAGACGCTGGCAACCCGCGCCGAGGACACCTACCGGGCTCTGCTGGAGGCAACGGCCTTCGGGACCCGCACCATCATCGACGCCTTCAACAGCTCGGGCGTCCCGGTGACCGAGCTCGTCGTCGCCGGAGGGCTGCTCAAGAACACCCTCCTGATGCAGATCTGCGCGGACGTCACCAACCTGCCGCTGTCCACCATCGCGTCAGCCCAGGGCCCGGCTCTGGGCTCGGCGATCCACGCCGCCGTCGCGGCCGGTGCCTACCCCGACGTCCACGCTGCGGCCCTGATCATGGGCCGGTCCGACAAGGGCGTCTACCAGCCCGTCGCCGAGAACGTGAAGGCCTACGAAGAGCTCTTCGCCGACTACACCGAGCTGCACGACTACTTCGGCCGCGGGTCGACAGAAGTCATGCACCGGTTGAAAGCACGTAAACGCGAACTGGCCACAAGATCGCCCTCGGTGCCGCAGAGTGAAGCAGACATGACATCCGCCTCCCCGACCGGTGTTCCTACACACGCGCGAAAGGCTGTCGACGAGCTGCGCCAGAGCGTCGCCGACCTACATCGGGAGCTCACCCGATACGGCCTCGTAGTCTGGACCGCCGGAAACGTCTCGGCGCGGGTGCCCGGCCACGACCTCATGGTGATCAAGCCCTCAGGGGTCCCCTACGACGAGCTGACCGCGGCCAACATGGTCGTCACAGACCTCTTCGGCGCGCTGGTCGAGGGCGACCACGCACCCTCCTCGGACACCGCCGCGCACGCCTACGTCTACCGGCACCTGCCCGACGTCGGCGGTGTCGTCCACACCCACTCGACCTACGCCACGGCCTGGGCCGCACTCGGAGAGCCGATTCCCTGCGTGCTGACCATGATGGCCGACGAGTTCGGCGGGGACGTGCCGATCGGGCCGTTCGCGCTCATCGGCGACGACTCGATCGGGCGCGGCATCGTGGACACCCTCAGGGACAGCCGTTCCCCCGCAGTACTGATGGCCGGCCACGGCCCGTTCGCCATCGGCAAGGACGCGCAGGCTGCGGTCAAGGCGGCCGTGATGGTCGAGGACGTCGCGCGGACCGTCCACATCGCCAACCAGTCCGGCACACCGAACGCCATTGCGCCACAGGACATCGACAGCCTTCACGCCCGATACCAGAACGTCTACGGACAGACCCAAGGAGCCACCTCATGACCGTCGGCCCGGCACTGGATGTTGCAGAGATCTGGTTCGTCACCGGCAGTCAGGGACTGTATGGCGAGGACGTCATCAAACAGGTCGAGGAGCACTCTCGCGACATCGCCGAGCAGCTCGACGCGGCCGATGCGGTCGCGTCCCGGGTCATCTGGAAGCCGGTGCTCACCGACGCCGACGCCATCAGGCGCCTTGCCCTGGAAGCCAACGCCGACGACGGCTGCATCGGCATCATCGCCTGGATGCACACCTTCTCGCCGGCCAAGATGTGGATCTCGGGACTCGACGCGCTGCGAAAGCCGTTGCTGCACCTGCACACCCAGGCCAACGTCGACCTGCCCTGGGGCGAGATCGACATGGACTTCATGAACCTCAACCAGGCTGCGCACGGGGACCGGGAGTTCGGCTACGTCCAGACCCGCATCGGCGTGGTCCGCAAGACGGTCACCGGTCACGTGAGCGACCCGACCGTCACCGAGCGAGTCGGGACCTGGGGTCGCGCAGCCGCCGCAACGACGGCCCTGCGAGCGATGAAGCTGGCCAGGTTCGGCGACAACATGCGCAATGTCGCAGTGACTGAGGGCGACAAGATCGAGGCCGAGCTGCGGTTCGGTGTCTCCGTCAACACCTTTGGGGTCAACGACCTGGTCGAGTCCGTGGACGCCGTCCCCGACGCGGGCATCGACTCCCTGGTCGCGCAGTACGAGGCCCTCTATGCCGTGTCAGCCGAGCTGCGATCCGGCGGCGACCGGCACGAGTCACTACGGTATGGCGCCCGCATCGAGCTTGGCCTCAGAACTTTTCTGGCTGCTGGCGGATTCACCGCGTTCACCACGAACTTCGAGGATCTGGGCGGACTCCGGCAGCTGCCCGGCCTGGCGGTACAGCGCCTGATGGCCGACGGGTACGGCTTCGGCGCCGAGGGCGACTGGAAGACGTCGGTCATGCTCCGCACGCTGAAGGTGATGGCCGCCGGGCTACCCGGGGGTACCTCGTTCATGGAGGACTACACGTACCACCTGGCCCCGGGCCATGAGCGGATCCTGGGCGCCCACATGCTTGAGGTATGCCCTTCGATCGCCGTCGGCAAGCCGACCCTGGAGATCCATCCGCTGGGCATCGGCGGACGCGGCGACCCGGTCCGTCTCGTCTTCGACGCCCGCC
>DASRUA010000390.1:0-2479 GCA_035655615.1 Dermatophilaceae bacterium
CCAGTAGAGCCAGCCGTTGACCGGTGTCTTGGACTTCATGGCGTGGACCAGTTCCAGCAGCGCCAGCTTCGGATCGAGCCGATGACCCAGCAACGGAAGCTTGCTGTGGTCGAAATCCTCTCCGGGGACAATTCCTATCTCCGCCATCCGCGAAACGATCGGTGCGTCCTCGGGCTTCGGCGGATTGGTCTTCAACAGTTCGGCGAGATAGCTGAAGAAATCGACCAGCGGCAGGTCATTCACCTGTTTGCGGATCGCCTTCTCGGCGTCGAACGTCTCGTCGACCACGCCCGGCGGCGCCGTGTAAGGCTTGCCGTAGGCGCCGAGCGGAACACACGAGAATCCGTCCTGCAAGGCGTGCACTGCGGTGTAGTCATCCGGTGTGCCGGAGCAGTACACCCGCCCCAGGATCCACACCAACGCGGTCGGCGAGGTGACAGGTGTCACGCCGGCCGGCACGGTACCCGACCATTCCGGTCCGGTGATGACGTATTCCTGGGCCTTGCTGCCGGTGGCCCGGGAGCCGGCCACATGGAAGACCTCGTTGTAGCCGCTGAGCATGGGCATGATGTAAAAACGGTCCCCCATGTCGGGGATGCTGAAAACCCACGGCTCGGTCGAGACATCGAGCCACGCCATGGTGTAGAGGGTGTCCGCGTTGGGTGCGGCTGCCCCGTGATTGTCCACAGCTGGGTAGGCCCGCAACTTGACCAGTTGCCCCATGGGTGCGTGTGCATCATCGGGTACGGCCACATTCGTCTCTTGTCGGCGGGTCATGTCCATGGTCACCAGCGGATACCCGAAAAGGTAGCTCTCGATGACGATCTTGTGCTTCTCCATGAAAACCTCTCTCTTCAGCGAATCCCGCTGGAAGCATTGAGAAGCAAGCTCGTCAACTCGCGCAGCGACACGGATCAAATGGACCCACGTAAGCCGGAAGACGCGAGGATCTGCGCGGTACTTCCCAAGAAACGCCGCGACCCCGCCGCACAGCGCCGGCGCGGACCCTTCTTCGCAAACGTCTCAGGTGGTCAGCGATGTCGCGGCACTCTCCCTTCCTGCCCTCGACGTCCTGGTCCAGACACCAGGGATGGCGGACACGTCAGTCCCGAGAACGATTCAGTGCTTGAGCCAACCGTAGGCCGGAGTCAATCCGGGCGGCATCCCCTCCTTCGGATGAATGAGGGATGCCCGCTCAATGGAGACCGGTTGCACCACAACGGTGACATGCGCCGGTCCTCAGCAGTGTTTGCTGCCAGACAGGCCGCGAGTGGACGCGAGGTGAGACCAGTCCGCGGCGGTGGCCGAGGCGGCGTTGCTCGCGGGATCCATTAGCCTAAACCCCTTCGGGTTCAAGTGTTCTGGTCCGATTCTAATGGTGGCTGCGGCCCAACGCGTCACCCCATCAGGGCTACAAAGGGGTCGTGCCGCTCGCGGAACGAGGTCTGGTCGTCATTCTTGTCGGTGATTCTCACTCGAATTTCATTTCGGGGTCGTCGCGCCGACGCACCGTGTTGTGCTTGGCGCTGGTCGCGGCCGTCCCGTGATCCTCGGGGTTGTGACGGTTCTGCCAGTGGATGCTGCTTCAGCCGTGCCACCACGGCCTTGGTGGAACGGCGGCATCTCCGTTGTCGGTCGGTCTGACTGCCAATACCTGGTGCAGTTGAACGGCGTTGCGTTCGAAGGCCAGCCTGGATGCGGCCATGTACAACCCCCACACCCGCGCGGTGCCGACTCCGACCTCGCCGACGCAGTCGCTCCAGTGCTCGCGAAGGTTCGCGTTCCATTCGCGCAGGGTCAGGGCGTAGTGCTCACGAAGGTTCTCGGAATGACGGACGTCCAGGCCGTTGTCCTGCATGGCGGCGATGATCCGGCCCGATCCAGTGAGTTCGCCGTCCGGGAACACGTATCGATCGATGAAAGCCCCCGCTTTGACCGGGCCGGAGTTCACGGGCCGGGTGATGCAGTGGTTCAGCAACCGCCCTCCGGGGCGGAGCTTGCTGCGCAGAAAGGCGAAGTAGGACGGGTAGTTCCGGACTCCGATGTGTTCGGTCAACCCGATCGAGCTGACTGCGTCGAACTGACTGTCGGCGACGTTGCGGAAGTCCTGGTATCGGATCTCGGCAAGGTCACGCAGCCCCTGCTGGGCGATCATCTGCTGCGCCCAGGCCGCCTGTTCGCGGGACAGCGTGACGCCGATCACTCGTACTCCTCGTCGGGCCGCGTACAGGGCCATCGACCCCCACCCGCACCCGACATCGAGCAGACGCTGGCCTGGCTGCAACCCGAGCTTGTCGAACACCAACGCGTGTTTGATTTCCTGAGCCTGTGTCAATGTCGTCCCAGTGGTCTCGAACACCGCACAGGTATAGGTCATCGACGGCCCGAGGACGTGAGCGTAGAAGTCGTTCGATACGTCGTAATGCCTGCTGATGGATGCCGAATCCCGAAGTTTCCGATGCCGCAGACCATTCCCGGC
>DASRUA010000391.1:0-2902 GCA_035655615.1 Dermatophilaceae bacterium
ACGCGGCATCGTTGCCCGAGGTGATCAACATCCCCTGCAGGAGCGTTCCGACGCTGTATGACGTGCCGGCCAGGATGCCGACGTGGGTTCCGTCGGCGCTCACGTCCTCCGGTTTCACCAGGATCTTCGTGTTCGCGTCCATGAGCGGGATCAGGGTCAGGGCGGTGAGTGTCTTGAGAGTGCTGGCCGGCAGGTGGGTTGCGTGCGGAGCTTTGGCGACCAGGATCTGACCCGTGTCCATGTCTGCGAGCAGGAAGGACGCGCCGGGCATGGCGGGTGGGGCTGGAACCCCTGGCGCAAGGTTCACGATGACCCCGGCGGCGGCGAGCTGGTGGCCACCCATGGGGTCGGTGGTGCTGGCGGAGGCCGGGGTTGGTCCCGCCACGCAAAATACGCCCGCAGCGGCGAGCGTGAGGCTCAGCGCGAGGGCGCGAACGGCATACCGGAGTGAGGTCATCTGCAGGGACGATCCTAGTCGATCGAAATCGTCCACTTGTGATGGTGCTGCGGTGCCCCGCCGTCGCCGCCTGTACCGTCTTCGCCATGGTTGAAGGCGCTGGAACCGTGACACAGATCGCGGCCACATGACACAGATCCCGGGCACGACACGGAGCGCGGACGCCGAGACACAGATCGCGCGCACAGAGACATCCATCGCGCGCGATGCCGACGGGCTCTGGGCAGTCATCCCTGCCGGAGGTGCGGGGACGCGGCTCTGGCCCCTGTCGCGGTCGTCGTCGCCGAAGTTCCTTCACGATATGACGGGTGCCGGAAGCTCGCTGCTGCAGGCGACCTGGGAGCGACTCCAGCCCCTGTGCGGCGACCACATCATGGTGGTGACAGGGGTCCTGCACGAGGCGGCCGTGCGACTGCAGCTGCCCGGGCTGCCGCCGGCCAACCTCGTGGCGGAGCCCTCGCCGCAGGGGTCCATGGCAGCGATCGGGCTTGCCGCGGCGATACTCGAACGCCGTGACGCCGACGCTGTCATCGGCTCCTTCGCCGCGGACCACGTCATCGGCGAGCCGGAGGTGTTCGCCGACTGCGTACGCGAGGCGGTCGCGGTCGCGCGGGCCGGCTACGTCGTCACCATCGGCATCGAACCGACCTTTCCGGCGACCGGTTTCGGCTACATTCGCGTGGGCGACCCCCTGACGATCGCGGGTGCTCCGCATGGTCTGCAGGTCCGGTCCTTCGTGGAGAAGCCTGACGCGGCGACTGCGCGGGGGTTCCTGGAGACTGGCGAATACCACTGGAACGCTGGGATGTTTGTTGTCAGGGCCACGGTCCTGCTCGATCTGCTGGCCGACTTCCATCCAACGCTGGCGGCCGGGCTGCGTGACATCGCGGCCGAGCCGGCCCGCATTGCCGAGCTGTGGCCGGGGCTGACCAGCATGGCCATCGACCACGCTGTGGCCGAACCTGCCGCAGCGGTCGGCCGCGTCGCCGTGGTGCCGGGGGGTTTCAGCTGGGATGACGTGGGCGACTTCGCCTCTGTGGGCTCGCTGTTGCCAGAGGTCGGCGGAGCTGCGGGGCTGAAGATCCTGGGGGAGGTTGATCTGGTGCTGGCCAAGGACACGACCGGGGTGATCGTCCCCGGCTCTGGCAGGACAGTGGCCGTGCTCGGTCTGGGTGACGTCGTGGTGGTCGATACCCCGGACGCCGTGCTGGTCACCACCCGTGAGCGAGCCCAGGACGTCAAGGCCCTCGTCGACCTGCTCAAGGCCACCGGGCGCACCGAACTGACCTGACGGATCGGATGACGAGGTGCGCCAGCCGGCGCCGGTCAGTCGTCTTCGCGGGCAAGGTGGGGTTGTCGCGTCCTGCTTGCTGACGGAGGCCGCGGCCGAGTGTACGACCCCCTCGGCACCCTCGGTCTTGTGGGTTCACTACGCTCGTAGTCATGGCTGAAACCCCCGTTGCGCTCAGTGAGTCCGACCTACCGATCGCCCAGGTCTACGACGAGTCGGCGCTCGACGGCTTCGACGCCCCAGAGCGTCTCGGGTCGCCCGGGCAGTTCCCTTTCACCCGTGGGGTTTACCCGACGATGTACACGGGCAGACCGTGGACGATGCGCCAGTACGCCGGGTTCGGTAACGCCAAAGAGTCTAATGAGCGCTACCTCCAGCTGGTCAAGGCCGGGACCGGTGGTCTGTCCGTAGCCTTCGACCTGCCCACCCAGATGGGCTATGACTCCGACGAGTCGATCGCCAGTGGCGAGGTCGGCAAGGTCGGCGTCGCGATCGACTCCCTGGATGACATGCGCACCTTGTTCAGCGGGCTGCCGCTGGACAAGGTCAGTACGTCGATGACGATCAACGCCCCGGCCGCCACGCTGCTGCTGATGTACCAGCTGGCCGCGGAGAAGGAGGGCATCGCCGGCACGGCGCTGACCGGCACCATCCAGAACGACGTGCTCAAGGAGTACATCGCCCGCGGTACCTACATCTACCCTCCGAAGCAGTCGCTGCGCCTGATCAGCGACATCTTCTCCTACTGCCACACAGAGCTGCCTCGCTGGAACACGATCTCCATCTCCGGGTACCACATGGCCGAGGCCGGTGCCACTCCTGCGCAGGAGATCGCGTTCACGCTGGCAAACGCCAAGGAGTACGTGCGCACCGCCCTGGCCGCCGGCCTGGACATCGACGACTTCGCCCCGCGGCTCTCCTTCTTCTTCGTGGCCCGAACGACCCTGCTGGAGGAGGTCGCCAAGTTCCGCGCGGCCCGCCGGATCTGGGCGCATATCATGAAGGACGAGTTCGGCGCCAAGAACCCCAAGTCGATGATGCTGCGCTTCCACACCCAGACCGCCGGGGTTCAGTTGACCGCACAGCAGCCCGAGGTCAACATGGTGCGGGTCGCCCTGCAGGGCCTGGGCGCGGTCCTGGGCGGCACCCAGTCG
>DASRUA010000392.1:0-2000 GCA_035655615.1 Dermatophilaceae bacterium
TCGCACGTTCCTCAGTCAGGCGCTCCTCAGAAGACCTCGCCCGACCACGGCGACGGGAAGGCCGGGACCCGTCTGGCCGGTCTGCCGCCACTGGTCTGGCAGTACATCGGCGCAGTAGGCCTGCTGTCATTGGGTATTGCCTCGTTCCCCCTGCTGGCGTACCACGCCCAGACCCAGGGCTTGCTGACGCCTGCGCAGGTGCCCTTGCTCTTTGCGCTCGCCATGGCTGTTGACGGCCTGAGCGGTCTGGTGATGGGCAGGCTCTACGACCGGCGCGGGCCCACGGTCCTGCTCGCGGTGCCGGTCGCCGCAGGGGTGAGCGCCATCGCTTTCACTGACATCGCCGGCCTGGTCTGGCTTGGAGTGGCGATCTGGGGAGTCGTCAACGGCGTTCTGGACTCGACCGTGAAGGCCGTGGTCACTGAGCTTGTCGAGCCGACCGGACGATCCATCGCGTTCGGCTGGCTGGCCCTGGCCCGCGGCCTCGGCCTGCTCCTGGCGGGCGTGGTCTTCGGGGTGGCCTACGACCAGAGCATCATCCTGGTGATCTGGCTGGTCCTGGGGGTCAATGCCGTGGCTCTGGCTGTTCTGGCCTGGGTGCTGGCACGCATTTGAGGGTGTGGCTTCCGGCGCCGCGTCTCAGGTGACACTTCTTTAGTAGCGTGGAGCCGTGGACCAGACCACACAGGATGGGCATGGCGCGGGAGCGCTTGGGGACGCGGGCCATCGACACCACCGACACCACCGACACCAGGTGGTGGTGATCGGCTCCGGCTTCGGCGGGTTGTTCACCGTCCAGGCGCTCAAGGGTGCCGACGTCGACATCACGCTCATCGCCAAGACCACCCATCACCTGTTCCAGCCGCTGCTGTACCAGGTCGCGACGGGCATCCTGTCCGAAGGGGAGATCGCACCCTCGACCCGCGAGATCCTTGGGCGCCAGGCCAACGCAAGAGTCCTGCTCGGTGAGGTCACCGACATCGACCTCACCAACCACACCGTCACCTCCACGGTGCTGGACCAGACCAGGATCACCGCATACGACTCGCTCGTCGTCGCTGCCGGGTCCGGCCAGTCGTATTTCGGCAACGACCAGTTCGCGCGTTTCGCGCCGGGGATGAAGAGCATCGACGACGCACTTGAGCTGCGCGGGCGCATCTTCGGCAGCTTCGAGATGGCCGAGCTGGTCGAGGACGAGGAGCAGCGCGCCCGGCTGATGACTTTTGTCGTCGTCGGCGCAGGCCCGACCGGGGTGGAGATGGCGGGGCAGATCGCCGAGCTGGCGCACCGCACGCTTCGCCACGAGTTCCGTCACATCGACCCTCGCCGGGCCAGGATCATCCTGCTGGATGCGGCGCCCTCGGTGCTGGGCTCCTTCGGCGACCGTCTGGGCGCCAAAGCCCTGGCCAGGCTGGACCGGATCGGGGTGGAGGTCCAGCTTGGGGCCAAGGTCATGTCCAGGGCGGTCGCCACGCCGGGCATCAGATACGTGCCCGACTGGCAGGAAAGCCAGATGGTCAGGCCTTCAAATACCACGACAAGGGCAGTATGGCGACGATCTCGCGCTTCAGCGCGGTTGCCAGCGTCGGCCGGTTCCGGCTCAGCGGGTTCGCCGCCTGGCTGATCTGGCTGGCCGTCCACCTCGTCTATCTGATCGGGTTCAAGAACCGGCTCACCACGCTGCTGCACTGGGCGGTGAGCTTCGTGGGGCGCGGGCGTTCCGAGCGGACGGTCACCCAGCAGCAGATCTTTGCACGTCAGGCGCTCGATCAGCTCGGCGAGCAGTTCTCTCCCACGCTGTCACCGCGGCCTGGGCAAGATCCCCGGTCCTGAGCCGTGCGGGACATGGCTTCAAGTCTGCACGGCGTCGCTGAGCCGTTGGCGCATCTCGTCGCGGTGCCTATCGTCGCGGCGCACGTCGTCCCCTAGTCTGGGCGCATGCCGCTCGACTACAAGATCGCCGAACGTACGCTGGCCAATGGCTTGCGGGTCATCGTCAG
>DASRUA010000393.1:0-7944 GCA_035655615.1 Dermatophilaceae bacterium
AGTTCCCTTTCTCAGAAGCTGAGCGAGTCTCAGAAGCCGGGCGAGTCTCAGAAGCCGGGCGAGTCTCAGAAGCCGGGCGAGTCTCAGAAGCCAGGCGAGCAGATCGTCTCGCGGCTCATCCCGCCGGCTTCTCGTGAGTTAGCGCACGCGCCATCCCTTGACCGGCGGGGGTGGCGGTGACTGCGCGCTGTCCGCCGTCGTGAACGCTGCCGATCCGGCGAACTGCCTGGCCAGCTGTACTCCGTCGCGCAGCCCCGTCGGGAAGGGCATCTTGGCGACCTGCCGGCGCAGAGCCCCGATGTCCAGTGGGCTGCGGGCGGCGACGGCCACGGTGTTGCCGAAACGCTTGCCCTTGAGTATCTCGTGGGTGCCGATCAGGGCGACCTGGCCGAAGACGGTGACCAGACCGGCATACACCCGCCGCAGGTAGGCCATGTTGGGCTCGTCGGCGATGTTGAGCAGCATCGTCCCGTTCGCGCGGAGCACCCTGGATACGTCGGCGAGGAACTCCACGGTGGTGAGCTCCGCAGGGACGCGGCCATCGGCATACGCGTCGAGTATCACCACGTCGGCGCTCGCGTCGGCGAGCTGAGCTACCCCGGCGAGGCCGTCCACCGGGCGCACCCGGATCCGGTGCTGGCGCGGCAACGGCAGCTCGCGGCGTACCAGCTCGGTGAGCTCGACGTTCGGCTCGAGGACGATCTGCGGAGACCCCGGCCGCTCGGCGTTGACGTAGCGCGCCAGCGTCAGCCCGGCACCGCCGATGTGGGTGATCCCGAGCGGACCGGCCGGCAGCGTGTCGATGACGGCAGCGAAGTGGGCGATGTACTCGAAACCGAGGAAGCCCGGATCGGCGAGGTTGACGTGGGACTGAGGGCTGCCGTCCATCATCACGGTGACGCCGCCCCGGCCGTCGTCATCGGGCACGAGCTCGATCCGTCCGGCAGCCTCCTCTGACACGCCCATCAGCCTAAGCGGATCCTGCGATACTTCTGCCCGTGACTAGCCAACCCCGCGAGGAGAGACACCATGGCCGGCTTTGTCGCCACGGCAGAAACCGAGATCAACGCCTCACCCGCGCAGGTGTGGGCTGCCCTGACCGATCCGAAGCTGATCAAGAGGTACATGTTCGGCTCGGAGGTGGTGACTGACTGGCAGCCAGGCAGCCCGATCGTGTGGAGGGGCGAGTACGAGGGTAAGACGTACGAGGACAAAGGCGAGATCGTGGAGATCGAGCCGGAACGGCGTCTGAAGGTCACTCACTTCAGCCCCTTGAGCGGACAACCGGACGTGCCCGAGAACTACCACACGCTGGTGTACGAGCTGACGAAGAACGGGGGGATGACCCACCTCTCGCTGAGCCAGGACAGGAACGGGAGCGAGGCGGAGGCCGAGCACGCGAAGGGCAACTGGGAGATGATGCTCGGCGGGCTGAAACAGGTCGTCGAGGGCGGTTGATCTCGACCGGGATCTCGATGGCGGCCTGGCTCAGGGGCGCAGCATCGTCTTGATGGCGCGGCGCTCATCCATCGCCGCGTACCCCTCGGCCACCTTGTCCAGAGGCAGATCCAGGTCGAAGACCAGGCCCGGGTTGATCGTCCCTGACAGCACGTCGTCGCGCAGGGCCGGCAGATACTGCCGCACCGGCGCTATGCCGCCCGCGACCCCGACGTTGCGGGAGAACATCGAGCGCACCGGAAGCTCGACCCCGTGCGGCACCCCGACATAGCCGACGGTGGCGCCCGGGCGGGCAATGGTGATGGCGGTGGTCATCGACTGGCTGGTGCCCACACACTCGAGCACCGCCTCGGCGCCGACACCTCCGGTGAGCTCGAGAACGGCTGCCTCGCCCGCCTCACCGCGCTCGGCGATGACATCGGTGGCGCCGAACGCCCGGGCGATCCGTTGACGTTCCTCGTGCCGGGACATGGCGATCACTCGTTCGGCGCCCATCCGTGCGGCGGCAAGAATGCCCGACAGGCCCACTGCCCCGTCGCCCACCACAACAACCGTGTCGCCCTCCTGGACGCCGGCCGCCATGGCTGCGTGCCAGCCGGTGCCCATCACGTCGGAAAGGGCAAGCAATGACGGAACCATTGCGGCATCAGGGATTTCGCGTGTTGCGACGAGGGTGCCGTCGGCCAGGGGGACGCGGACGTACTCGCCCTGGCCTCCGTCGGCCATCAGACCGTTGCGGTCCGGTCCGCCCCAGAAACCACCCGCCGAACACGCTGACTGGATCCCGACCCGGCAGTGCGGGCAGGTGTTGTCTGAGTACATGAACGGTGCGATGACGAAGTCGCCCCTGCGCAGCGACCGGACGTCTGAGCCGACCTCTTCGACGATGCCGACGAACTCGTGGCCGATCCGGAAGGGATCCTTGATCGGGGTGTCACCGCGGTAGTACCAGAGGTCCGAGCCGCAGACACAGGAGGCCACGACTTTCACGATCGCGTCGGTGGTCTGCTTGATGACGGGGTCTGGCTGGTCCTCGAGCCGGACGTCGCGGGGTGCGTAGATCGTCGTTGCCTTCATTGACCCAACCCTAGATCGAACGAGAGGGACCGGATGCCACAACAGACAGGGATGCGACCATGGACCCCATGCCACCCCGTCGCCGGATCCCGCCAGCCGAGGGCTTGCAGGCTCTTGCGGTATGGCGGGTGGACTCGTCCTCGGCGCCGAAGGCGACGGTGGCCATGGCAGTCCGGTTCACCCTTGAGGAGCTGGCTGCGCGCGCGCCGGGTCGGACGCTGGAAGTCCGCGTCCCGCCATACGGCGCGGTGCAGTGCGTGGAGGGACCGCGGCACACCCGTGGCACCCCTCCGAACGTGATCGAGATGGATGCCCGGACCTGGCTGGATCTTGTTACCGGACATTCGGATTGGGCCACAGCGCTGGCGGGCGGCACGGTGCACGCGAGTGGCCAACGGGCTACCCTGGCCGGGTTGTTGCCGATTGTCCCCGGCTAGCCTCGAACTATGCGATTTGGCCTGACGATTCTGCCCGAGCACCGCTGGTCCGACGCGGCCCCGATGTGGCGTCGGGCTGAGGAGCTCGGCTTCGACCATGCGTGGACCTACGACCACCTTGTCTGGGGCGGGCTGCCGGACTCGCCGTGGTTCGGCACTATTCCCACGCTCACGGCGGCTGCGATGGTCACCTCGACGATCCGGCTGGGCACCTTCGTCACGTCGCCGAACTACCGGCACCCGGTCACGTTCATGCGTGATCTGCTGGCGCTCGACGACATCTCGGGCGGCCGGCTGGTCTGCGGAATCGGCGCCGGAGGCGACATCGACAACGCCATCCTCGGCGGTGAGCCGCTGACGCCCAAGGAGCGATTCGACCGCCTCTCCGAGTTCACCGGGCTGCTCGACCGGCTGCTCACCCAGGACCATGTCTCTCATCTGGGCACGCACTTCTCGGCTGTCGACGCCCGTACCCGGCCGGGCCCGGTTCAGCGCCCGAGGATCCCGTTCGTCATGGCTGCCAACGGTCCTCGCTCGCTGCGCCTTGCTGTCGAGTATGGCGCCGGATGGGTCACCACCGGCCCCAAGGTCGAGGCGCTGGACGACTGGTGGGCCGCTCTGACGCGGCTGGGCGGACGGCTGGACGAGGCTCTGGCAGCAGCGGGGCGTGACTCCGCCACTTTGGAACGGCACCTCAACCTCGACTCGTCGCCGCAGTTCGCCCTCGAGAGTGTGGGGGCGTTCGAGGAGATGGTGGGCCGCGCGGATGAGCTGGGCTTCACCGATGTGATCACCCACTGGCCGCGACCCGATGGTCCGTATGCCGGTGACGTCAGTGTGTTGGAGTCCGTCGCCTCCGAGGCCATCCCCCACCTCCGCTGACCCCTGGACCGCGCATAAACGAGCTCGTCGACCGGGATCACGCTAGGGATTCTCGTCTGACGAAACTGACGACGATCACGGCCGCACCGTCCCTAGGTTGGCCGGGTCGGGACCTGCATCGTCCCTAGGTTTGTCGGGTCACGGCCGCACCGTCCCTAGGTTTGCGGATAAGTTGGGGGGGTGAGTCAGCAACCCGCCGGGCGACAGCCGCGCCAGGTACGCAGGACGCCCAAGTTCTCCGCGTTCGTGCTCACCGGCGGTCTTGCAGGACTTCTCATGGGGTTCTTCGCGAGCGTGGTCGGCCCTGTCGATACCCGCTACGACGCATCCGCCGCGCTGGGCTTCCTTGGGTTGATCTTTGCCGGGCTCGGCATGCTGGTCGGGGGCGTCATCGCCGTCCTGCTCGACAAACGACCGTAAGACCTCCCGGCCGGGCTAGCACTTCTGCCGGGCTGGTACTTCGGGCGGGCTAGCGCTGAAACGGGCGGGTTTGCGCTGAAGTGGGCGGGCTGGGGCTGAAGCGGCCCGACGGCGTTCCGGGCTGTGGGAGACTGTGACACGTGGCACGCGGCGATGGGCGACTGACCCACGATCTTCTTCCCGGCGAGAAAGCTCCCCAGGACGCCTGTGGCGTCTTCGGAGTCTGGGCCCCTGGCGAGGATGTCGCCAAGCTGACCTACTTCGGTCTCTATTCTTTGCAGCACCGCGGCCAGGAGTCGGCAGGCATCGCGACCAGTGATGGTCATCGGCTGCTGGTCTACAAGGACATGGGCCTGGTCTCACAGGTCTTCGACGAGGCCAGCCTGGGCTCGCTCAAGGGCCATCTGGCCATCGGCCACTGCCGATACTCCACGACCGGCGGCAGCACCTGGGAGAACGCACAGCCCACCCTCGGCGGCACCGAGGACTCGACCGTCGCACTGGCCCACAACGGAAACCTCATCAACTCGGGCGAGCTGCGTGACCTGCTGCTGGAGCGCCACGGCGACGCCTTCGCCGCCGAGCTCGGCGGCGAGCTGCACCGGGGCAACACCACCGACACCGCGCTGGTCACCGCACTGCTGTCCAGCGATCCCGACCTCAGCCTCGAGGCCACGGCCCTGGATGTGCTGCCCAAGCTCAAGGGCGCCTTCAGCTTCGTCTTCATGGACGAGCAGACGCTGTATGCCGCCCGCGACCGTCATGGCATCCGCCCCCTGGTCCTGGGCCGCCTGGAACGCGGCTGGGTTGTGGCCAGTGAGTCTGCGGCGCTCGCCACGGTTGGTGCCAGCGTGATCCGCGAGGTTCAGCCTGGTGAGCTCATCGCCATCGACGAGGACGGTCTGCGTTCTCACCACTTTGCTGATGCCGACCCCAAGGGCTGCGTCTTCGAGTACGTCTACCTGGCCCGCCCCGACGCGACCATCGCCGGCCGGTCGGTGCACGAGGCCCGGGTCGAGATGGGTCGGCGTCTGGCCCTGGAGTACCCGGTTGATGCCGACCTGGTCATCCCGGTGCCAGAGTCGGGCACGCCGGCGGCGATCGGCTACGCCAGGGCCAGCGGCATCCCGTACGGTCAGGGCTTCGTCAAGAACTCCTACGTCGGGCGAACTTTCATCCAGCCCAGCCAGACGCTGCGCCAGCTCGGCATCCGGCTGAAGCTCAACGCGCTCGAGTCCGTCATCCGCGGCAAGCGCCTGGTGGTCGTCGACGACTCGATCGTGCGTGGCAACACCCAGCGCGCCCAGATCCGGATGTTGCGTGAGGCCGGGGCGGCCGAGATCCACATTCGCATCTCCAGCCCGCCGGTGAAGTGGCCCTGCTTCTACGGCATCGACTTCGCCACCAGGGCCGAGCTGGTCGCCACCGGCCTCAAGGTCGAGGAGATCCGCGCCAGCATCGGTGCCGACAGCCTGGGCTACCTCCACGAGGACGCGATGATCGAGGCGTCGGGGCAACCCCGCGAGCGGCTGTGCACAGCCTGCTTCACCGGTGACTACCCGATCGCGCTGCCCGACTCGAGTCTGCTGGGCAAGCAGTTCCTCGAGGTCCTGCCGGGTCTGGAGACTCCGTCGCCCGGGGGCCTGGACATCGAGGGCGTCGGCACCGGTATCGCCGGCGGCGCCGCTGACGCCCTCTCACGCCCCTGAGCTCCGTTGAGACAAGACCGCAAACCTCGGGGATTCTTGACTTCCGCTTCTGCAAAACCTAGGGAGCGTGCAGACAAGTGGCCGCAAACCTAGGGAGTGTGCAGACAAGGTGGCCGCAAACCTAGGGAGCGTGCGGCTTCCCTCGACAACCCGGAATACCGGAATCCACTGAGAGCGAGCGACTGAGACATGGCTTCTGAACCCACCCCCATCACCTACGCCGGCGCAGGTGTCGACGTCGAGGCCGGCGACCGGGCCATCGCGCTGATGAAGGCCTCGGTCATGGCGGCACAGCGCCCCGAGGTGCTGGGCGGTCTGGGGGGCTTCGCCGGCATGTTCGACGCGAGTGTGCTGGCCCGGATGACCCGCCCGGTCCTGGCCACCAGCACCGATGGCGTGGGCACAAAGGTCGCCATCGCGCAGGCGATGGACAAGCACGACACGATCGGGTTCGACCTGGTGGGCATGGTCGTCGACGACATCGTCGTCTGCGGCGCCGAGCCGCTCTTCATGACCGACTACATCGCCACCGGCAAGGTCGTGCCCGACCGGATCGCGGCCATCGTTTCTGGGATCGCGGCCGGTTGCGTGCAGGCGGGCGTTGCCCTGATCGGCGGGGAGACCGCAGAGCATCCCGGTCTGCTGGAGCCCGACGAGTACGACTGCGCGGGCGCCGCGACGGGAGTCGTGGAGTATGCCGACATCCTGGGCCCGCATCGGGTGGTGGCTGGTGACGTCGTGGTTGCTCTGGCCTCGTCAGGACTTCACTCCAACGGTTATTCGCTGGTGCGCAAGGTCTTTGCCTCCGCGGGGTGGGCGTTTGACCGACAGGTGGCGGAGTTCGGCCGGACCCTCGGTGAGGAGCTGCTTGAGCCCACCAGGGTCTATGCACGGGACCTGCTGACACTGACCCGCACCGAGGGCATCGACATTCATGCTCTGAGCCACGTCACCGGCGGTGGACTGGCCGCGAACCTGGCGCGGGTGCTGCCGCAGGGTGTCTTCGCGCGGGTCGACCGGTCGACCTGGACCCCGCCTGCCGTATTCGAGGTCGTACGCGAGCTCGGTCAGGTGCCGCTGGCGGATCTCGAGCGGACGCTCAACATGGGCATCGGCTTTGTCGCGGTGATGCCGGCAGCACACGGTGACCTGGCAATCGAGATCCTGAAGACCCAGGGGATAGGCGCCTGGCTTCTCGGCCAGGTCAGCGATCTGGCCACCGCACCGATACAGGACGGTGTCGAGGTAGTTCGCGGGACCAAGGGCGTTGATGGTGGCTCGGTGCAGGTGGTCGGGATGTCTCCGCGCTGAGGCTGTGGCTCAGGACTTGCCTGAAGCCGACTGACCGTAATCGTCGTAGCCGTCTTCGTCATCGTCTGGCTGAACGGTGTCGGGGACACGCTTCGTCGGGCTGTCGAATGCTGACGGTGAGTGTAGTTCTCGCTCAAGCGCACTCAGGTCAGTGCTCGGGCTGTAGTACTTCAGCTCACGAGCAACCTTGGTCTGCTTGGCTTTAGCTCGGCCGCGCCCCATGACGTCGACCCCCTTGCGCGTCTGCCGGGGCGGCATCGCTTGACCGAACCACACATCGCGGTTCGAGTCATCACGGAGCGGCCCCGGGAATTTCGTATCTCGTAGACCTCACGATACACGGTCCGAGCGTCGTCTGGATGCTCGGGAGACTCAACGCGCCGGATCAATGGGGCCTCAACTCGCCGGATCAGCGCGCAGGAACCAGATCCGGTTGCTGCCGACGCGGGCCATCCGCTCCTCGGCAAGGTGATCCGCAGCCGCGGCCGGCGAGGTTTCCTTGTCAGCCGGGCGGAGACCCCAGCCGGTGAGCAAGCAGGACGAACCTGTCTGAACGGGAGTAACTAGTCATTTCGGACACGCAGATATGGCTCCGGCGCGTGGTTCTGTTTGTCCCGAACATGCCCCAAAATGGACATATCACATCCGTG
>DASRUA010000394.1:0-2058 GCA_035655615.1 Dermatophilaceae bacterium
CAGGCACCATCGCCGCAGCCCTCGGGATCGCCCTGGCCATCGACGACGCTCTTACCGAAGGGGGCGTCGACGACAAGGGCTGACAACGGCTGCCGCAACAGCACGGACCTTCGGTCGGTTTCAGTTCGGGCCGCTGATGGGCGAAGGCGAGTGATCGACGTGGTCGACAAGGACGTGCCGAACGGTCTTCCGCGGCAGTTCCGTACGAGCCGGTGAGAGGCTTTCAGCGACGGCGTGTCCGCGATCGCGGTCACCCTGCTGGTGCTGGAGCTGTCCGTGCCGCCCGGGCAGGAGGACCCGCTCCGGGCGTTCCTGGACCAGTGGCCGTCCTGTCTGGCGTACGTGGTCAGCTTCGGGGCCATCGGGTCGGCCTGGTTGGCGTACTCGGCGATCACCGAGTACGCGGACTGACGCCGCGCAACCCCACCACTCGCAGCCGATACACGGTCAGAGGTGCGGACTGCAGACCCTGTTCACACACCTCGGCATCACGACAACCCAAGCAGCAGCGGCATAGACAACACTTTGTCGATCGGTATCTCGCAAGTTTGGAGACGGCGACACCAAAGCGGTGATGCCGGTCGACCCTAGGCCCGAAGATCAGGTTCGCCTGATCACACGAGCACACGTGGCAACTGAGCCCGGACCTAGAGCAGACCTGGGTTAGACCTACATGATCGTCACCTTGTCGACCGAATCGACGTGCTCACTCGCCTCCGATCGGATGGTCTCGCTGCTGCTGGCCGGCGACGGAGGCCGTGGGCCGCGACGCAGCGCACTCGCCGCCACAACCGCGGCCAGCGCCGCGATCACCGCCAGCAACAGCGCGACCCACAGGCTCGGATCGTCGAGGGAGACCAGGATGATCACCAGCACGACCGCGATCACCCCTGCGCCGATCTGGATGCCGAGCCGCCACCGGGAGTCCTCGACCCGACCGGTCAGTCCGCGCAGCCAGGCCCGCAGCGACGTTGCGGACTTCCACGGGCTGAAAATCCAGGCGACCGCCGCGATCACCACAGAGGCGATCAGGATGGCCCTGATGGTTGAGCGCAGGTTGACCGTCAACTGCGCGGCGAGGGCCTTGGTGACGTCCGGCTGGGACGGCGCCGCACCGACCAGGTAGGAGCGGCCGAGCATCAACCCGATGGCCAGCACCACCATCGACACGGCCAACCACACCGCCACCCGGAAGAGCCCCTTGATCCGGCTGGGCGCAATGGCGATCGACGCCAGCAGAAAGATGATGGCGAGCCACGGCAGCAAGGTGCCCAGCGTGTTGAGCAGGTCGTAATACCCCTGGATCTTCTTGACGTTGGCGTTGTTGGCGATGTCGAACTGCACGGGGACGTCGGGTATCTGGGAGGCCCAGGCCACGCCGTTCGACGTGAGCTTGTTCTTGATCGTTCCGATCAACGAGCCCAGTTTCACGCTGACCCCGGCCGCCGGGCCCGGGTCCTGACCGGTCATCACATTGACGAAGGCCGTGTGCGCCTCGGCATTGGCGGTTCGCCAGGCGTCTGCGAACTCCTGGCTCGTCAGTATCTTGTGCACCACGTTGGTGACGACGTCGGTGACCTGCGCCCGCAGCATCGGGGCGAAGCTCTCCGCGAGCGTGGCCAGCTTGGGCGGCAGCCCCAGGCTGGTCAGCTCGTCGCCGAGTTTGTCGGCCAGGTTGAGGTTCGTGATCGCGTCGTCGATGGCCGACACGGCCCTGTTCTGGGCGGCGTCGATCACCACCGGGTCGGTGGCCAGCGGCCCGACGGCGTCGAGGTAGGCCGTCTCGTCGGTCACCAGATTCTTGGCCCAGCCGGCCGCGACACCCAGTGGCGCCAGCACACAGCCCAAGATCAACAGCACGATGGACGTGATGCGCCAGACGCGAGCCTGCGGTCCGCGCTCGAGCACCCGACGGAAACCCGCCGCGGCGCCCTTGTCCGGGACCGGCGCCGGCTCCCGGGTCAACGACGTCGTTGATGTCGATGTCGATACAGGCGCGGTCGGCAGGTCGGGGGCGTCCGACGAGGGCTGGACCGGGGGCAGCGGTTCGGTCGGCGG
>DASRUA010000395.1:0-8724 GCA_035655615.1 Dermatophilaceae bacterium
GATCCTGGCGGCGGCCCGCCAACATGGGGTGCCGGTGAACTACGTCGAGTAGAACTTGTCCGGCCAGTCGGCAGGCGGTTCGCAGCGAACTACCGTCGATAAGCGGATTTCACCTCCCGGATCACCTGCAAAACCCATGAAAAGCGGACTTCTGCTCATGGGCAAAGTCGCACCCGTCGCGGCAGATCCGGTCGTTCTTGCCGACCGTTCACCGTACCGATAGCGGAACCTTTGCGACGATGCGCTCAGCGGATCGGAGACGCCACGGCCTGTCCGCAGGGGATCGCTGAGGGGACCCGTACGACAACGGGCTCGCGAACCACAACCACCCGAGTCACTCCAGTGGGGACGCGACCCAAGGCACACGACAGGGCTAGGACGTTTTCGTGTCTTCGGGCGAGAAGAAGAAACTAGGCGACTCAATGCCAGGGAAGCGAGCCACCGTGGGCCCCGAGGCCCGCTTCGAGCGCCAGCGAGACGGCATCCCGGCGGTCGGTGACCCCGAGCTTCGCGAATAGATTGGTGATGTGGTTACGGACGGTTTTGTCGCTCAGGACTAGACGCCGCGCGATGTCGGTGTTCGTCCGTCCATCCGCCATAAGGGCCAGAACTTCTTCCTCGCGTGCGGTCAGCGCGGGCAGGTGCCGCCGGTCAGCCGCGGTCACCCGCGCCGCGACCTGGGCGCTCACCTGGGCGCCGAAGACCATTCCTCCGGCCACGACGGACCGGATCCCCGAGACGATTTCCTCTTGGGACGCGCCTTTCAACAGGTATCCGCGGGCGCCAGCCTCCATCGCCGAGACCAGTGCGGCGTCCTCGGCATACATCGTGAGGACGAGCACCTGACCCGAGAACCCTGAAGCCACGAGCCTTTTCGTGACGTCGATGCCGTTCGTGTCGGGCAGGTTGAGGTCAAGCAGCATGATGTCGGGGGCAAGATCTGCTGCTGCCTCGATCGCCTCAGTCCCTGTGCCGACCGCTCCGACGACCTCGATGTCCTCGGCGTCGGACAGGACAGCGAGCAGGCCCCTGCGGAACACCGGGTGATCGTCGACCACGAGCAGGCGAATGCGTTCAGTCATGCGGGCTCATTTCCCGTCAGGGGAAGCCGCACCTGCAAAGTGGTGCCCTTCTCATGACTGTCGATCGTGATGACGCCGCCCAGTTCAGTGGCGCGGTCACGGATGGATGCCAGACCGGTCCCCTTGCCGGGAGCCGCTCCGCCGGAACCGTCATCACAGATCTCCAAGACCAATGATCCGTCGCTGACGCCGAGACGTATGTCGCACCGGGTCGCCCGCGCGTGACGTGCCACGTTGGTCAGTGCTTCCGAGCCGATGCGAAACGCGGCGACCTCGACGGCCGCGGGCAGGGCCGGGAGAGGATCCGCATCCAGGCTCATCGTCCAGCCGGCCGTGTCGGCAAACGCCTTCGCCCGTTGCGTGAGTGCGCCGACGAGACCGACCTCATCGAGCAACGGAGGCCGCAAGCCGTCAACCACCCGTCGCACGTCCTCGATCAGCCCAGCGACGTCCGTGCGGACGTCCGACAACAGTTCCTTCGTGCGGGAGATGTTGGTCGGCAGCGCATTGTCTGCAGCTTCGAGACCGAGCCCGATGCCGGCCAGCGTGGGCCCGACGCCGTCGTGGAGCTCGCGGCGCAGCCTCTTGCGTTCGTCCTCGCGGGAAAGGACGAGGTCCTCGCGCGCGTGCTGGAGTTGTGCGGTGAGCCGGTTCGCATGCAGCACGACTCCCAGTTGTGCGGCTGCAGCCTGGAGGAGTCGCTCGTCGCGAACATCGAGAGGGGTAAGGCGGCGACGGGCTGACAGCTGCCCGAGATCGACGCCGGCGTGGGTGATCGGAAACCGGCTGGGCTCGACGCCTGCCGCCCCGTGCTCGGCGATTGTCGTCCGCGTCCCGTCGACCTCGGTCACCACCTGCAGATAGCTGAGCCTGAGCGTGTCGACGAGGGCCGCCGAGAGGCCGGTAACGGCTTTGTCGTCATCGAACCGCTCGAGCCCCCTGGCCAGTTGCCATGACGCGGTCGCCGCGTCGCCGCGGCTCCCGTACAACAGCCAGTCAACGAATCGGTGAACGACCCCACTCGCCAGCTCGAATACGAGGACGAGGGGAATGGCAATGACCAACGCTGTTTCGTGGGCTGGTGAGTAGCGCTCGGCGACCGGAACGGCCACCAGGGCCACCGACAACAACGCCAGGCCGACGATCAGCGCGTGCAGTAGCTGACTGGCGACGGCATCCAGCCCACGGCGCACGCGGACGGACGTGAAGACGGACATGTGATCAGAGTGCCACTTCGACCAGGTGTTGGCCTGGCCGAAGTGGTGACTGACTGGTCAGCTGCTGACAGCCCGGCGGCGGCCGGAAAACCTGTGAACCGCGGCGATCACGGCAAGGACGATGAACACCACGAATGTGATCAGGAAACCGAACCAGCCGATACTGCTGATGTAGTACCAGGCGCCTGCGGTGTCGTTCTTCCCCGGATAGGACAGTGCGACGAAGGCGACCGCGATCAAGGCGGTGACCGAGAGGACTCGACCCGGGTGTTGGCGGATCATGATGGACCTCCTTTGAAAGGAACGTGACACTGCGTCGCGTATGTCGACCTTCTCAGTGCAATTGTCCCGCCGTCATGGGACAACGACTCCCAGATTCTCTGGGTGTCGGCGGCCGGATGTCATGCGTCAGTTCCGGGCGTTCACCCGTGGGCCATCGCGATCGCGGTCCCAGAATCCCCGCCTAGTTGTACTCAGCCGCGACCGCCCACTCGGGAGCCTGACCGATCCCTAACCGCCCTGCTCGTGAGTCGGCTCTCCCCTTGCGGGACGGCCAAGCAGGGGCGGCCACGCCCGCATCGCGGCAGATGCGGACGTTCGGCCGGTCGACAGGTGGACGTCTTTGCGGGCGTCGCTCGACCTGTCGCAGCTGGTTGGACCGTTCGGCGAATATCCACACGGTGAGCATCCCGATTCGCATCTTCATGCCGTCGCCTCCGACCACGCAGGTGGTGGCAAGGTGTACACCAGGTCCCCTCGCCGGGTTCGAAGTGGGGCACGGGTCGCACACGAAACGAAACGTGACGCTGGCAACTCCGCCTCATCGAGGGATGAAGTCCGATCCTCCTGGTGGCAGGGTCAGCAGCAGAGGCAGGGAACCGCCTCAAAAGTCGCGTGGAGGTCGTTGGGCACAAGTCCTCAGAGAAGATCCCCCCACGCCACACTTCCGGCACGGGATGTCCTCCGAGGATGATCATTCAATGCGTACCTTCATGTACTGGATGTCGGCGTCGCGTCGAGGAAGGTGATCTACACGATCGGCCCGAGGGTCCTGGTGATCAGGTCGTTGCGGGCGGTATTCCCAAAGGCGTTGGTGTGCAGCAGGTCGGACAAATACTTCTTGTAGGTGCTGCGGATCATGGCGTTCCAGTGCGCGACCCTGAGATTCGGGTACTGGGTGTCCTTTGCCCACAGTTGTAGGTTCACGGTCCAGGTCCCGAGTGCGTAGACGCGCAGGCCTGCGACGCCTCGACTCAGGGACCAGTTCAGGACGTCCACCCACACGACCGGCTGGCTCACGCCGACGACCCGCTCGACGTTGTCGACCTGCCAGCGCATGTAGCCATTCTTGGCGCCGTAGGTGTCGTTTGACCCAATCGCCATGACAACGGTCGCGCTGGGTGTGATCATGCCTGCAGACTTGTAGTTGGCCAGCACCGTGACCGCGTCGGCCGTGGTGCGCCCGGCTTGCGCATCGATGCAGGCCGGGCGACCGGCTGATTTGTACTGCGCTGTCGACGCCGTGAACCACCCGGCGGTGATGCTGTCGCCGATGATGAGGACGGCTCCCGGCTTGGCGAGGTTAACCCGGCACGTAGTCGGGTCGGTCCGGTAGATCGTGGCAGCCGCAGCCTGCGCGGGAGCTGGCGTAGAAGCCACGAAGGCGAGTGCGGCCATGCTGCCCCCGATGAGGCGTCTTATTTTCAATGGTGCCTCCAAGGTGTCACGGCAATACAGACCAATCGATGCCACACCGCGCGCGTTGGGAGCATCGGCCGACCCTTTGGAGGAACAGCCAGCGGCGAGCGGGCCGGACCCTGCAGTTCCTCGCCATTGGCTCGGCCCGTTCAATCTGCTCCCCGGGCCCGACATCGGACATGTGCGACCTCCCCGTCAGCGGAACTCCCTATCTCGAACGGTGCGGAACTCCCTATCTCGAACGGTAGAGATCGCCATCTCGAACGGTAGAGATCGCCCAGTCCAGAGTTGCTGAATACGGCAAAGAGTGACCGAATGGACCACCTGACAATCCACCGAATGATCGCCATCAGGATGAGAAGCACGGAGGACTATTTCTTCTCAGAGGTTGAGGGCGAGGTTAACGCATCCTGGCGCCCGCGCGCAGTGAGGCTCCCCGGGCGCTTAGTCGTCGACGCCAGGGGCACAGCCATCCAGGTGGGCAAGTTCGTTGCGCAGGCCACCAACGCCTGGTCCGGCGGACCCGGTGTCGTCGTCGTCTTCGAGCTCGGGACCGACGGCAAGATCGTGAGCCAGTGGGTCCACGCAAACAAGTGAAAGGTGTTGAGCCGGCACATCCAACGGTCCCTGACACACGAAGTGTTGGGGACCGTGCTGTGGGCTGTCATGCGGGAGTGCGGGCTTCCCGATTGTGGTGCACGGCGGCGCGCGGACAGCGGCAAGAGCGGACCAATTGTCGGGCTGATGAGCCTGTCAGGTGGTCTCAATCCAGTGATCTGAGGGCGCCTCTGGTCTTCCCGGCACAGGCCGCTGTTCCTCTGACCAACAACCGTGACCGAAAGCTGCGTCGGCCGTTCGCCGCCAGAAGTCTCCGGCGCCGGTGTTGTCGTGCTGAAATGCGATGGTCCAGGGCCCTGGATGCCGTGCCAAGACATCGAGCGCGAGCGTGCGGCCTGCCCCGTTGCGCCGAGCGGCGGGGGCCACCCAGAAGGCGACAACCGAGCGTCGCAGTCCTTGTAGGCCGTCGATGATCGCGAACCCAATCGGTGCATCCTCGCCGGTGTTGGGGTGTGGCCTCCACGCGATGTAGCCAGCACCGTCCGCCGAGGGGAATTGACTCAGTTCTCGACACTGATAGCGGCCGTCGGCATAAGGCAAGCCGTTCACCACGGCGGCCAGGTCATGGCGGTAGGCCTGCCATAGCCAGGCAACGATGCCCCATTGGTCATCGGCAACGGGAACTACCGTGAGGTTCGATTTTATGAGGGCTCGAGGAGTCCCCGAGTGATTCTGCGCAGCGACCATTCCGAAAGGCTAACCAGCGCCGGTTCGGATCCCAGGGGGCACGTCAGCTATCGCACATAGGCAGATCGGGGCGAATGCGCGCTTCGTGATGTCTGGTGCGGCGGCCGACGTATCGGGTCCAGGGTTCGGCTACTGCTTCGGCATGCTCCTGCGCCATGCCCAAACCCAACGCACTCAATTCGGCATGAGCGAGCGTTTCGTCGGGGACGACCGCCTGCGTCTTAGTGGGCGGAATGACGCGCCCGCTCTTCGATATAGGCGGTCATCTCTTTCGATCGTCCGCCGTCCCAGTCGCCGACGCGCCCGCGGTTCGGCAGTGGATGCGCGCAGGAGACTGAGCCTCGCCAGAGAATGCTGACCCGTTTGCCTCGCGTGCAGCGCTCACCGGAGATCGGCCTCATACGAAACAAACCAGGACTACCGGCAGCGCCCCTCGCGCCGGGGAGTCTCTGGTCGCCGCCACACACACTTTTCGCCACATCTTTTGACCACAACCAACCACAACCAGCCACAAGTTCCCAATGGTGAGAAAGTGCAGATTTCGTTGTGGCGCAATGGTTTCCACAACTTACGACAGCTACCCACAACTGAGTAGTCCGAATCAGCGGGTTCGGGGTTCAAGTCCCTGACGGCGCACAAAGGTGCAGGTCAAAGGCCTGCAAAGTAGCGGCCCTCCTCCTGGAGGGCCGCTACACACATTTTTTGGACTCTTAATATTCACGGTCACTTGTACAGGAACAGCCGCGCCTCCAGGATGCCAAAGGCACCTTCCAGCAAGGGGTTTGCCGATCTCATCCTCGTTGAGGAGATCGATACGCCCAATGCTGGCACGCAGCCCACCTGCCGCAGGACTAGGTCCAGGTTGGTGCGACCGCCGGGGCTGGCCATCTGGGACCACCGGCTGGCGAAAGTGGGTCCAGGCCGGCTGAATGGCGTCGAGGGTGTGAACGGGCCGGTGCTCGTAGGAGTTGATGTCGACGTAGCGGTGCGGTCGCCGGAGTGCAGGACCGGCGGCTCCCGCCGTGGCCATGCCGGCCCGGGTTCGGCTGGCCCGGAGCAGATTGGCCGGAGCCGTGAGACCAAGATGCATCTCGCAGGGTGTTGCTCCTGCCTCCCACAATGACCGCCAGAATCCGCCCAACCGTCTGCGGGCGCGTGTTGGCCCGGTCCTCAACTCCGGAGGGTGCTGACCGGATTCATTTGGGGATCGGTTTGCGGGCGAGCTCGACGGAGCCTCGTGCGAGGATCGATAGATGTCCCATGCACCGGTCGACCTCGCCGAGAAGCTGTCGTCGTTCACTGATCGCTGGTCTCCGCAGGTGGTGGCCCGGCTGAACGACTACGAGATCAAGGTGGTGAAGGTCCAGGGCGAGTTCGTGTGGCACACCCATGACGACACCGATGAACTGTTCCTCGTCCTCGACGGAGAGTTGACCATCCAACTGCGCGCCGACAATGTCACGTTGCGCCAGGGCCAGCTGTTCGTTGTGCCGCGTGGCGTCGAGCACTGTCCGATCGCGGCCGGCGAGGTCCACGCCCTCCTCATCGAACCGGTCGGCGTGGTGAACACCGGAGGTGCTGGCGGCCCTCTCACAGCGACGTACGACGACTCACTGGCATAGTCACTGCCGCTCCGATAGCGGATCCGCTTTCGGGACGGGTGGACGTCGACAAAATACGAGCGGATGCCGAGATCCGGTAAACGCATGTCTGGTCCTGGCAGGCGGTCCACGATGCGGATGAGCGCATGAGTGCATGAGTTGTATCAGTGGTTGGGCCCTCAGACCCTTGTGGCTGGTAGTCGCAGTTGCTCATGGAGCCCGCCCTCGCGGTGCCTCAATGAAGCCGAGACGGAAAGATGTTAGGTAAGGCAAACCAAACCCTTGACACTCCGGTCGCCTGGAGGTATCCCGGAACTGTCAAGAGCTCTCGCCCGGTCCGTTGCCATTCGGGAGTGTTGGTTCAGGATTTCGATGCCCGTTCCTTAGCGGAAGTGGAGTGAAGTCATGGCTGTAGACCTTGCCGCTCTTCAAAGCCAGATTGCTGACCTCGGTCTTCAGTGGCGCGCGGGTGTCACAACGAACTCGAATCATTCAGAGTTGCAGGCTCGGACACGGACGGGTTATGTCCCTGGACCTGACGACTTCTCGCTCGAGGAGGCCGAACGGGTCGCGGTGGAGGGCCATGCGGCATCAGTGGCGGCACGTGCTGCCGGGCTACCAGGGGGCCCGGCGGCCCCGGCGGCATTCGACTGGCGTAATCGGGCGGGCCTGAACTACGTCACGCCGATTGAGGACCAGGGAGGTTGCGGTTCCTGCGTAGCTTTTGGTGCCGTGGCCGCTGTGGAGTCTCTGGTCCGTATCAGCCGCGGGACGCCGACGGCCAGTGTCGACCTGTCCGAGGCGCATCTGTGGTTCTGCTGGGGTCCGTCTCACGGTGCCGGTGCCTGCCCGGCTGGCGGCTGGTGGCCGGATGCCGCCTTTGACGGGCTCAAGCAGGGCATCGTCGATTCCGCCTGCTTCCCCTATACCGCTGCCAACCAAGCTTGCAACCTGTGCCCGGACTGGCAGAACAGGTTGACGAAGATCACCGGCTGGCACCACTTGACCTCTCAGGCCGACATGAAGGCGTTCATCTCTACGGTGGGTCCGGTCAGTGCCTGCTTCACCGTCTATGAGGACTTCTACTACCACTACACCGGCGGGGTCTATACCTACAACGCGGCAACGGCCGGCAACGTGGTCGGTGGGCACTGCATCTGCATCGTTGGCTACGACGACAGCCAAGGTTGCTGGATCGCGAAGAACCAGTGGGGGGCTGGCTGGGGTGAGAGTGGCTACTTCCGGATGAGCTACGGAAGCTGCGGGCTCGACGCTCAGATGTGGGCTCCCGAAGGCATCGTGGGTGGCAGTCCTGGCTCCCGCATGGAGGTGTTCGCGCGCGGCTCAGACGACGCCCTGTGGCACATGTGGCAGACCGCACCCAACAACGGCTGGAGCGGCTGGGCCTCACTCGGTGGCTGGATCGACGAGCTCACTGTGGGCCAGAACGCCGACGGACGCCTCGAGGTGTTCGCGCGGGGTTCGGACCATGCCCTGTGGCACATGTGGCAGACCGCGCCCGGCAGAGGGTGGAGCGGCTGGGCGTCCCTGGGCGGTTGGATCGACGCCCCTGTGATCTCACGCAACGCTGACGGCCGCCTCGAGGTCTTTGTCATCGGCTCGGACCATGCTCTGTGGCACATCTGGCAGACCGCACCCAACAACGGGTGGAGCGGGTGGGCCTCCCTGGGCGGCTGGATCGACGAGCTCACTGTGGGCCAGAACGCCGACGGACGCATGGAGGTTTTCGCGCGGGGCTCGGACCACGCCCTGTGGCACATGTGGCAGACCGCACCCAGCAACGGGTGGAGCGGCTGGGCA
>DASRUA010000396.1:0-3077 GCA_035655615.1 Dermatophilaceae bacterium
CCTCGAACTCGACGACACGAAGAAACGGACCCTGCGGCTTGGCCAGTTGTTGGACAGCGTTGCTGCCGAGTACGACGTGGTCTTCCTGGACTGCCCGCCCAGTATCTCGCTCGTGTCCGAGAATGTCATGCACGCCTCCGACACGCTTTTGGTGCCGCTGATTCCGGCGACCCTGTCACTGCGCACTCTTGACCAGTTGACCCGTTTCGTGGCCGACTCGGAAGGCAGTCGGCCCGAGGTGGTCGCGTTCTTCTCCATGGCTGACCGTCGCAAGCGCCTACACAGGGAAGTGATCGACGCGATCGTGCGAGACCAGACCCGCGTCGCCGATACGGTGATCCCGGCGCTTTCGATCATTGAGCAGATGGCCGTGCGCCGGGCGCCAGTTCCCGCCTTCGCGCCCACCAGCCGAGCGGCGCAGTGCTACGAGCAGCTGTGGGCAGAGGTATGTCCACGCTAACGCCGAGCCTGCGTTGATGGATGTCTGTCGTTCACCCCGCGGTGATCGGTCTTCTTGTCTGCCTTCACATGAATCTCCATGCTGAGTGTGTAGACACTGTGCGGGCATTGGCGACGAAGCGACGAAAGGAGCAGCCAATGGCGAAAGGCAACGCGATCCTCACGTGGACTTTCGCACTCTCAGGCGGCGTAGGCGAGCGTGTCGAGTAGGGCGTCGATAATTCTGGTCTTGTCCTGGCCGAGCGTGTGTGCGGCTGTCATCGCGTTAATTCGTTCGGTCCAGAGCGAGCGGCGGAGCGCGGCGAGGGCGTCGAGGAAGCTCGGGGTGCTTTTGCGGGGGTACCACGGTCTCGGGATCCAGGTGTCACCGGCCGGGTGCTCGGTGAGGTACAAGGACCAGGTCATGGCGTGCAGCCAGAGCGACAGGCACGCTGCCCGTTCCGGGCCCTTGCGTTTCCACGATTGGGGGTTCTCGCCTCCGAGGTCTTGCTTGACGTCGCGGAAGCAGACCTCGATGCTCCAACGCCCGGCGTAGCGTGAGGCGGTGTCAGCGCCGCTGGCGGTCAGGTCGGTGGTGACGAAGAAGTCATCAGGCTCGACACCGCTGGGGTCACGGACGATGACCAGCCGGACCAGCTCTTGGGCGTTGACGCGGTACCACAGGACGTCGCGGGTCAGGATGAGTTGTTCGACCTTGCGGCCCCGGACGTCGACGGTCACCTTGCGCCAGTCGCGCGGGCGGGCCTGGGCGGCGATCTCGGGTGGGGTGGGGAGCCGCTGGCCTTTGAGTCGGGGCCGGCCGCGCTTGCCGGTCCTGGGTGGCGCGGCTTCGTAGAGGGCGGCGTCCCGGCGCATCCGGCTGGTGACCTGGGTGCGGGGCAGGTCCGCGCCAGCCAGCGTGGCGTAGGCGCCGTCGGCGCACAGGTGCAGCTGCCGGTCCGGGAGCCAGTTGGCTAGCTCACGCATCATCTGGGTGGCGTGCTCGACGGTTGTGATCGGGTCTTTCTTCTTGTGCAGCCGGGCATTCACCGGCAGGGCGATCGGCATCGATCCCCAGGATGGGGTGACGCGCAGCGTGACCACGACCAGGTTCAGGCCGAGCGCATAGACGACCCGCTGGCCGGTGGAACGCACCGCGTCGCGGAAGTTCCCGGCACCGACGACGTTGCGGCCGTTCTTGTGGAACAAGGTGTCATCGCAGTCCAGGCTGACGACCCCGGACGGGGCGAACCTGGTGACGGCATGGGTGGCCAGTAGCCGCCACAGGCCGCTGAGGTTCCACACGCCGTCGCGCAGGAACCGGTGGTAGGCGTCATGCGCCCGACCACCTGCCGGGTCGGCGACGGTGATCATCGCGGTGACGGTCCGGCGGCCGGGGGCTAGCACCCAGCCGGTGAGTAAGTCGGTGAAGATCGCGAAGCTCGGCGCCCCGAACACCTGCCGGGCCGGTTCCAGCAGCCCCGTCCAGCCGGTTAGCGGCGGGCTTTGCGGGCCCGCAACGCCGCGACCCCAGCGGTCGCGTGCTTCTTCAGGCTCTCCTGTTTCACCCGGTAGCGCTCCAGTGCCGCCTCGACCAAGGGAACGTCCGCTGGCTGCAAGGTGATCGTGATCGACTTCCCCGACACGCTGACCGACAACGCCGGACCCTCGTGCAGCTGGCCCTGCTGGCATCGGCAAGTCGGTTTGCCGCACTTGCGGCGCATCGTGATCAGGGTTCCTCGCAACATCAATGGGAACCGGTTCGGGTCCTCGTCGCCTGCCACCATGTGATCCTCTCACTCTCCATATCTGCACATGTTATCAGTGGCAGATATGGGACGGGAAGTCATCTCGCAACGCCGCAAAGAGAGGGATCAGTTGATCACGGGACAGGGCCGCCGAAGGTCACGCGTACAACCGCCGAAAGTGCGAAAGTCCACTGAAACCGAACGTCGTGTATGTCGCAGAAGCTTTCGACTTGTGCCGCGATTTGAACTTCGGGTACTTGGCGCGTTTGCCCCAGAAGCTCACCTGCGCGCTCTGCAACTGCCGGACGGCCTGCTGCAACGGCACCGACGCGACGTTCCCCAACCACTGCGTGTCGGGGTCGTGACGCCACTGCGCGACCCACCTTGCGGATTCCGCATAGGTCACTTTGCGCTGCTCTTGTGTGTAAGCGCGGGACCGTTCGGCCAGCGCGCGGTTGTACACGTACCTGACCGAACCGAATGTGCGAGCCAACTCGGTGGCTTGTTCTGGGGTTGGGTAGAAGCGGTACTTGTATGCCCGCTTCACCACTCCCGTATCCATGTTTGACACAGTAACGTGCTAGTGGTTCAGGCACAAGATTGACGGTTTCGCTCGACCCCATAGCTAAAGCAAGGGGCTTGCCGCTCGGTCCAATGATCATCACAACACCGTCCGAAACTGGTCGACCAGGCGCGCCTGCATCGAGGTGGTCACAATCTCCCACAGACCGCTCACGAGCAGGAGCCCGACGACCAGCAGGAGCGTGCCGCCGGCGATCTGGATGCCACGGTAATGCTCCCTTAGCCACCGTGAGGCCCGACCGGCCCGGGAGTAGCCGCCGGCGATCAGCAGGAACGGCAGGCCCAGGCCCAGCGAATAGGCCGTGGCAA
>DASRUA010000397.1:0-2127 GCA_035655615.1 Dermatophilaceae bacterium
GCGTCCTTGTTGGGGAACATGCACAGGTCGGTGTCCAGGTCTGGCTGGTAGGTGAACTGCACCGGGCCGAGCCGTCGCCACTGCTCCAGGTCGTCGGAGACCGCGAGGGCCAACCGCGGACCGAGTGGGCCGAAGGCGACATACGTCATGACGTGCACACCCAGGCGCGGCACCCAGGTGACCCGCGGGTCCTCGACTCCGGCGTTGTCGGCGCCGCGTTCCCATCCTTCGTCAGGGGCCAGGACAATTCCCCGTCGCTCGACGCCAACGGGAATACCGTCGGCCAGGACGACCTCGGCGAGACCGACGCGTGAGACGTTGCCGTCCGCGACGACGCGCGGCAGGAGATGAAGCCGACCGTCGGGTGTGCGCCCACTGCCAGGGTTGAGCACCCCCATGGCCTCGAGCGGGTTGCCGGGTTCGGGCGTCATGACGATGCCCAGCCGGGTCAAGGAGTACGGGACGGTGGTCTGCTGTGACAAGTGGATCAACCTTTCACGCCGGAGCCGAGCTCAGACGAGGTGAATTGCTTCTGGAACGCTATGAAGAGCGCTACCGCGGGAGCTGCCAAGACCACGGAGCCGGCCAGGATCGCGCCATAGGGGTTGGCGGCGCGTCCGGCGATGTTGGCGATGTAGTTCGCCAGCGAGACCGCAAGTGGCTGCAGGCTGGCGTCTTTGGTGACCAGGAAGGGCCAGAGGAACTCGTTCCACGGCCCGATAAAGGTGAGCAACGTGGCGGTGACCAGGGCGGGGCGGACGAGCGGGAGCGCAATCGACCAGAGGATCCGCAGCTCGTTGGCACCGTCGATGCGCGCCGCGGCGAAGAGGTCCTCGGGCAGCGCAAGGAAGAACTGCCGGAAGACGAACACCGCGGTGGAGTTGATGGCGAACGGCAGGATCATGCCCATGTAGGAGTCGGCCAGCCCGTAGTAGCGCACGATCATCACGTAGAGCGGGATGATCAACAGCTGGAAGGGAACCATCTGCACCAGCAGCATGAGTGCGAACAGGCTGCCCCGGCCGCGGAAGTGCAGCCGGGCCAGGGCATAGCCGGCCAGAACGCCGAAGATGACCGTGAACAGGATCACCCCGCCGGCGAAGATGCCGGAGTTGGTCAGCGAACGCAGCAGGTTCACCCGCTCGTTGATCTGCTCGTAGTTGTGCAGGGTCACGCCGTGCGTGGGAAAGGCTCCGGCAACCGAGGTGTCGGGTTGTGCCTGCAGCGAGCCGATGATCATGTAGTAGAAGGGGAATAGGAAGATGACGGCCCCGATGACCAGGACGACCATGCGTGGCCAGGTGCGGGTACGTGACATGTCAGTCCCTCTCCAGTAGACGCCGTTGGATGAGCGAGATCACCAGGACGCTGATCACGAGGATCACGCCGATGGCCGAGGCGACGTCCGGGCTGCCCTGCTCGATGCCCTTCTGGTACATGACGAGCACGGGGGACGCCGAGGCTCCGTCCGGTCCGCCACCGTTGGTCAGCAGGTACGGCTCGGTGAACAGGTTGGCTCCGGTGATCGTGGCGAGGATCACGACGAGGGTGGTCGCCGGGCGGACGCCAGGGACGGTGACGTTCATGAAAGAGCGAAACTTGCCGGCGCCGTCGACAGAGGCGGCCTCGTACAGCTCTTTGGGCACGTTCTGCAGCGCGGCCAGGTAGAGCAGGATGAAGAAACCGAGCTGCTTCCAGGTAACGAAGATGGCGATGACCGGCATCGCCAGCTGGCTGTTGACCAACCACGAGGGGTCCGGAGCCAGGGGACCGAGCAGACGGTTGACCATCCCGTCGGTGCCGAACAGGAAGAGCCACACCGCCACCACCGCAACGCTCGCCGTGATGTATGGGACGTAGTAGGAGACCCGCAGGAAGGTGCGGCCGCGGATGGCGCCGTTGAGGGCGGTGGCCAGCACCAGCGACAGCACCATCGTCAGGGGGACGTTGATGACCAGGAACTCGACCACGTTCAGGAACGACTGTCGAACCGCCGGGTCGGACAGCGCTGTCTTGTAGTTGTCCAGGCCGACGAACGGCCGGGCCACCTGCGCTCCCGGTGCCGCGAAGAAGTAGTCGTGGAAGCTGATCCACACGGCCAGCCCTAGCGGGTAGGCGAATATGGCC
>DASRUA010000398.1:0-14517 GCA_035655615.1 Dermatophilaceae bacterium
AGCAGCGGCTCGCTGGACATGATGACACCTGCCGCGTGCACGCCCCACTGGCGTTTCAGGCCCTCGAGGCCCAGCGCGGTCTTGACCACTTCCTGGGCCTGCGCAACCTGACCATCCTGGACGATGCGCTGATCAACGTCCGGAGCAACCGGGGCGAGGAGATCGACCTCGACGCGCTGAGCAAGACCCTGGACGACCCGGTCACCTACGAGCTGCTCGGCCGGGGGGACACCCTGGGTGTCTTCCAGTTCGACGGCGGCCCGATGCGCGCCCTGTTGCGGCTGATGAAGCCGGACAACTTCGAGGACATATCGGCGGTCGGCGCCCTCTACCGTCCCGGACCGATGGGCGCCAACTCGCACACCAACTACGCCCTGCGCAAGAACCACCTGCAGGAGATCTCCTACCCGCACGTGGACCTCGCGCGGGCGCTCGAGCCGCTGCTGGGCACGACCTACGGCCTGATCGTCTATCAGGAGCAGGTCATGGAGATTGCCCAGAAGCTGGCCGGCTACACGCTCGGCAAGGCCGACCTGCTTCGTCGAGCCATGGGCAAGAAGAAGCGCTCGGTGCTGGACGCTGAGTACCGCGGCTTCGAGGCGGGCATGGTGGCCAACGGCTTCAGCCCGGCCGCCATCAAGGCCCTGTGGGACGTCCTGGTCCCCTTCTCGGACTACGCGTTCAACAAGGCGCACAGCGCGGCATACGGCCTGGTCTCGTACTGGACCGCCTACCTGAAGGCCAACTACCCGGCCGAGTACATGGCCGCCGTGCTGACCAGCGTGCGCGACGACAAGGACAAGTCGGCCCTCTATCTCAACGAGTGCCGTCGAATGGGCATCAAGGTCCTGCCGCCGGACGTGAACGAGAGCTCGGCCAACTTCACCGCGGTTGGCACCGATATCCGGTTCGGGCTGGCGGCGATCCGCAACGTCGGCCACAACGTGGTCGAGGCGATCGTGGCCGCGCGCCAGGACAAAGGGCGGTTCGTCTCGTTCGAGGACTTCGTGCGCAAGTCACCGGCCGTCGTGTGCAACAAGCGCACCATCGAGTCGCTGATCAAGGGCGGCTCCTTTGACTCGTTGCAGCACACCCGACAGGGGCTGGTTCGGGTCCACGAGGCGTACATCGACGCCCTGTCGGATGAGAAGCGACAGGAGGCCATCGGCCAGGACTCGCTCTTCGCGGGCTTCGAGGATGACGAGGGGACTGGGACCAGGACCGCAACGTCCTTGCTGGCCATGCCCCCGATTCCGACGATCGAGTGGGACAAGGCGACCCTGCTGGCCTTCGAGCGCGAGATGCTCGGCCTCTACGTCTCCGATCACCCGCTGTTCGGCATCGAGCATGTCCTGGCCCAGCACGCCGACACCTCGATCGCGTCACTGACCGGTGACGACAGCAAGCCCGACGGGGCCAATGTCACCATCGCCGGGCTGATCACCGGGCTGCAGATCAAGCGCACCAAGAAGGGTGACCTCTGGGCGATCGCCACGGTGGAGGACCTCGATGGCGCTATCGAGTGCCTCTTCTTCCCGTCGGCGTACATGACCGTCTCGACCATGCTCGGCCATGACGTCGTGTGCGTGGTGCGCGGGCGGCTGAACCGCCGCGATGAGACGCCGACGATCTTCGCCCAGGAGCTCACGCTGCCCGACATCAAGGACGGGCCGCGGGGGCCGGTGGTGGTGACCCTTCCGTTGGCCAGGGCCACCAATGGCGTGGCGGAGCGGATCAAGAGAGTGCTGGGTGAGCACCCTGGGGTGACCGAGGTCCACCTCAAGCTGACCCAGCCCGGGCGTTCCGTGCTCATGCGGCTCGACGACTCGCTGCGGGTCACCGCATCTCCGGCGCTTTTCGGCGACCTGAAGGCTCTCCTCGGGCCGTCCTGCCTGACCTGAGCTGGAGTCGGCGCGTGCCTGCAACCCTCACCGCGGCCTCGGTGGGCGCACCAGACCGGATCGGGTTGTCGGCTACCGTTCCGTTGTGAACACCGCCAAGCCTGTCGTCACAAAACACATCGAGCACGAGCGCGTGCACCACGGCGACCGGGTCATCGACCCGTTCGAGTGGCTGCGGGACAAGGACGACCCGGAGGTCATCGAGCACCTCGAGAGCGAGAACGCCTACGCCGAGGCGATGACGAGTCATCTCGAGCCGTTGCGAGCGCGGATCTTCGATGAGATCAAGTCACGGACGCAGGAGACCGACCTGTCGGTGCCTGAGGCGTACCGCGGCTGGTGGTACTACTCGCGCACGTTCGAGGGCAAGCAGTACCCGGCGCAGTGCCGGGTTCGCAAGGTGGTGGGCCGGGGGCGGCCACAGCTCGAGCCGGGGGTCACCCCCGAGGGTGAACAGCTGCTGCTGGACGGCAATGTCGAGGCGCAGGGGCACGAGTTCTTCTCGCTGGGAGCCTTCGAGGTGAGCATCGACGGGCGCCGGATCGCGTATGCCGTGGATTTTGAGGGTGACGAGCGTTTCGCTCTTCGTTTCAGAGACATCGAGACCGGCGCGCTGATCGACGAGGCAGTCACGGAAATCGGCTATGGCGCGGTGTGGTCGCTGGACGGGCGGCATCTCTTCTACACCAGAATGGATGAGTCGTGGCGTCCTCATCAGGTCTGGCGTCACGAGGTCGGTACTGCGGCCAGCGACGACGTCTTGGTGTTCGAGGAGCCGGACGAGCGGTTCTGGATGGGGATCGGGTCCTCACGTGACGACGACTGGGTCATCATCCAGGTGGGTTCCAAGCTGACCTCCGAAGTGTTGTTGCTCGACGCCGCGGCGCCTCTGAGCGATCCCCGGGTGGTGGCGCCTCGTCGGCACGGGGTCGAGTACGACGTCGAGCCGGCGGGGGATCGTCTGCTGATCGTGCACAACGCGAACCACCCCGATTTTGAGCTGGCCCAGGCTCCGCTGGAGGCCACGGGTCACGAGCAGTGGTCGTCGCTGGCCGAGACCGTGGCCGGGGAGCGGCTACTCGGTGTCGAGGCCTTCGCCGACCATGCCGTGGTGTCCTTGCGTCGCGATGGACTGACCGCACTGAGGGTGATGCCCCGGGATGTGTCGGCCCCTTCCGGTTTTGGCCATGCAGACGACCTCGTATTCGACGAGCCGCTGTACTCCGTCGGTACCGGCAACAACCCGGAGTACGAGACCTCGGCTCTGCAGGTCGTGTTCGAGTCATTGGTCACTCCCAAGACCATTTCGGACTACGACCTCGTCACCGGCGAATACACCCTGCTCAAGGCTCAGCCGGTGCTGGGTGGCTATGACCCCGCCGACTACGAGCAACGTCGCGAGTGGGCGACCGCCCCGGATGGGACGCTGGTGCCGATCTCGCTCGTCCATCGTCGCGACGTGACCCCGGATGGCACGGCTCCCGGGCTGCTCTACGGCTACGGCGCCTACGAGATCTGTATTGACCCCTATTTCTCGGTGACCCGTCTTTCCCTGCTGGATCGGGGATTCGTCTATGCCATCGCCCATGTCCGCGGGGGCGGCGAGATGGGGCGTCAGTGGTACGACTCCGGCAAGATGGAGCACAAGACCAACACCTTCACCGACTTCCTTGCCTGCGCGGACTATCTGGTCAGCTCCGGACTGGTGGCGCCGGATCGTCTCGTCGCGGAGGGTGGTTCGGCTGGTGGTTTGCTCATGGGTGCGGTCGCCAACCTTGCGCCCGGACGATTCAGGGCGATCCACGCAGCGGTTCCGTTCGTCGATGCGCTTACCACGATCCTCGACCCGTCACTGCCCCTGACTGTCCCGGAATGGGAGGAGTGGGGCGACCCCCTGCACAACGAGGAGATCTACAGGTACATGAAGAGCTACACGCCGTACGAGAACGTTGCGGCGCTGGACTACCCGGCCATCCTGGCCACGACGAGCCTGAATGACACCCGCGTCTACTTCGTTGAGCCTGCCAAGTGGGTGGCCCGCTTGCGTGAGACGGTGACCAGCGACCCGGTGCAGCGGCCGATCCTTTTCAAGATCGAGATGGTGGCGGGCCATGGCGGCAAGAGTGGCCGGTATGACGCGTGGAAGCAGTATGCCTGGGAGCTCGCGTTCCTGATGGATCAGGTTGGCGTCAGCTAGAGGGGGTGTCAGCTGGAGGGACGCAAACGCTGACGGGGCTCGGAGCCGATGATCCAAGAACCCGTCATGCGCGTTTCCGGGCGTAGACTTGGTGTAAGCATGTGGCGCCCGAGCGGTGACACACGATCCTTATGGTTTCGGTCCCGAGCTGCGGTGAGCGGTCGAGCCGACGGCGTAGACCGAAGGGCGCCCGGAATGTACGACCAGCCACTTTTTCTCAAGACGTTATCAAGATTCGCCGTGGTTCTGCCGGCCCGCTACGACCTTGAGGTAGCCCTGAGCGAACTCACCGAGAGCGTCACCGCAGTGCTGGGCCTGTCCGGCAGCGGGGTCACGATGGCCGAGGAGGGGCGGCTGCGTTTCGTGACTGCGGTGAGCGAGGCTTCGGGGGAGCTGGAACGTAATCAGGAGCGGCAGCAGGCCGGCCCGTGCCGCGATGCCTACGACACCGGTGAGGTGGTTCGGGTGACCGACGTGCGGGAGGAGTCCGCCCGCTGGCCGGAGTTCTCGGAAACCGCCACCCGCCTTGCCGTGGCCGGCGTCGCCGGGATCCCGATGCGGCTTGCCGACCAGATCATTGGCGCCCTCAACCTTTACGCTTGCGAGCCGCGGGAGTGGTCGGATGAGGACATCGCGGTGGCCGGGGTGCTGGCCGACGTGGCGACCAGTTACGTGGTCAACGCCTCCAAGCTGCGCCAGCAGGAGCAGCTGAGCGAGCAGCTGCAGCATGCACTGGAGTCACGGATCGTCATCGAACAGGCCAAGGGGATCACGGCCGAGCAGAACTCGGTGACCGTGGATCAGGCCTACCAGCTGATGCGCAGCCACGCCCGCAACAACAACGCCAGCCTGCGGCTCGTAGCCGAGGCGATCGTTGCCGTGGGGCTTCAGGTCTGAGCGCTGTGGCGGTCAGCACGACTTGGCCGTCCGCACGATTTGTAGGCCCGGAAGTTGCTCGGGTGTAACGTCTTGTTGCTACGTCCTTCCGGACCATGGGGGCGTCGTCTTCTCCCCGTGCTGCTCCCGAACCTCGGTGGCCCGTGTCCTTGCATTCCGGGACCACCGAAACGAGTTAGCCATGGTCCAGCCACCGAGCAAGTTGCCCGACCTTCCCATAGACCGTCAGCTGGGCCTTACCCCGATCCGGTTTCCAGCTCAGGTCGCGGGCGACCCATCGGCCGTGGTGTTCGCGAGGTCACCTGGCCGTCATGCCGCAGGTGGGCAGGTTCGGGCCAGGACACGCGCCATACGCCAGGTCGTCGTCGTTGAGGTTGCGGGCCCCCTCAGTGAAGTGGTCGCGGAGCTGGACCGGGCGGTCCAGCTGGCTCTGGCCGACGGGCCCCGTGGCGTGGTCTGCGACCTGTCGAACGTGCTCGAGGGTGCGGATCCGGTCGCGGTTGAGGTCCTCGCGACGGCAGGGCGCCATGTTCGCGACTGGCCCGGGATCCCGGTGGCTGTGGCCTGCCCGGACCCGCGGGTCCGCGAGGCGCTGCGCGCCCATCCCCTGGGTGGTCACCTGATCCTGACCGCGTCATTGTTCTCAGCGGTATCCGAGGTGCTGGCGACCCCCGCCCTTGCCGTTGAAAGGCTAAAGCTTGCCCCGCACCCGACTGCGCCTCGCGTTTCGCGGGACTTCGTCACGCGCACCCTGCTGGACTGGCGGTTGGGCCGGGTCATTCCTTTCGCGAGCCTGGTGGTCAGCGAGCTCGTGGCCAGCTCAACGGTGTATGCCGGTACTGACATTGAGCTGTCTGTCGTCTGGAACCTTGGTGCCCTGCGTCTGACGGTTCGAGACAACGGCCCTGCCCTGCCGCGTCAGCGTCACCAGGTCTTTGACCTGCATGGGCGAGGGCTGACCGTGGTCGCCGGCCTCTCACGCACCTTCGGCGTTCTGCCTACCTCCGACGGCGGGAAGGTTGTCTGGGCGGTGCTCGAAGCCCCCCGGCCACGACCGTCGACGAAACGAATCCGGTCGGCGCTCGCCAAAGCAACCCAGGAGTCGCCAGTATTCACCGATGGCCGTGGTCTGGCAGAGCTGCCATTCTGTGCGGGCTCCAGTCCGATGCCAAACGGAAGATCGATCCCCCCAAGACCTGGTGGAGATCCCGAGCTGGTCCTGGACTGACTGGCAGCTCAAGCTTCATCGTGACGGACTTCCGTGATACCTATCGTTGGTGCGGGTGACCCGCAGTCGGAGCTTCTGGCAAGTTTTGGCCGGACTTCGCTGTGGACCCCCAACCACGCGGCTCTTGCGAGTTTCTCGGCAGCCTTCGGCTCCGGTGACGTCGACGCGATCATGGCGCGGATGACCGACGACTGTGTCTTCGAGTCGACGGGCCCGGGACCCGACGGGCAACGCAGCCTTGGCCAGGACGCCGTGCGAGCGGTGTGGGAGCAGTTCTTCGGTGAGACCAAGGACCCGAAGTTCACTGACGAAGATACCTTCTTGTCCGGTGACCGAGCCTGTGTCCGATGGCGGTTCACCTGGACCAACGACGACGGATCCGAAGGTCACGTTCGTGGAGTTGACGTCCTACGGCTCCGCGATGGGCTTGTCGCGGAGAAGCTCTCCTACGTCAAGGGCTGAGCGACCTTTGGCGGAGTCGCCAGATCTGCAGGATCGGTCACCGGCGCGGGCTGAAGTATCCGCGTGCCACCAGCTCGACTGTTGCCAGGACCGCGATGGCCTGAACCAGTAGCAGAGCCACCAGGACCACCAGCTGGACGGCTGCTGCCTGCAGGGGTGAGGCGCCGCCCAGGAGCATCCCGACAAAGGCGCCGGGAAGGGTCACCAGCCCCACGGTCCGGGTCTGGTCCAGGCCAGGGACCAGAGCCAGTGACGCGTCTTCACGGGCGATGAGCAGCGCCGAGTCGCGAGGCAGGAGGCCGATCGAGAGGGCAGCCTCGTACTCTCCGTGGCGAGTGCGCAGTGCGTCGAGGGCACGCTTGCCGGCGAGGGTCGTTGCCGTCATGGCCCCGCCGATCAGGATGCCGACGATCGGCACCACGGCGATGGTCTGGCGGGGGATCAGGCCGCTGAGCATGAGGCCGCCGGCGACGGGGACGGCGGCCAGGACGACCGGAGCGGCGGCGAACCACCACCCTCCTCTCGGTGCCAGTCGCCTGCCCGCAGTCAGCGAGGCCACTGACAGCATCAGGATGATGAACCCCAGCGTCAGCCACCACGAACCCAGCACCGCGGCAATCAGCAGGCCCACTGCGACGAGCTGGATGCTGGCTCGCAGTGCGGCCAGAAGGTCGTCCCGACCGTGCCCCAGCTGTCCCCAGCGGTTGATGAGCGCGGCGAGCCCGGCGCAGACGACCACCACGAGGGCAAGGCGTACCAGCCCACCGGCCCCTTGCACGCTGACCAGCGCGGCGGCGGGTGGGGTCAGGGTGGGGATCACGGACTGCATTATCCGCCGGACGCTGGACACATGATGGATCTACGCACGAATCACCCTAAACTGAGAGGGTGATTTCCCGGATCGACCTGCGTGGTCGTGTGCTCGATGCCCACTCCCTTCGTGAGGTGCTGCCCCGAGCCGAGTTCGACGTCGAGGCGGCGCTGTCGGCGGTTCGACCGATCTGCGAGGACGTGCGCCATCGTGGAGCCGAGGCGTTGCGTGACCTTGGGGAGCAGTTCGACGGGGTCAGACCGGGCCGGTTGCGGGTGCCGGCAGAGGTCCTGAAGACGGCTTTGGAGGCGCTCGACCCGGACGTGCGGACGGCCCTCGAAGAGGCCATCCGACGGGTTCGCATCGTCCACGAGGACCAGCGCCGCACTGACAAGACCACCCAGGTCGCGAACGGCGGAACCGTCGTCGAGCGCTGGGTGCCGGTCGACCGGGTTGGCCTATACGTCCCCGGCGGGGTCGCGGTCTACCCCAGCAGCGTCGTCATGAACGTGGTCCCGGCACAGATCGCCGGCGTCGCCTCGGTCGCGGTCACCAGCCCGCCTCAGCGGGATAACGCCGGAGTGTTCGCAGGCTACCCCGCCCCGACCATCCTGGCCGCCTGTGAGCTGCTCGGCATCGACGAGGTGTACGCGGTGGGCGGCGCTCAGGCGATCGCCATGTTCGCCTACGGCGCCAACGAGTCCGGCGTCGACGGCACCCCGAACACCGGCGGCGTGGTCTGTGAACCGGTGACCCTGGTCACCGGCCCGGGCAACATCTACGTCGCCGCAGCCAAGCGCCTTTTGAAGGGTCTGATCGGCATCGACGCCGAGGCCGGACCCACCGAGATCGCCGTGCTGGCCGACGACAGCGCCGATCCCGAGCACGTCGCGGCCGACCTGATCAGTCAGGCTGAGCATGACACCCTCGCCGCATCGGTTCTCGTCACCGACAGCGAGGACCTTGCTGCGGGCGTCGAAGCTGCGCTGGTACGCCGGGTGGCCGTGACCAAGCACACCGAGCGGGTCTCCGCCGCGCTTGCCGGCCGGCAGTCCGGCATCGTCCTGGTCGACGACCTCGAAGCCGGCATCACGGTGGTCAACGCGTACGCCGCGGAGCACCTTGAGATCCAGACCCGCGATGCGCGCGGCGTGGCCCTGCGGATCCGTAACGCCGGCGCGATCTTCGTGGGAGCGTATGCGCCGGTGAGCCTGGGCGACTACTGCGCCGGTTCCAACCACGTACTGCCCACCGGCGGATCCGCCGGTCACAGCAGCGGGCTGTCGGTGCAGTCGTTCCTGCGCGGCATTCATGTTGTCGAGTACACCGAAGCCGCCCTGCGCGATGTCGCCCGCCACGTGGCCACGCTGGCAGGGGCCGAGGACCTCCCTGCCCACGGCGAGGCTGTTGCAGCACGTTTCAGAGACGATGCCCGTCCCGGAGACCCGGCGCGCTCCGGGGACGTGGGCTGAGCATGAGCCCCTCCCTGAGCGATCTGTTACGCCCTGATCTCCGGGGACAAACGCCCTACGGCGCACCTCAGCTGGAGGTGGCCGTTGCTCTGAACACCAACGAGAACTCGTACGCCGTTCCACAGGATGTCGTCGACGCGATCGTGGCCGCGGTGGCCGCGGTGGCTTCAGGCCTGAACCGCTACCCGGACCGCGAGTTCGTCCGGCTGCGCGAGGACCTGGCGGCCTACCTGACCGGGACCACCGGTGTTGCCGTCACCGCTGCCCAGGTGTGGGCGGGCAACGGCTCCAACGAGGTGCTGCTTCACCTTCTCCAGGCGTTCGGTGGCCCTGACAGGGTCGCGCTCGGTTTCACGCCCGCGTACTCGATGCACCCGATCATCACCAGGACGACCGGCACCAGATGGGTCGATGGGCGTCGCGGTGTCGAGGGCGCAGGCGTCTTCGATCTGGATGTCGCCTCTGCCGTGGCACAGGTGAGGCGACACGACCCGGACATCGTCTTCCTCTGCTCGCCGAACAACCCGACGGGCACGGCTTTGGGGCTGGACGTCGTCGAGGCGATCTATGCCGCTGCGCCGCGGGCGATCGTGGTGGTGGATGAGGCGTACGCCGAGTTCGCCCGCCCGGGCACTCCGAGCGCGTTGACCCTGATCGAGGGCCGCGGGCGGATGGTGGTCACCCGGACCATGAGCAAGGCGTTCGCGTTGGCCGGGGGACGCCTGGGCTACCTGGCTGCTGACGCCGAGCTCACCGAGGCACTGCGCCTGGTTCGGCTGCCTTATCACCTTTCGGCCCCCACCCAGGCGGTTGCCTGCGCGGCCCTCGAACATGCGGACGGCCTTCTGGCCACCGTCGAGCTCCTCAAGGCCCAGCGTGACCGGATCGTTGGCGACCTCGCCGAGATGGGCCTGAACCCGGTGCCGAGTGACGCCAACTTCGTTCTCTTCGGTGGGCTCGTGGACGAGCGTGCCACTTGGCAGGCACTGCTGGATCAGGGCATTCTGATTCGTGACGTCGGGCTGGCCCACTATCTTCGTGTCACAGCAGGGACGCCGCAGGAAACAGGGGCATTCTTGGAAGCGATGCGCCGTCTCGCCCCGACCCACCGCCAGGAGCAGCCACGATGACCGAAGATACCGGACAGGCCAGCAGCCAGGATCAGCACGAAGATGACTACGTCGAGCCGCGCACCGCACGCGTCAAGCGGTCGACGCACGAGAGCACTGTCGAGGTCGAGCTCAACCTCGACGGAGCCGGCGACTCCGAGATCAGCACCGGCGTGCGTTTCTACGATCACATGCTGGCCAGTCTGGCCAAGCACTCACTGATCGATCTGCGCATCCAGGCCACCGGCGATGTGGACGTCGATGCCCACCACACGGTGGAGGACGTCGCCATCGTGCTTGGTGAAGCGTTCAAGGAGGCCCTGGGTGACAAACGCGGCATCTCGCGCTTCGGTGATGCGACGGTCCCTCTGGATGAGGCTCTCGTCCACGCGGTGGTTGATGTGGCCGGCCGCCCATACTTCGTCCACACCGGTGAGCCCGACGGCCAGGCGTACGTGATGATCGGCGGCAACTATGTGGGGTCGCTCACCAGCCACGTGCTCGAGAGCTTCGCCCATCATGGCGGCATTGCCCTGCATGTGCGCGTGCTGTCCGGCCGCGACCCGCACCACCTCGTTGAGGCACAGTTCAAGGCCGTGGCCCGTGCCCTGCGCGCCGCTGTCGCCCTTGACCCTCGGGTCAAGGGAGTTCCCAGCGCGAAGGGGAGTCTCTGATTCCGTGGCTGAGCTGGCGCAGCCGCCCTGGCAAGGGCGGGGGATGCTTCTCCTGCAGGGCGAGCCGGACCCGGTGGCGTCTTGGGCGCAGCGTGGTCTGATGCCCGTTCATGTCGTGCCTCTCGAGGGTTGGACCGCGGTTCTGCCCGCCGGTCCATCCCACGCAAAGCCGCCGTACGACGACACGCTGAAGACGCTTGCCGGGCGCCCCGTCCCCTCTCGCCTGCGTTCGGCGATAGGTCTGTTCGCGGTCGACGGCAACGCGGTGATCAGCGCCCATAGTTCCGGTTGGCGCGCTACCCAGAGATGGTTCGTGTGGTCCCCCGGGGAGGGCGTGGTGCAGCCCCGGCAGCTGGTAGCCGGGCGGCCAGCTGACCTCATTGCCGCCGCAGGTACTCACGAAAGGGGCGCCCGCAGCCTTGTCCGGGACATTCTGATCGATGGTGGTGGCGACGCCCCGGGTCTCCTCAGTGACCTGCTGGATCTGCTCGCCTTGCCGGGGTCCGATCTGCTTGACGGAGGCCAGGACCCCGTTGCGCTTCCGGGCTCCGCCCTGGTCGAGCCCGGCGAGCAGCACGTCGCCAGGTTCGAGAGGATCATCAGTGACGAGGCTCGGCACCGGGCCGAGCTGGAGGAGGACTAGATGGTCGCCCGTGTGGTGGTGCTGGACTACGGCAGCGGCAATGTCCGCTCGGCGGTCCGCATGCTCGAACGGGTCGGCGCCAGCGTCGAGCTGAGCTCAGACCATCGGTTGGTCCAGGAGGCTGACGCCCTCTTCGTGCCCGGGGTCGGCAACTTCCACGCCTGCATGCGAGGGTTGCGCGCCGTGGACGGACCTCGCATGATCGACGTCCGGCTCTCTGGCGGCCGACCTGTGATGGGCATCTGCGTGGGGATGCAGGTGATGTTCGATGGGTCCGCCGAGCTGAGTGTGGACGGCCAGGAGAGGGGCCTGGGGGAGTGGCCGGGAATCGTAGAACGGCTGGTGGCCCCTGTCGTCCCGCATATGGGCTGGTCGACGGTGAAGGCTGCGGAAGGCTCACGGCTCTTTGCCGGTGTCGAAGATGAGCGTTTCTACTTCGTGCACTCCTACGCGGCTCTGCGGTGGGAGCTCGAGCCTGAGAGAAGCATGGCTGCCGTGGCCCCACAGGTGAGCTGGTCCGAGCATGGGTCACCGTTCGTGGCGGCCGTCGAGAACGGGCCGTTGGTGGCCACTCAGTTCCACCCGGAGAAGTCCGGGGATGCCGGGGCCCATCTGCTGGAGAACTGGGTGGCGACATTGTGAGAACCGCCATGCATCCGGCCAAACGGGCCGGTTCAACATCCGATGACTACCAACAGCTGATGACCTTCAACAGCCTGATGACCTTCAACAGCAAGGAACCTCACTCATCGTGACCACAGAAGCACGCCTCCAGCTCCTGCCAGCCGTCGATGTCTCAGGCGGGCAGGCGGTCCAGCTCGTCCAGGGGGTTGCCGGAACCGGTGGCCAGTTCGGCGACCCGTGGGAGGCTGCCAAGGCATGGCAGGACCAGGGTGCTGAGTGGATCCACCTGGTCGACCTCGACGCCGCTTTCGGGCGTGGCTCCAACAGTGAGCTGCTCGCCGATATCGTCGGTCGCCTCGACATCAAGGTCGAGATGTCGGGTGGCATCCGGGACGCCGAGAGCCTGGCGGCCGCGCTGTCGAACGGCTGCCGTCGCGTCAACCTCGGTACGGCAGCGCTGGAGGATCCTGAGTGGACCGCCGCGGCCATTGCCGAGTATGGCGACCGGGTCGCCGTCGGGCTTGACGTTCGCGGCACCACGCTCGCCGCGCGCGGCTGGACGAAGCAGGGCGGTGATCTCTGGGAGACCCTCGAACGTCTCGACCGAGAGGGCTGCGCTCGCTATGTCGTCACCGACGTCAACAAGGACGGGATGCTCAAGGGCCCCAATCTCGAGCTGCTTCAGCAGGTCTGTGAGCGCACGACTCGCCCCGTGGTCGCCTCCGGCGGGGTGTCGACGCTGGCCGACATTGAGGCGATCCGTGGCCTTGTCGCCGCGGGGGTGGAAGGGGCGATCGTCGGATCGGCCCTCTACCGGCACGCCTTCACCTTGTCGGACGCGCTCGACGTGGCGGGCCGGTGATGACCGGCGCCTCGCCGCTTCGCCGGCTCTACCGGAGTGGTGGTTCGTGGGAGGACGCCTTCGGGTACTCTCGCGCGATCCGGACCGGCGACCGCATCATCGTCTCCGGCTGCACGTCAGCCGTGGATGGCGCGGTCCAGCACGCAGGTGACGCGGGCGGGCAGATGAGGGTGGCCCTCGAGCATGTGCTCGAAGCAATCACGGCTCTTGGCGGCACGCTTGGCGACGTCATTCAGACTCGTATCTACGTGGTCAACCGGGCTGATTGCGATGCCATCGGCAGGGTGCACGGCGAGCGGTTCGCCGACGTTCACCCGGCGGCGACCATGGTTCTGGTGGCCGGGCTACTCGATGAGGAGATGCTCGTCGAGGTGGAGGTCGAAGCACGGATCCGGTCAGCCAAGCCCTATGACCACCGGGGCTGACCGTCGTGACTGACCCAGCCCGACTCAGCAAGGCAGCGCCACCCGACGACACAGTGCCGCCTGGAAACGGGTTGACACCCGACAGCGCAGCACCGCATGAGGCATCCGGAACCGACTCAGGAGGGGCGCCCTGGTCCGGTCGCGAGCTGACGAGCGCCGGATTCGACGGTGACCTGGGCGCGGCCGACCCCCATCTGTTTGCAGCGCTGGACGATCCGCAGGACGAGACGGCATTGATGCGCGCCGTGGCGCACGCCCGGTTGCTGGTCCCTATCGTCGCGGTGCCCCGCGAGGTGGACGACTCAGGCCAGCCGATGGTCGAACAGTCCGCCGGCATCACATCCAAGGGGGCCGGTTCCACCGACACGGCCGTGGTGACGCTGACCGCGCAGAACGGCCAGCGCGCGTTCCCGGTATTCAGCAGCCTTGCCACGCTCTCAGCCTGGGATGCCACCGCGCGCCCGTCCCCGGTCACCAGCTCGCGGGCCGCTCAGGGCGCGGTGACCGAGCGATGCGACGTGATGTTGCTTGACTGTGGTTCGGCCAGCGAGCGTGTCCTTCGACCCAGCATGGTGTGGGCGCTGGCGCAGCAGCGCGACTGGCTGCCGGCTCATGCCGATCCCTTTGTGGCTCAGGCTCTTTCGCGAGCCATCGCCGATGAGGAAGACGTGATCGAGTGCGTCGGGGAGGGCGACCCTGAAGGAGCCGGCGTCCTCCGGGTCGTGCTGAGTCTGCGCGCGGGACTCGACGCAGCCGAGGTGCAGGCTCTTGCCACTCGTATCGGGGAGCGGATCGCCACCGATGGCGAGGCGCGTGCTCGCATCGACGGTCTGTCGTTCACCGTCCGCAAGGCCTGACTCGCTCGCGAACCCCGAACCGGTCCCCGAGCCGGCAATCGGCCGGGCCGGGACTTCTTCGGACTGGTGCGGCCACACGACCCGCTTCGCCCTTTGTGACCGGGACGATTCCTGAGAACCAGAAATGCCGGCCGACACACGTATGCCCCGCACTCTGCGAGTACGCGGCATACGTCCGTCTGAGGTTCAGCTTCTGACAGTCAGCCGATCAGGCGCGGTTTGCCGCGCGGACGTTGGCCTTGATCTGCTTGCCGGTGTCACCGTCGACGTTCTTCCAGTAGTCGAACGCTTTCTCGAGTACTTCGCCGCTGACCCCGCCGAGAAGATGACCAGTCACGTTGGCGACGAACTCGGC
>DASRUA010000399.1:0-6244 GCA_035655615.1 Dermatophilaceae bacterium
TGCCCCTCATAGCCCTGGGCGACCGGATACCTGGATTCGGTCCTCTTGGCCTGGCCCTTCACACCCTCCCTCTCGCACTAGTAACCGGGGGCGTAATCCTGCAGCACTCGCGGCCTCAAGGATCGGACCGGGCGCTCATCCCGCGTAATCTCCGCAGTATCGCGCGCCTCGCCGAAGTGCCCGAACTCGGCGCCATGATCATGGTTTATGGCTGCGTCATCGTGGTGATAACCGTCTGCACCCTCTCCACCGTGGCTCGCTTCCTCACACCATAGGGTCGACCGCCACCCGATCAGCCCGGCACTCACCGGCAACAGGTGTGTGCGCCTTGAGCCCTCGATCGTCCGCACGGCTGGTCTCCCGACAAACGGTGGTCGTGTGGTCGTCTTACCTGCATGACCGATCCAGCCGAGGCTGCCGGTCGAACTCATCCACGCTGGCCGCGCTCACGCATTCCTTCCTCGCCATCGAACGTTCTCAGTAGCCGCATTTCGCGCGGTCGTCACGTAGGACCTTGCCGGCGGCTAGGTGTTCCGCAACGGGATCCTCATGCGGTGTTCGCCGCCGGCCGATTCACCGCCCGGACCGGTGCCGTAGAGCTGGGGCGTCGCAGCGACAGACCATCAACCAGGTTTGGCGGCGGAGACGACTGGCGTCATCCGGATCACCGGGACCGCACGGACGGCAAAATTGTGAATGCCCTCGCTGGTGGCTGTCCTGGGTCAGGCGTGGTTGCGGCGACGGAGGGTGTTTCTGATGGAGAGCTTCTTGGAGTATTCGATGGATCCGTAGCGGAAAAGGTGGATGGCGAGGCGCAGGGCGATGAAACCAAGAATGAACAGTTCGGCGATCACTGTGGCCGATTCGAGGGGGGTAAGGGATCCGAAGCCGTTGCGGAGCATGGCGGTGACGGGGGCGGAGTACGGGAAGTACGTGAAAATCTGCACAATCAGCGCGTGGGGGTCGCTGACGATCAGGCTGACGACGTAGAAGGGGACGAAGATCAGGACCATCAGGGACGCGAAGATCGGGCCGGCCTCCTTGACGGTGGGCATGACGGCGCCGACGGCGACCAGGGTGCCGGTGAACAGGATGAAGCCTCCCAGGAGCAGCAGCGCCCCGACGATCATGGGCCCGGGTTCGAGGCTCAGGTGGGACAGGTCGAGGTCGGGCAGGCTCAGGTTCGAGCGGAAGAACAGGTACCCGATGATGACGGGCAGGGCGAAGATCAGCATCTGCATCAGGCCAACCATGAACAAAGAGATGACTTTCCCGATGATCAGGGTGGTGGGGTTTAGGGTCGTCAGGATCATTTCGGTGACCCGGTTTTCCTTCTCTTCCAGGGTGCTGCTGAGCATCTGGTTGCCCAGCAGGATGATGCTGACGTAGAAGATCAGCAGGAACAGAAGGGGAGGAATCACCGCGTTGAGACCGCCGGACACCTTTCCGTCTCTGTACGTCTGAGATTTGATCGTGACATTGCCCTGAGCAAGTGCGGTGAGTTGGGGCGAGCTGATCTTCTGCTGGGCAGCGGCGATAAGAATCTGTTTGGCCACCGCATCGTACTTGCCGTTCTCGAAGATCCCCTTGTCCGTGCCGTAGACGCGAACCGGTTGCGTGACCGGGTCTACTGGGAAGACAAAGTACGCGTCTACGGTCCCAGTTTTCACTTCGGCGATGGCTCGGGCGCCGTCGGTGGTTTTCGTTCCACCGTAGGTGGCGGCCAGGGTGTCGGTGACGAGCCCGGAGTCGTCGGTGTAGGTGAAGGAGAGGTGCGCGTTCTTTTGGGCTTTGGCGGTGGTACTGGTGCTCTGGTTGCTGATGATGATGAGGGCGAAGACTATGACCAGGGCGACGGGGATGGCCAAGGTGATGATCCAGAAGCGTCTTTTCTTCACGGTGCGGAAGAATTCGAAGCCGATGACGGTATTCAGATTGTGTCGGGCCATGGTCTCAGGCCCCTACCGGTTCGTTCTGGTCGCCGTAGACCCTGATGAAGATCTCCTCCAGGGACGTCCTGGCTGTGGTAAAGCTGCGCACCGCCACGCCGTGCCGGACGAGCTCGCGGAGAATGTCCGTTTCGTCCGTCCCGGCACGCGGGGCCAGCTCGGCGTAGTCGTGCTCGGCCAAGGTGATGTCGTAGAGGTCCGAGGCCGGGAGCAGGCCGGAGTGTTGGAGGCGGATGATGGTGGCGCCGTAACGGTCCTGGACGTCTTCGATGGTTCCGTAGGCTTCGGCGGTGCCGTTCTTCAGGAGTAGGACGCGGTCGCAGAGGCGTTCGACCTCTTCCATCTGGTGAGTGACCATGATGACGGTGGCACCGGCACGTTTCTGGTCCTCGATGATGTCCATCAGCAGCCGCCGGTTGACAGGGTCGAAGCCTTGGGTGGGTTCGTCGAGGATCAGCAGTTCAGGGTCGTTCATGATGGTCACCCCGAGCTGGATTTTCTGCTGCTGTCCCCCGGAGAGCTTGTCCACGCGGGCGGTTGCCTTGTCAGTCAGGGAGACGCGGTCCAGGTAGGTGCGCGACCAGTCCTTGGCTTTTTGGCGGCTCAGGCCCTTGAGCCTGCCGAAGTACACCATGACGTCGAGGACGGACTCTTTCTTGTAGAGTCCGCGTTCTTCAGGCAGGTAGCCGAGCCGGGCCCCGTCGCGGGGTTCGAAAACCTTCCCGTCGATGTGCAGCGTGCCGGCGGTGGGCTGATAGATCCCCAACAGCGCCCGGAGCGTCGTCGTCTTACCGGACCCGTTGCTGCCCAGGAACCCGAAGGTTTCCCCGGCATGCACGTCGAAGGACAGGTCGCGGATCACCGTCTGGTTGCCGAAGTCCATCCGGAAATCCCTGATGCGCACCAGTGGCTCGCCCACCATGTCCCCCTTACCCATGGCGTCACCATAGACCCAGGATTCCCCGCTATGGAGAACCTCTCAGAGCTGGCCAACAATGCCGTCTAGACGGGGTGGGGCGAGGCCGTGGATGGCGTCGGCCAGGTGCAGCGAGGGGCGGGGCCAGAACCGATCACTGATGCTTTGACGCCGTAGCCGCTCATCTTGGCCTTGACCACGCGAGCGGCGGCGCGGAGCCCAGCCGGGTGTGTTTCGGGGTCGGCCGTTGAGTTCCACGAGGGTCTGCGCCGACTCCGGTCGTCTCCACTGAGACGGCTCCCCGGCCCTGTGCACGCAGGGACCGGTTCGAAGTCAGGACTATCGTCTGGCCATGAACACAAAGCGCGACCGGTGGGCGCTCGCCGGGGTTCTGGGACTGTGGGGCGGGGTTGGGGTCGTTGTCGGTTCGGGCGTCAATATTGCGGAAGGCGGCCACTCGCCTTGGCTTATCGCCGCGGTGCCGTTGGTCCTGGACACGGCGATCGGTCTGTACCTGGGGTTTCGGCAGCGACGACAGAGCCCGGCTGACCGGCGCTAGCTGTTTCGACCTGAAGAAGTCCAGGGTCCAGGCGGCGGTCACCCCGAGCAGGCCAGCGGTGGCCAGCCCCCAGCCGACACCAGCAGCGCCCAGCGGGCGCCGAACAGAGTCACCCAGACAGGCAAGCAGACCGGCCGGCTCCGCCAGCCGGCAGGAGTAGGACGGGGAGCTCGAGCCCACCGGGTCTGGCACGTGGTTGCTTGAGCGACGCGAGGTCTCGAAGCGGGTGTGCGCCCGGCCCCGCTTGCGGCCACATCGAAACTGCGCGACCCGAGTCGCGCAGTCCTCGTTCGTGACCGGTGAGGGATCCCCTTACGAGAACGGCCGACCCCACGCACCCGACCGATCGCGCCACATAGCGCTGAAGAAACCATGCCACTTACCGCTGAAGGTCACAGCCATAGTCCAGTTGGCTCTTCGGTCGAGGTGTCTCACATCCAAGGAACTGGGACACACGATCATGCGCCGCTCGTCGCGCGTTGGATCGATCTCCGGTGACGGGTCGGCTTGCGGAACGGGCGACCTGCCAAATAGCCCCGTTATGACCGTGCCACTTACCGCTGTGAGTCACAGGCCCACTGTTCAAAACCTCTGCACGAAACCTGTGTTGCGGCACGCCAGCTGTCGGGGGGTCGCAGCGGTTCGACCAGTCGCCATAAAGAGACCACTACACCCCGGGGGGTATACTGAGATTTCGTTTGTTCGGTCAACCCTCAGGAGGAACGCCCTATGTGTCGACAGGTGACTTGCCGCAGGTGCGGCAACGCGACGTGGGCTGGCTGCGGCCAGCACGTCAATCAGGTGATGGCCGGCGTGTCGAAGTCCAAGCGCTGCCAATGCCCCCCGAAGGCCTCCTTTGTGGAGCGGATCTTCGGCGGTCGCAAGTCATCTGTGTGACCGGTTGACGCAATCACGAGTGAACGCCGTTGGCGGGCTGCCTCGCCTTGGTCTCGGTTTTCGACGGTCCACACTGACAGACGCCACCGAGGCCTGTGGATTCAGTCACGACGTCGACAGCGGTCGTGCTCCCGGAGGCGGATGGGCCGCCGGTGGCGCTGGGAGTTGAGGGACCACTAGGCGAGGAGTTCATTGGCCAGAGCGGACTGGGTTGGCTGCGGGGCGGCGACGGGTGCGCGTTCGCGGTCGAGGCGGGTTTCGTCCCGATACCGAGGGCCTTGGCCCGTGCCACTGTGGCGGATCCCACGGTGCCGATCAGGGCGCTCACGTCGAAGGTGGCCGGCACCGGCTGGCCGTCGGCCCCCAGGATCGCGGCACGCCGGGGCATGGTCCGGGTGACTTGGACGTGGTCGCCCGCAGTCAAGGCGGGGGCGATGGCCTGGGTTGACCAGTGAGATCGCCGGCGCGCAGCGTCGGGTCAGCCGCGCGCCCTCGGGGAACCTGGAGGTGGTCGACCCGGCGGGCCACGCCGTAGCGACCCTGGCCCAGTGGGCGGGCCGCGCCCCCGCACCCGTGTCCAGCACCGTGAATCCCACGATGCAGGCAGCGGCCGCACAGGCCATCTCCCATACCGGCCACCCCTCGGCGCTGGTAGCGATTGACACGGCCACCGGCGCGGTCCTGGCGGCGGCATCGAACCCCGCCGGCTACCCCCGTGCGCTGCTGGGTCAGTACCCGCCCGGGAGCACGTTCAAGATGGTCACCCTGACCGCGGCCCTGACGGCCGGCCGCACCCTGACCTCTCCCACGACCTGCAGCCCCACCGCAGTCGTGGACGGATACACCTTCCGCAACGCCAGCGGTGAGGCCTTCGGCACCATCCCCCTGCAATAAGCTTTTGCCCTGTCCTGCAACACCTCAAGCTTTTGCCCTGTCCTGCAACACCTCGTTCATCAACCTGGCGCAGTCACTGCCTTCCGGCACGTTGACCGCGGCGGCCAAGCTGCTCGGCTGCGACAGCGGCCATGCACCGCTGCCGGTTCCCTCCTTCGGCTGCTCCTACCCGGCCGGCGCCACAGGTACGGCGTACGCCGCGACTGCTATCGGTCAGGGAACCGTGCTGACCAGCCCCCTGGCCATCGCGTCCATCGCAGCTGCGGCCGGCTCCGGGACCTGGAACCAACCCCCCCCTCACCCCCGGCGCGTCACCGGTCAGCCACCCGCTGCCGGCCGCCGTCACCACCGGGCTGCAGGGGGCGATGCGGGCAGTGGTCACCTCGGGAACCGGTACCGGCGCGAACCTGCCAGGGACCCCCGTCTTCGGCAAGACCGGGGCCGCCGAGCACGGCAGTGGGAAGAACCCGCCCACCGACGCCTGGTTCGCGGCCTTCCGCGGCAACGTCGCGGTGGCTGTGGTCGTGGAGGACGCAGGGTTCGGCGCGACGGCAGCGGTCCCGGTCGCTGCCAGCTTCCTTGGCGCGGTCACTCGCTGACCGGCAACTGGTTTCAGCGGGTCAGCGCAGGCCCAGGGGTGCGGCGAAGGCGGTGTCGGCCTGTGCCGGGGAGAGGACCTTGGTGGCGACCAGCCGGTTCAGGACGTGCCGCTGGCGCAGGCGCCCTGTGGACAGGTGGTCGATGGGGTCATATGCCGAGGGGGCCTGGACCAGACCGGCCAGCATGCTGGCCTGGGCCCAGCTCAGCTGAGCTGGCGTCACGCCGAAGTAGCCGCGGGCCGCCGCCGGCAGACCGTAGAAACCGTGGCCAAAATACACCTCAGCCAGGCCGGACTTCCGCAGTTCGTAGGCATATTTGGGGTTTCGCGAGTACGTTTTGCCTGGTCAGGGGCTTGGAGTGGTCGGTAATCGGCGAAATCGTGTAGGCACACGACTTGTGGCGTGTCGCTCGACACGGGGCACGATCTCG
>DASRUA010000400.1:0-19171 GCA_035655615.1 Dermatophilaceae bacterium
AGATCACCCTCCAGCGGGGCGTCAACGGCGAAGCCGTGGTTCTGTGCCGTGACCTCGACCTTGCCGGTGCGCCGGTCCAGGACCGGCTGGTTGATCCCGCGGTGACCATACTTGAGCTTGTAGGTGCCGAAGCCGAGTGCGCGACCGAGGAGCTGGTTACCGAAGCAGATGCCGAAGAAGGGCAGGCCCGCGGCAAGGACCTCGCGCAGCAGGGCGACCTCATGGTCCGCGGTGGCGGGGTCCCCGGGACCGTTCGAGAAGAAGACGCCGTCGGCGCCCACGGCCTGGATGTCCGCAAACGTGGACGTGGCCGGAAGCACGTGCACCTCGATGCCCCTCGCGGCCAGGTGAGCAGGTGTGCGGGCCTTGATGCCCAGGTCGAGGGCCGCGACGGTGAAACGCTTCTGCCCGACAGCCGGCACGACATAGGCGCGCGCCGTGGTGACCTCGCCGGCCAGGGCGGCACCGGTCATCTGCGGAGCAGAGAGCACGCGTTCCAGCAGCGACTCCCTGGACTGCCGGGCGAGCGCTCCGGAGAAGATGCCGACGCGCATCGCACCTCGCTCACGCAGATGCCGGGTCAGGGCCCGCGTGTCGATACCACTGATACCCACCACGCCCGCCTCGATCAGGTCGCCCTCCAGAGAGCGACGGGAGCGCCAGCTGGACGGGCGGATGGCAGGGTCTCGCACGACGTAGCCGGCAACCCAGATGCGGCCGGACTCGTTGTCCTCGTCGTTGACGCCGGTGTTGCCGACGTGCGGTGCGGTCATGACGACGACCTGGCGGTGGTAGCTCGGGTCGGTCAGTGTCTCCTGGTAGCCGCTCATCCCGGTCGAGAACACGGCTTCGCCGACGGTCTCGCCTACCGATCCATAGGCGTCACCCCGAAATACGCGGCCGTCCTCCAGAACCAGCATCGCCGGCTCGCGGCTCTGGAAAGTCTGTCCGGACGTCAAGCCAGCTCTCCCTTCAGGACCGTGGGAAGGCCATGCAGGATCGTGGCGTGAACCGCACCGGTGAGCCGGCGACCATGCCAGGGATTGTTACGGGACAAGGACACCGAGGCGTCCCTGTCGACCGTGACGGTGGCCGACGGGTCAACGAGGGTGAGGTTGGCCGGCTCCCCCACCGCGATCGGCCGACCATGACCGGTAAGACCCGCGATACGGGCCGGGCCCACGGACATCACCTGTGCGACACCAGCCCAGTCGAGCAGGCCGGAGCCGACCATGACGTCGCTGACGACCGAGAGCGCCGTCTCCAGACCGAGCACGCCGAAGGCCGCGTTGATGAAAGTGTGTTCCTTGTCGTGACGGGCGTGCGGCGCGTGGTCGGTCGCGACGGCGTCGATCGTGCCGTCTGCCAGGGCCGCCCGGAGTGTCTCCACGTCCTCGATCGGCCGCAGGGGCGGGTTGACCTTGAACGTCGGGTCGTAGCCGGACAGCAGATCGGTGGTCAGCATGAGGTGGTGCGGGGTGACCTCTGCAGTCACCGAGATGCCTTGCGCCTTTGCCCAGCGGATCACCTCGACCGAGCCGGCCGTTGACACGTGGGCGATGTGCACCCGTGAGCCGGTATGCCGCGCCAGCATCACGTCGCGGGCGACGATGACCTCCTCGGCGACCCCGGGCCAACCCGGCAGACCGAGGCGCCCGGACAGCTCGCCCTCGTGGCAACAGGCGTTGCGGTCCGCCAGCATCGGGTCCTGGGCGTGCTGGGACACCACCCCGCCAAAGGCCCTGACGTACTCCAGAGCCCGGCGCATCACCCGTGCGTCGTGGACGCACTTCCCGTCATCCGAGAAGACCCGCACCTTTGCGCGAGAGTGAGCCATGAGCCCCAGCTCAGCGAGCTCGTCCCCCCCGAGTCCTTTGGTGACCGCACCAACCGGCTGTACGTCGACCAGAGCCGCCAGCCGGCCGAGGTCGAGCACCCGCTCGGCAGCTTCTGCGGTATCGGTGACCGGCGTCGTGTTGGCCATGGCGAGGATCGCCGTGAATCCGCCGATCGCCGCGGCAGCCGAACCACTGGCGATGGTCTCGGCATCCTCACGACCCGGCTCACGCAGGTGGGTGTGCAGGTCCACGAGACCCGGCAACGCGATCAGACCATCCGCGTCAATGGTCTGGTCGATCGTCTTCGCGTGGGGATCCAGCGTGCCGATCTCGGTGATCACACCGTCGTTGATCAGCACGTCCTGGCGACCGGCGCCGATCAGGTCGGCTCCCTTGATCAGGAGGTTCATACGAGGGACCCTTCTCCGGCGAACAGGTGATAGAGCACGGACATCCGGACGGCGACCCCGGCTGAGACCTGATCCAGGACCAGCGACTGCGCAGCGTCGGCCGCATCTGCCGTGATCTCAAGACCTCGGTTCATCGGCCCCGGATGACAGATCACCGCATGTTTCTGGAGCGATCTGAGCCGCTCCCGGGTCAGGCCGTAACCGACCGTGTACTCACGCTCGGTCGGGAAGAAGCCCCCGCTCATCCGCTCGCGCTGCACCCGCAGCATCATCACCGCGTCAGCAGTTGGCAGAACCGAGTCGAGATCGTATGACGTGTCGAAGCCCTCGCTCTGCGACCACGTCTCGATGCCGGCAGGCATGAGCGTCGGCGGCGCCACGACGGTGACCCTGGCACCCAGGGTCTTCAGGCAGATCAGGTTCGAGCGCAGCACCCTGGAGTGCGTCAGGTCACCCACGATGGCGACGTGCAGGCCCTCGAGATCTCCAAGGCGCTGACGCATGGTGTAGGCATCGAGCAGGGCCTGGGTCGGGTGCTCGTGCAGCCCGTCCCCCGCGTTGATCACTACCGCGTCAACCCACTGGGACACCTGCAGCGCGGCGCCACTGGCACTGTGCCGGATGACGAACCCGTCGACACCCATGGCGGCGACGACGCGAACGGTGTCGCGCAAGGACTCACCCTTGCTCGTCGAGGATCCCTTGCCCGAGATATTGATCATGTCGGCCGAGAGCCACTTGCCGGCGATCTCGAAGGAGGAGCGGGTGCGGGTGGAGTCCTCGAAGAAGAGGTTCACCACGGTCCGCCCGCGCAGGGTCGGGAGCTTCTTCACCTCGCGACGTTGAACGTCGTGCATGGACCCGGCGGTGTCCAGGATTGTCAGAATGTCTTGCCTGTCAAGGTCGTTCATCGACAGCAGGTGGCGCTTCACCGGTCTCCTCCACTGATTCGAACCTCGTCAAGGCCGTCGTGCTCGGCCAGGCACACCTGCACGCGCTCACTGCGGGAGGTCGGCAGGTTCTTGCCCACGTAGTCGGCGCGGATCGGTAGATCACGGTGTCCGCGGTCTACCAGGACGGCGAGACGCACCGCGCGAGGACGGCCAAGATCGGAAAGGGCATCCATGGCCGCGCGCACCGTTCGTCCGGAGAAGAGCACGTCGTCCACGAGAACGACCGTCTTGTCGTCGATGCCGGGCGCAGGGATAACCGTGTGCTCGATCGCCCTGATCGGGTTCCGACGCAGATCATCACGATGCATCGTGATGTCGAGGGCGCCACTGGGCACGTCACGGCCTTCGACCTCGGCCATCATGTGCACGAGGCGATTCGCCAGCGCTACACCACGGGTGGGGATACCCAGGACGACAAGGTCTTGCGAGCCCTTGTTGCGTTCGAGGATCTCGTGGGCCACGCGCCGCAGTGCCCGGGAGACGTCACCGGAGCTCATCACGACCCGAGCGGACTGAGCGCCCGGGGACTTGTCATTTAGGTGCTTGTCACGCAGTGGCTGGGCACCCTCGGAGTTGTCGCTCGGGGAACCATTGGATGGTGGAGCAGATTCTGGACGCGTCACAGCGCCGAACCTCCTTCCCCGCCTCACCGGACGGGTCGTTAAAGGATGTCTGTCGCTGGTGATCTTACCCTGCGCAATGACTCTGATTTGCCATGGGAGTCGCGTGTTGCCAGGGGACTTCAGACCAGGGTCGGCTTGACCTCGGCGAGTCTGGCCAGCAGCCCGTTGACAAAGGTCGGCGAGTCATCGGTCGACAGCGACTTTGCCAGGGCAACGGCCTCGGAGATCGCGACCGCATCGGGGACCGCGTCGCTGAAGACGACCTCCCAGGCGCCGATGCGCAGGATAGCGCGGTCAACGGCCGGCATCCGCTCGACCGTCCAACCCTGGCTGTAGGTCGCCAGGAGCTCGTCGATCTGGACCCACTTGGCGACCACACCCCGAACGATCTCGACGGTGTACTCGTTCAGGGAGTGCTGGGTGGCCGGCTTTGCGATCCGCTCGGTCAGCAGCGTGTCTGCGTTGACACCACGCTGCTCAGCCTCGAACAGCAGGTCGAGCGCACGCTTTCGAGCCTTAGATCGAGCCGACACCTCAGTTGACTCGGCCCAGGTACGAGCCGTCACGAGTGTCGACCTTGATCTTGGTGCCCTGCTCGATGAACAGCGGGACCGCGATCTCGGCGCCCGTCTCGAGCGTCGCCGGCTTGGTACCGCCGGTCGAGCGGTCGCCTTGCAGACCGGGCTCGGTGTAGGTGATCTCCAGGACCACGGAGGCCGGCAGCTCGACATACAGCGGGGCGCCGTCGTGAGTGGCGACCATGACGTCCTGGTTCTCAAGCATGAACCTGGCGGCATCGCCGACCACAGCCTCGGACACGTGCATCTGATCGAACGTGTCACCGTCCATGAAGACGAAGTCGTCGCCGTCCTTGTAGAGGTACTGCATGGTCCGCTTGTCCACGTTGGCCGTCTCGACCTTGGTCCCGGCGTTGAAGGTCTTGTCAACGACCTTGCCGGACAGGACAGCCTTGAGCTTGGTCCGCACGAAGGCAGGACCCTTACCGGGCTTGACGTGCTGGAACTCCACGACAGACCAGAGCTGGTTGCCGATGTTGAGGACCATGCCGTTCTTGAGGTCGTTGGTCGAAGCCAAGAGGGACATCTCTTTCGTATGACGGGTGGCTGGCTTGCGCCGCACGCAGCGTAGATGCAGCAGCCCCCGTGGGACAGCACGCGGGATCGGTTTCATCTTAGCGGGCCGAACGCAATGCTCCCGAATGCCCGATCCGGCGAGGGTCAGCGAGCCATGGCGCGCCGACACACTCAACGGGCCAGAGCCCGCAGCGCAAGAAGGTACGAATCAGATCCGAAACCTGCGATCGTGCCGGTGGCGACGCCCGCGATGACAGACGTGCGCCGGAACTCCTCACGCGCTGCCGGGTTCGACAGGTGAATCTCGATCAGCTTCGCCCCGCTGGTGGTGACCAGGGCACACGCGTCGCGGACGGCATACGAGTAGTGCGTGAAGGCAGCCGGATTGAGGACGACGTCGGCACCGCGGTCAACGGCCTCGTGGATCCAGCCGATGAGCTCTGCCTCATCATTCGTCTGGCGAAAGTCGACGGCCAGGCCGAGCGAGTCCGCTTCTCGCGCCACGAGATCGGCGACATCCTTCAGGCTCTGTGAGCCATAGATGTCCGGCTCCCGGCTGCCCAGCCGGTTGAGGTTCGGACCGTTGAGGACATACACCAGCGACACTGTCATGAACCCGAGTCTATGAAGGCAACGGCCATCGCTGCATCTGGTCACGCGGCCGACACCGTTCGGTCACGGAGATAGCCTGCCACCCGCGCGGGAGAACCTGGGTGCCTATGCTTCGACAACCAACCTTTGGGACCCGAGGAGGATCCGTGCGTGGCAAGACACTCCGTGCCCGCTGCGTGACGGTCACCGCTGGCGGAATGTGTCTTGCCCTCGTGCTCTCCGCGTGTGGCCACAACACCAGCAGCCCCTCCTCGACAACCAAGCCCGGCGGGGGCATCATCCTTGCGGCCGGCTCTGAGCCACAGAACCCCCTGTTGCCGACCAACACCGGCGAGGTCGGTGGGGGCCTCATCATGAAGCTGCTGTTCGAAGGCCTCATCAGCTATGACGCCCAGGGCAAGTCGATCAACCAGGTCGCCGAGTCGATCAGCACGAAGGACTCGCAGACCTTCACCATCAAGATCAAGCCGGGCTGGACGTTCACCAACGGCGAGGCCGTCAACGCCAAGTCTTTCGTCGATGCCTGGAACTTCGGTGCGCTGGTCACCCACAACCAGCTCAACGCCTACTTCTTCGAGCCCATCGACGGCTACGAGGAGGTCCACCCGGCAACGGAGGGCGACAAGCCCACAGCCCAGGCCATGAAAGGCCTCGAAGTCGTCAACAGCTCCACGTTCACCGTCAGGCTGTCCTCTCCCCAGGCATCTTTCCCGATGCGCCTCGGCTACACCGCGTTCTACCCGCTGCCCCAGTGGGCGTACAAGAACCTCAAGGCGTTCGGAGAGAGCCCGATCGGCAACGGCTCCTACATGTTGGACGGCAAGTGGGTGCACAACGTCTCGATCAAGGTGAAGAAGAACCCGGGCTACCGGGGGACTCTGGTGGCCAGGAACGCCGGCGTCGATGTGAGGGTCTACACCGACCAGAACGAGTCGTACGCCGATCTGCTCGCCAACGATGTCGACGTCGTTCAGGGGATCCAGGACAACGTCCTGAGAAGCTTCAAGGCCGACCTGGGGATTCGGGCGATCAACCAGCCGGCAGGTACCACTGACTCCTTGACCTTCCCCCTGTACCAGCCTGAGTGGAAGACCGCCAGCAGCAGGCTGGTACGACAGGCGATCTCCATGGCCATCGACCGCCAGAAGATCACCACCACCGTCTTCCAGGGCACCCGAACTCCGGCCACAGACTTCTCCTCACCGGTCACGCAGGGCTACTCGACAGAGATCTGCGGTGAGTTCTGCACGTTCAACCCGGTCAGGGCCAAGGCACTTCTGGCGGCGGCCGGCGGCTTCACCGGCACGCTCAAGATCGCCTACAACACAGACGGCGGGCACAAGGCGTGGGTCGACGCGACCTGCAACAGCATCAAGAGCACCCTGGGCATCGACTGCTCGGGCACGGCCTACACGGACCGCAAGTCCCTTCGTGACCCGATCACCACGGGGGCTATGCAGGACGTCTTCCGCACCAGCTGGCAGATGGACTACCCGGCCCTGGAGAACTTCCTGGCGCCGCTCTTCGCCACCGGCGCCGGCTCGAACGACGCGCGCTACGCCAACCCGGTCTTCGACGCCCTGTTGAAGCAGGGTGACAAGGCCAAGACGCCGGCCGACGCCATCAAGAGCTATCAGGAGGCTGAGAAGCTCCTGGTGGCGGACATGCCCGCTATCCCGCTCTGGTACGCCAACACCACCGGTGGCTACTCCGCAAATGTCTCGAACGTGAAGTTCGACGTCTTCGGTGTGCCGATCTACACCGATATCACGAGGAACTGAGGAACTGAGAGGCCGAGAACGCCGGCATCACCGTGAGCTTGCAGAGGCCGGGAACGCCGGCATCACGATGAGCTGTGTGAGTCGTGTGAGTCGTGTGAGCCGTGTGAGTCTCGGGCCACGCCAGGCGTCGAGTCAGTCGAGGGAGACAGCTGAGTAGGCCGCCTGCAGCATCGACTCATCAGGACCCTCGAGGCGACCCGGTTCGGCCAGTGCGTCGAGCACGACGAAGCGGAGCAGTGAGCCGCGGCTCTTCTTGTCCCGTCTCATGGCGGCATACAGCTCCACCCAGCGGTCGCCCCGGTAGCGTGTCGGCAGTCCCACGGCTGCCAGGACCGACCGGTGCCGATCCACCACAGTGTCGTCCAGCCTGCCTGCCAGACGCGCCAGCTCGGCTGCGTAGACCATGCCCACGCTGACCGCGGCGCCGTGCCGCCAGGAGTACCTCTCAACCTGCTCGATAGGGTGCGCGAAAGTGTGGCCGTAGTTCAGGATCTCGCGCAGGGATGACTCCCTGGGATCCTCGGTCACCACGCGCGCCTTGACGAGGATCGACCGCTCGATGAGCTCACGCACGGCCGGGCCATCCCATTGCGTGACGCCCTGCGGGTCGGCCTCGACGAGGTCGAGAATGGCCGGGTCCGCGATGAAGCCGCACTTGATGACCTCGGCCATCCCGGACACCAGCTCTTCAGCCGGCAGTGTCGCCAGCATCGCAAGGTCGCACAGCACGCCTGCCGGAGAGTGAAAGGCGCCCACCAGGTTCTTGCCCTCAGCAGTGTTGATGCCGGTCTTGCCGCCGACCGCGGCGTCCACCATGGCCAGCAGTGTCGTGGGGACCTGGACCACGGTGACCCCGCGCAGCCAGGTGGCCGCGACGAAACCCGCGAGGTCTGTCACGGTGCCACCGCCCACGCCCACGATCGCGTCCGAGCGCGTCAGTCCGCACTGGCCCAGGACCCCCCACAGGGACGCCGCAGTCTCCGCCGACTTGGCCTCCTCGCCGTCAGGCACTTCGGCGATAAAGGTCGAGAAGCCTTGTGCCGCCAGGTGATCGCGCACGGCCTGCCCCGTCGCGGACAGGGCGTGAGAGTGGATGACAAGCACCTGCTCGACACCAGAACCCAGCAGTCCGGCCAGGTCCCCGAGCAGCCCGTGCCCGATCACGACGTCGTATGCCGAGTCGCCGCCCTCACCCACGCGAATACGGGTGGGATCACTCACGGCTGTCTCCACTGCGGTCGGTTTCCCAGTCCGGTTCCTTTCACGCCCGCTGTGTTCAGGCCCGCTGTGTTCAGGCCCGCTGTGTTCACGTCCGCTCTGTTCACGTCCGCTCTGCTCAGATCCGCCATCTTCTCGTCCGCTCTGCTCACGTCCCGCCTCTTCAAGTCGTTCCACGATCTCGGCGGCGATGTCCTGCGGCACCCGTCCGCTGGTCTGCACACTGAATGTCCCGAGCCGCTCGTACGTCGGGCGCCGCAGGTCCATCATCCGGGTCCACTGCGCCCGTGGGTTCACCACCAGCAGAGGCCTGCTGTGGTTGAAACCCACCCGTCTGGCGGCGTCGGCGATCCCGACGTCGAGAAACACGACGATATGCCCGGCCAGGGCCTCCGCCGACGCCGGGTCCATCACCGCGCCGCCGCCGAGCGCCAAGACCCCGCGGTGGGAGGCGAGCGACGAGGCGACCTCAGCGCGCTCGAGCTCGCGGAACCGCGGCTCCCCCTCATCCATGAAGATGTCCGAGATCAACCGCCCCTCCCGGACCTCGATCGCCTGGTCCGTGTCATGCAGCTCAACGCCCAGCAACCTGGCCAGAACCCGCCCGACGGTCGTCTTGCCCGAACCGGGCGGGCCGATGAGAACCACGCCGGGGCGGTCAGTCACCACGAGCGAAGGCTTTCAGGTATCGCTTCCAGGTAGCCGCGGTGATTTCTCGAAGTCTCGGCAACGCTGTCGCCGCCGAACTTCTCGAGGCACGCCTGGGCCAGGACGAGTGCGACCATGGCCTCGGCGATGACGCCCGCGGCCGGCACGGCGCACACGTCCGATCGCTGGTGAATGGCAGTCGCGGCCTCACCTGTGGCGAGGTCGACGGTGGCCAGTGCCCTGGGCACCGTGCTGATCGGTTTCATGGCGGCGCGGACGCGCAGCACATCACCGGTCGACATACCACCTTCGGTGCCGCCGGCACGGCCGGTCCGGCGCCTGATCACACCATCGGGCCCGCGGTCGATCTCGTCGTGGGCGACCGATCCGCGGCGGGTGGCGGTGACGAATCCGTCGCCGATCTCCACGCCCTTGATCGCCTGGATACCCATCAGTGCTGCGGCGAGCTGCGAGTCCAGGCGACGATCCCAGTGGACGTAGGACCCCAGACCCGGCGGCAGCCCGTAGGCCAGGACCTCCACGACGCCGCCGAGGGTGTCGCCATCCCTCTTCGCTGCCTCAACCTCGGCCACCATGGCCGCCGAACCTGCAGGATCCAGCGTTCGCACCGGGTCGGCATCCAGCGCTTCGACCTGGTCCGCTCGCGGAAGGTCAGCGTCCGGGCTCACCCGCGCTGTGCCAATTGCCACAGTGTGCGAGACCAGCGTGATTCCATAGGCCTGGCCCAGGAAGGCCGATGCCACGGCGCCCAGGGCGACCCTGGCCGCCGTCTCACGGGCCGAGGCGCGCTCCAGGACCGGGCGGGCTTCGTCGAACCCATACTTCTGCATGCCCACCAGATCGGCATGACCGGGGCGTGGCCGGGTCAGCGGTTTGTTCCGGGCGATCTCCTGCGGCGCGCCGACGTCATTCGCGGCGGCCAGGTCATCGGCCCCGACTGGGTCAGGGCTCATCACCGTCTCCCACCTGGCCCACTCGGAGTTACCGACCCGGATCGCCACCGGCGACCCCATGGTCACGCCATGACGGACCCCGCCGAGGAATTCCACGGCGTCCTGCTCGAACGCCATCCGAGCGCCGCGGCCGAAGCCGAGCCGGCGACGAGCAAGAGCCACGGCAACGTCCGAGGTGGTGACCTCGACACCCGCGGGCAGCCCCTCGATAGTCGCCAACAGGGCAGGTCCATGGGATTCACCAGCAGTCAGCCAACGGAGCATGTCAAAATCCTGCCACAGCGTCGGCACGGAAGTGGGCAGGCGGTCAGCCAGTGATCAACCTGACCGGAAACATCAGGGCCGCCCACGCGCCCAGAATCATCGAAGGCCCGAAGGCGATGTGCGACGAGCGGCTCGCGCGCCCTGTCAGGAGAAGGATCAGGGCAATGACACCACCGATGACGAAGGCTGCCAGGACCGAGACGATCACCGTGCCCCAGCCCAGCCAGCCCAACAGCAGCCCCAGCACGCCCGCGAGCTTTACATCGCCAAAGCCCAGCCCGCCGCCCCCGGGCGATACCAGAGCCAACACGAGATACACCACAAAGAGCACCAGTCCGGCCAAGACGGCCCGCAGCAACCAGCCCCAATGGCCGGACACCACCGTGGGCACCAGCAACAACACGAAGGCAATCGGGTACGAGGGCAGCACGATCAGGTCGGGCAAACGGTGAACGTCGAGGTCAATGAAGGTGAGTGCCGCACCGACCGCACCCAGATAGAGGTATGCCGGAAGAAGGGACCAGTGCACGAGGCCACCAAAACGGAAGGTCAGGCTGGCCCAGGTCAGGGCCACGGCGATCACGAGCCACCAGGTGTGCCGCGGCAAGGGCCGGTCCCGTTCCGTCAGGCGGCGATATCTCCCGTCACCCAGCACCCGGCTCAGCCCCGCGCCCACGCCGGCACCCAGGAGGGCCAGCACGATGATCGCCCACCATGGGGCACCCTGATGTGGGAGCACCAGAGTCATTGCGGCCCCATCGCAGCCAGCCCCGCGGCCCGCATCTCATCGACGGGCGGGCGCAGCCCGGTCATCAGGCGCACCTGTTCGGCCGCCTGATGGACCAGCATCTCCAAACCCGACACCACGCTCGCCCCCGCTCCCTGAAATGTCCGCGCCAGCGGTGTCGGCCAACCGGTGTAGACCACATCCAACAGGACGTGATCCGTGTTTTGCCAGCCCTGCGGAAGTGCCCGGCCCGGCAAGGGGCTCTCAGGCAGCGCCGTCGCCGGCAGAGTGCTGACAACCACCCGTGCGCCCGCCAGCACGTCCTCCAGTTTGCTCAACCCCACGACATCAACCTCCAGTCCGGCGCGGCGGGCTTGGTCCACGGTCTGCTGCCTTGCCGCCGAACGCACCGCGAAGGCCACCTTCACGCACCCCAACGTCGCCAGCGCCGCCACCACGGACCGCGCCGTCGCTCCCGAACCGAGCACCACGGCGTTGGCCACGTTCTCACATCCGACCTCACGCAGGGCCTGCGAAACGCCGTAGACGTCAGTGTTGTCACCGCTCCAGCCACCGCCTGGTCGTTGGACCAGGGTGTTGATGGCACCGACCTCGCGAGCCAGGTCCGAGACCTCGTCGGCAACCTCGAACGCGACTTCCTTCAAAGGCATGGTCAGCGACAGGCCGGCCCACTGAGGGCCCAGCCCACTGACGAATCGGCCCAGGGCAGGCGCTTGAATCTCGTGAGCGCCGTAGGACCAGTGGCTCAGTCCCAGAGCGCGGTATGCCGCCATGTGCAGCGCCGGGGACAGGGAATGGCTGATCGGCGATCCCAGAACGGCAGCCCGCCGTGTTGTCGGGGTCAGCACTTGCCCGGGTTCTTGGAGCACCATGCGAGGAAGAGCTTCACATTGGCCGCGTGACCGGCCGCGTCGACCGCAAACCTGGTCTCTCCGGTGGTCGGGTTCACCGCCACGAAATAGAGCCACGGCCCGGGTGTGGGGTTCAGAGCCACCTGAATGGCCGACAACCCGGGGCTGTCGATGGGCCCGGGTGGAAGACCTGCAACCAGATACGTGTTGTAGGGGCTCTTGCTCGCTCGCTGGGCATCGGTGGTGCCCACTTTGCCGCGAAGTTGCGAGATGAAGCTGACAGTCGTGTCCAGCTGGAGCGGCATCCCCTTGGCCAGACGATTCTCGATGACCCGGGCCACCTTCGGACGGTCCGGTGCTGCTTGTGCCTCGGCCTCGACGATGCTCGCGATGGTCAACACCCGCTGCGCCATGTCGGGGGTGACCCCGAGCGTGCTCAGCTCACCGAGCGACTTGGACACCATCGTCTGAAGCTGCACGGCTGCGGTGGTCTTCGGCTCGAACGAGTACGTCGACGGGAACAGGTATCCCTCCACGTTGCCCTTGGCCTGGGCCGGAAGACCCAGCATCGCAGGATCCTTCAATGCCGCCGCATATTCGGCCAGCGGCCGGCCCGTGGCTGCAGCGAGCTTGCGGATGATCTCGGAGGTCCACAGACCCTCACGGATCGTGACCCTTGAGACCTTGCGGTTGACCGGGTCCAGCAACATGGCCAGAGCCGACCGGGCACTCATCTTGGAGTGCATCGCGTAGATGCCCGGCTGGATGGAGCCGGACTGGGGGTTGTTGGCAGCGGCGTCTTCGAAAGCCCCCGCCGTCTTGACCACGCCGGCCCGCTCCAGAGTCGCGCCGATGGTCCGGCTGGCGTCGCCGTCGTGCACTGCGATGGACACAGCTCCCGAGCCCGAACCGACGTAGTCGTTGCTGGCGGTGAGGCTGGTGACCAAAGGCCACAGCACAGAGACGGCAACGGCGCCGGTGCCGACGACCAGAGCGAAGGCCACGAGCAGCACGATTATCCGGCGAGTCCCCCGCACACGGCGGCGCTGCTTACGGCGAAGCCGGTCTGCGCGTTGACGCTCTTCGAAAAGGCGGCGCCGTTCGCCGCGCCGGGTAGGTAGCGCATCTGCCGTTTGGCCGGCATCGTCGTGCTCATGGTCAGGGGCACCGAAGATCGAAGACTCGATACGGCCTTTCTTCATCGCCTCGAGCCCCCCGCCTTCGTCCGGGGCGCGCGGGGCTTACGTCCGGCGACGAGCTCTCCTGGCGGCTGCCCCGACGACTTCTCGGCGTCCAGGGCAGCCTGCAAGATGAGTACAGCGGCCGCCTGGTCCACGACAGCACGCTGAGCGCGGCCCGCCAGTCCGCTGTCGCGCAGCTGGCGGTGGGCGTCGATGGTTGTCAGTCGCTCGTCGATCAGCCGTACCGGGGTCGGTGAGATCAGGGCCGCCAAGGCGGTCGCGTAGCTGCGAGCCCCGGCAGCGGCAGGACCCTCACCGCCCGAAAGCGACCGCGGCAACCCGACGACCACCTCCAGCACGTCACGCTCGAGTACTACCGCCGCGATCGCGGCCTGGTCTGTATCGGACTTCAGATCGCGCTCAAGAGTCTTGATCGGAGTTGCGAGGATGCCACCGGGGTCGCTGGCTGCGAGCCCGACGCGGACACTTCCCACGTCAACTCCCAGCCGGACCCCTGCGCGCATCCCTCAGCGTCCCGCCGTCACGAGCTCACCCACGGCGTGTTCGACCTTGGCCAGCGCTTCACCGACCTTGGTCACATCGACTCCACCGCCCTGAGCCAGATCGTCCTTGCCACCGCCGCCGCCGCCGAGCGTCTGCGCCGCCACCTTGACCAGTTCTCCGGCCCGCAGACCCCACTGCCGTGCAGTGTCGTTGGTGGCGATAATGACCACCGGGCGATCCTTGGCGACACCGGCCACGGCCACCACAGATGGCCGCTCGTTTCCCAGCTTCGACCTCAGGTCAAGGGCCAGACCCCGTAGATCGTCCGCGCCAACGCCGTTGCCGGTGTCGTGGCCCACGAAGCTCACGCCGAACACGTCACTGGCGCCGGCCGCCAGGGATGACGACCCAGCCAGAACCTGCTGCTGACGCATCGCGTTGATCTCGCGTTCGGCGTCCTTGAGCTTGCCCAAGATGCTGGCAATCCGCTCAGGAAGCTCTTCCGAACGGACCTTCAGTGCTTCAGTGAGCTGTCCGACCACAGCGTGCTCACGAGCCAGGAAGTCGTAGGCGTCGGTTCCCACCAGGGCCTCGACCCGTCGTATGCCGGAACCGATGGACGCCTCGCCGAGCAGCTTGACCAGGCCCAGCTGCCCAGAGCTCTGAGCGTGGGTGCCACCACAAAGCTCGCGTGCCCAGTCGCCGACCGACACCACCCGCACGGCCTCGCCGTACTTCTCACCGAACAAAGCCATCGCGCCGGATGCGCGGGCCTCCTCCTGCGTCATCACCTCGGCGTGAACCTGCAGGTTCTCGATCAGCACCGCGTTGACCCGGGCCTCAACATCGGACAGGACAGACAGCGGTAGCGCAGCGGATGCGTTGAAGTCGAACCGGAATCGCCCGGGCGCGTTCTCCGAACCTGCCTGGGTCGCGGTGTCCCCGAGAGCCTCACGAATGGCCTTGTGCACCATGTGGGTGGCGGTGTGAGCACGCGAGATCGCCCGACGGCGATCGATGTCGACCAGAGCCTGGACCTGCTCGCCCAAGATCACCTCGCCGGAGACAACCCTTGCGCGGTGGACGACAAGGCCCTTGATGGGCGACTGCACGTCACGGACGTCGACGATGGCACCGTTGACCAACGTGATTCGCCCGGCGTCGGCCAGCTGCCCACCACCCTCGGCGTAGAACGGCGTGCGATCGAGCACCAGCTCGATCTCGTCTCCGGCATGGGCCGACGGGACTGACACGCCATCGATAAGCACACCGGCGACCCTCGCCTCTGAGACGGTCTCGTGGTAGCCGGTGAACTCCACCGCACCTCCGAGCGAGTCCGCGACGACGCGGTATACCGAGAGGTCGCCATGCGCGCTCTTCTTGGACCTGGCGTCCGCCTTTGCCCGGTCACGCTGCTCCTTCATGAGGCGACGGAACCCGTCCTCGTCGACCTTGAGTCCCTGTTCTGCAGCCATCTCGAGAGTCAGCTCGATCGGGAAGCCATACGTGTCATGCAGGGCGAACGCCTGGTCCCCCGCCAGAGTGCTCTGGCCGGAGGACTTGGCGTTGGCCACCGCCGTGTCCAGCAAGGTCGTACCGGACACCAGCGTGCGCGCAAAGGCCTCTTCCTCCGCGTACGCGATCTGCGAGATCCGGGAGAAGCCGGTCTCCAGCTGGGGGTAGGAAGCCTTCATCCGCTCCATGCTCACCGGGAACAGGTGCGGCAGGCAAGGCTGGTCGAACCCGAGCAGCCGCATCGAGCGCACCGCGCGACGCAACATCCGGCGCAGGACGTAGCCCCGACCCTCGTTGCCCGGCGTGACCCCGTCGCCAATGAGCATGAGCGAGGCCCTGATGTGGTCGGCCACGACACGCAGGAGCACGTCGTCAGGGTGGCTGTGAGCAGCGTCGTGCGCCGAGTTCGCGCCGTACTTCTTGCCGGTCAGCTCAGCCGCCCTGGCAAGGACCGGGTAGACCTCGTCGATCTCATAGATGTTGTCCACGCCCTGCAGCACCGAGGCGATGCGCTCCAGGCCCATCCCGGTGTCAACGCTCCTGGCCGGCAGGTCACCGAGGATCTCGAAGTCGTCCTTGCTGCTGCCCTCGCCCCGCACGTTCTGCATGAAGACGAGATTCCAGATCTCCATGTAGCGGTCCTCATCAACTGCAGGACCGCCCTCCTGCCCGTACTCAGGGCCACGGTCGTAGAAGATCTCGGAGCACGGACCACACGGCCCGGGCACGCCCATCGACCAGAAGTTGTCGGCCATCCCACGACGGACGATGCGCTCAACCGGGATCCCGGAGTGCTTGAGCCACAGCTCCGCGGCCTCGTCGTCGTCGAGGTAGACCGTCGCCCACAGCCTGTCCTGGTCCAGGCCGTAACCGCCCTGATCCCGGCTGGTGGTCAGCAGCTCCCAGGCGAACGTGATCGCGTCAGCCTTGAAGTAGTCGCCGAAGGAGAAGTTGCCGTTCATCTGGAAGAACGTGAGGTGCCGACTTGTCTTGCCCACCTCGTCGATGTCGCCGGTGCGCACGCACTTCTGCACGCTGGTGGCGCGCTTCCACGGCGGGGTCTCCTGACCCACGAAGTACGGTGCGAACGGCACCATGCCGGCACCGACGAACAACAGGTTCGGGTCGTCATAAATCAGCGAGACGCTGGGCACGACTGTGTGGCCCTTGCTCTCGAAGAACGCGAGCCAACGTCGTCTGATCTCGGCGGTTTCCATCGTGGTGTTCCTAACGCTCTGAGCTGGCCCGCAGCGGGCAGACCAACACCAAGGGTATGTCGGGTATTCGGGCTACCGCGCCCGAGTCCGCATTTGGGATGGGACGAGGATGAACGCAGGCTTGGGATCCCCCGCTTGGGGTCCTTCGGCCTGGTGTCCTACCTGGCTCGCGGCGAGGTGGGGTCCTCGATCAGGGCACGGGCCTGCTCATCGCTCATCATGCGCCCGTCCGGCAACGTGTCGGTGTCTATGCCAAGGGCATAGCGCAGCTCCGTCTCGCGTTCGGCCATGCCCTCGCGGACCGCCTCGGCCATCTCGCGCAGACCCTCACCCAGGTCTGACAGGCCGCCGGACAGGCCCTGCGCCATGCCTGACGGGGAATAGGCCTGCACGGTCTTGGTGACCTTGCGGACGACCAGCACACCGACGGTGGCTCCCAGGGCAACCCAGAACAGACGGCGCATCGCCTCAGCCCCTCCTGCGTCGGCCACGTCGGTCAGCGCTCGAGCGTTTGCCTGCCGCGCTGCCCTTCATCGCCGAACGCACGCCGTAGGTGAAGGCGGCCACCTTCACGACCGGTGAGCCCACGGTCGCGGCGAACAGGGCCGTGAGCGCGTTGAGGTTCGTGCTCATCGAGGAGACGTTGGCGGTGATGGTGTCGATGCGCACGATCTGCTCGTTGGTGGAAGCCACCGTGTCCGTGACCTGGGAGAGCAGCGGGACGGTCTGCGCGGAAACTCCGTGCACACCGATCCGGGTCTCGTCCAGGACCTTGCCGGCCTTGCCGATGAGGCTGCCGGTGCGCAGGACCAGGTAGGCGAACGCCAGAGCCGCGATCACACCGGCGATGTCGCCGACAGAGACTGTTGCCACTTTCACGCTCACCTCACGACAGAAGTTTGATCAGGACCGGAGCCAAACCCTATCGCGACCGCGAGTCTGGCGGGGATACGAGGTGGCAGCCGTCGGGCGGGTTGACGTCTGACGGCTCCTTACGTTCCAGACATCGCTTCTTGTAGCGCTCAGGTGCCCCTGATTCGCTCCCTGAGCCGCGCCCATCGCGAGGACAGGGTGTGCTCGAACCCCCGGTCCGTGGGCCGGTAGTAGTCGGTGTCGGCCAGCAGATCGTCGGGGAGGTACTGCTGGGCGACGACGCCTGCCGGGTCGTCGTGCGCGTACGCGTATCCCTGGCCATGTCCGAGCCGGGTCGCTCCGGCGTAGCCGCTACCCCGCAGGTGCGCCGGCACCGGGCCACCCTTGCCCGCCCGGATGTCCGCGATCGCCTCGTTGATCCCGAGGTAGCTGGCGTTCGACTTGGGCGCGATGGCGTTGTGCACGACCGCCTGCGCGAGGATGATCCGCGCCTCGGGCATGCCGATCTGGGCCACCGCATGCATCGCGGCGACAGCCGTCTGCAAGGCGGTCGGGTCAGCCATCCCGATGTCCTCACTGGCCGCGATAACGACCCGCCGGGCGATGAACCGCGGGTCCTCCCCCGCTTCGAGCATCCGTGCCAGGTAGTGCAAGGAGGCGTCGACGTCACTGCCACGCATCGACTTGATCAGCGCGCTGGCCACGTCATAGTGCTGGTCTCCCGCGCGGTCATAGCGCACCGCAGCATGTGCGACGGCCTGCTCGACCTGGGACAGCGAGATCGGGATCTTCTGGTCATCGGCGCGCCCTGCCGGTATCGCGTCCAGCGCAACGCCCGCTGCGGCCTCCAGGGAGGTGAGCGCGCGGCGTGCGTCTCCACTCGCCATCCGTATGACGTGTTGCCGGGCCTCTGGTTCGAGAGTGAAGACCCCCGCCAGCCCACGTTCCTCGGCCAGGGCTGCGGCGAGGACATCATCGAGCTCTTCGTCCGACAGCAGCCCCAGGGTGATCAGCATCGACCTGGACAACAGAGGCGCAATGACACTGAAGGACGGGTTCTCGGTGGTCGCCGCGACCAGGACCACCAGACGGTTCTCCACGGCCGGCAGCAGTGCGTCCTGCTGGGCTTTGGTGAACCGGTGGATCTCGTCCAGGAAGAGAACGGTCTGCCGGTCGTACATGTCGCGCTCTCGAGCCGCCGCCTCCATGACGGCCCGGACGTCCTTGACCCCGGCTGTGACAGCCGAAAGCTCCACGAACCGGCGTCCGGCCGTGTTTGCCACCAGATGCGCCAGGGTCGTCTTTCCGGTGCCTGGCGGCCCCCAGATGATCGCGGACAAGGGGCCGGCGGCGCCCGCGTGCCCCTCGATCAACCGCCTCAACGGGCTTCCGGGGCGAAGGACATCGCTCTGCCCCCGGACCTCGTCCAGGGATCGCGGACGCATCCTGACGGCCAGCGGAGGCATGGAAGCCGAACTGGCATCCGGGCCGCCCAGGGAGTCACGCGACGAGGAAGCGAAGAGGTCGTCGTCGGCGCCGGTGGTCACAGTTGGCAGGCTATCCCGGCTCAGACCTCGACCGCGTCCTGCGCTTCGGGCACCGCGTCAACACCGGCCTCCTTGCGCTGCATCGCGGTGATCGGGGCCGGTGCAGAGGTCAGCGGGTCGAAACCGCCACCGGACTTCGGGAACGCGATGACATCGCGGATGGAGTCGGTGCCGGAGAGCAACGAGCAGATCCGGTCCCAGCCCAACGCGATCCCGCCGTGCGGAGGGGCACCGAAGGCAAAGGCGTCCAGCAGGAAGCCGAACTTCTCCTGGGCCTCGACCTCGGTCAGGCCCATCACTGCGAAGACCCGCTCCTGAAT
>DASRUA010000401.1:0-2453 GCA_035655615.1 Dermatophilaceae bacterium
GCGGTGTTGGTGTGCCGTGCGGGGTTCGCCCGCCAGCCAAGCGTTCCCCGCGTTTCGTTGTTGTCCCATGCCAGCGTGTATCCGCCGCGGTGAATCCCCATGGTCGCAGCCAGCAGCATCGTAACGGTTGTCTTGGTGCCACCGCCCTTGGGGTTGATCACAACGATGGTCTTGGGGCCGTCCAGGCTGCGTTGGATCGAAGCGACCTCGCTGCGGTACTCCCGTTCGGCCCGGCCAGGCCCTGGATGAATCAGGCCCCCCGTCAACCACTGGATTCTGGCCTGCCAGCCCTGTTGAGCCGGCTCAACAGGTACTGGGGGCCGAGCAGCGATCAGGTCGTGCAGCGTCGGCACCTTCTGCCTCTGAGTCGTGTCAGTCTGAGCCTCGCCGCGATGGCTACGTGAGCTGCGGTGGCTCGGCCGGTGGGGGAGCTGTGAGCGGCCTTCGACCAGAGAGCCGCTCTCTGCGGAGACATCAGTTGATGGCGACATGCTGGTAAATCTTACGGCAGTTATGACGTGGCCTGCGGCTTTGTGCTCCAGCATGCACCTCGCCCATCCTGATCTAGTGGTGTGTCTCCAAAATAAATAGCCGCATTTTGGTAGGCTGTTCGCATGAACAATGCCGCAGCCCCATTGGTCATGTCCGCCGGTCAACGTGAGGCGTTGGCCATACTGTCCCGGTCCTCGACCGCGCCCCATCGTGAGGTGAAACGGGCCAAAGTGCTGTTGATGGCCGCCGACGGTGTGGCTAACTCCAAGATCGCCGCGACCATTGGGGTTACCCCGGTGACGGTCCGCTCGTGGAGGGGCAGGTTCGCCAGTGAGGGGCTATCCAAGTTCGGCCAGGTCCGTGAAGGGCGCGGCCGTAAGCCGGGGATCTCGGCGGACAAGGTCGAGGAGATCGTCCGCCTCACCCAGCACGAAAAGCCTTCCGGTGAAACGCATTGGAGCTGCCGGACAATGGCAAAGCAGGTCGGGGTCTCGCCGGCCACGGTCCAGCGGATCTGGTCCGGGCGGGGCCTCAAGCCGCATCTGGTCAAGACGTTCAAGCTCTCGGGCGACCCACTGTTCGAGGAGAAGCTCATCGATGTCGTCGGGCTCTACCTGAACCCGCCGGAGAACGCCGTGGTGCTGTGCATGGACGAAAAAACCTCCATTCAGGCACTGGACCACACCCAGGCCTCGCTTCCGATGACCAAGGGCCGGGCCGGCACGATCACCAGCGACTACAAGAGGCACGGGACCACCACACTCTTCGCCGCTCTCAACGCAGTGGACGGCACCGTCATCGGTACCTGCATGGACAAACACCGCCACGAGGAGTTCCTGAGGTTCCTACGCACCATCGACAAGGAAGTACCCAAAGGCCTTGCGGTTCATATGATTCTGGACAACTACGCAACCCACAAACACAAGGACGTCGTGGCCTGGCTCGCCAAACATCCCCGGTTCCAGCTGCACTTCACACCGACGTCCTCGTCCTGGCTGAACCTGGTCGAACGGTGGTTCCGAGACCTGAGCGGCAAGGCGCTACGCCGAGGCGTGTTCCACAGCGTTCCCGACCTGATCGCCGCCATCGAGAAATACATGCAGGTCCACAACATCGAGCCCAAAGCCTTCGTCTGGACCGCCACCGCAGAATCCATCCTGACCAAAGTCCGCCGCGGTCGAGTCGCCCTCAACCAAACCGTCAGTCAATGACGAGACACACCACTAGGACACGAACAGCCTCCGATGGAACGCGATCTTCCTGATCCTGGAACCTCACGCTTCCAAAGACGTGGGGCTGCTAGGCGTCCGTAAGAGGATCGGGCTACGGGACCATCAGGGCGGCGGTAAGTAGCGTTCACGTGCTCCGGCGACCCTTCGTCAAGCGCGAGTCGGCGAGGCCCGAGGCGGTTGACCTGCTGGCGGTGTTGAGAAACCCTCGAGCTGGCGCCAGCCCCCACGGCGATACGCAGGTGTGGCGGTCGCGAGAATCAGTAGTGCCGCAGTTGCGCTGGCGATCATGACCAGGCACATGGCGCGTGAGTCGCCGCCGAGCACGCCGACGAGCGGGCTGACGGCCCCCGCAACGCCGGCTTGCATCGCGCCGATGAAGGCTGCCGCCGTGCCTGCCATCTCGCCGTGCCTGCTGAGCGCAATCGCGGAGGCGTTTGGCGGGATGAACTGGATGAGGCCCAGTGTCACCCACAGCGCCGCGAGCAGCCCGAACAGCCCGCCTGCCCCGGTTAGGGCAACGATCAGCAGCCCGACCGCTGCCATGAGCAGCAGCGGCAGGGTGCAGCGCAGGATGCGGATCGGCGCGACCCGCCGCACAAGTGAGGCGTTGATCTGGGCGCCGCCCACGATCCCGACACCGTTCATGGCGAACAGGAGCGCGAACTGGTTCGCCGAGAGCCCGTAACCCTCCCGGAGCACGAACGGGGACCCGATGACGTAGCTCATGAG
>DASRUA010000402.1:0-2854 GCA_035655615.1 Dermatophilaceae bacterium
CAGCAGAATGCGTGGCCGCGTGGCCTCATGCAGGAGATCGAGCCGGATTCGGGCCGTCGAACAGCCTGCTCCCATGGCCGCAACAGGTGCGGTGCTACCGGCCATGGTGACCACGGCGCGCGCCACGACCACCGGGCCGACTGCCTTGACCGCCGACCGGTCGGCCAACACCTCTGCCAGCAGCTGCACTTCACGCAGGGCCTCGGGGCTGCGCAGGATCGGCGGCAACGCCATGTACATGACGGTGAAGAACTCGAGGATGAGGTCGTGGCGTTCTCGTAGATGCGCGCGTTCGTGGGCCAGGACCGCCTCCACCTGCTCTGCTGACAGGGCATCGATCGTGCCCTGGCTGAGGACCACCCGGCTCCGCAGGCCGGGCACGCAATATGCCGTGGGCGTGGAGTGCTCGAGCACGCACAGCTGGGGGTCGCTGGGCTCGTTTCGTACTTTCGACAGCAGGTCGACCAGATCGCGATGACGTCGGCGCGTGGCACGCAGCCGGGTGCCGATCTGATGCCCGGAAACCAGGACGCGGGCGAGCATGAGCCCGCTGAGGACCGCACCTACCGTGACCAAGGCGCGAGCTGCTCCGGGGCCCTCCAGGGCTTCCTGGCCGATCTCCAGGAGGACTGCCGGTGTGGCGGCGAGCGCACTGAGAACAGCGGCGATGGTGACCGACTGCCAGATAACCAGGGCCGCCCGAGGAGCTCGGCGAAACGTGGTCATTCGCGCCAGCAGACGAGGCACCGGCCAGGCGAGCACGAGGGCCAGGGCGACGAGGGCAGCTGCGAAGACCATTGGTGTTGGGGTTTCGTGTGACGAGGGTCTCGGCCGCGTCAGGCTCTACGGAAGCGCCGGGTTCCGACGGCATGGAACGACCAGGCCGGTACCCGGTTGGCGGTCGAGGCAGTGTGAGGCTTGTACAGGTCGGTGTCGATGACACAGGTCTGCGGGCGGCCTTGGTCATCCAGACCGGCAGGCACCGTGCACGACAGCCCGGTGTAGGTGTCGACGGCTCTCGAGTCTGTGGCCCCGGCAGCCGCGGCCATCCCTGTGGCAGGTGTCAGCAAGGCCGCTACAGTCACGGCGACCGACGTGTCGGCCAGGGGCATCGAGAACGAGCGGAGCATGGCGCGTACCTCCGTTGGTGTTGAAAGCACAACGAGATCGGACGGGGGGTACGTGGGGCTGAGCTGCCCCCTGCCAGAGCGAGCCCGGCAGGGGGCAGCTCAGGGCGCCACGAGGGTGCAGATCTTCACGCTGACCGCGCTGATGGTGCAGATCTGTTGAGTGAGCGGTTGCGACGGCAACCCGGACGGTGTCGACCTCTGGCTAGAGGTCGTAAGCGCGGGCAGGGGGAGTGGCAAGTTCGGGCCGGGCGGCGGCGGTGACGTGGGCGGGGTGGTCGCCGGCGCACTGGTGGTGACAGCGGGCTCTTGCCCGATCGGTGAAGTCGAGCGAGAGACCGGTTTGCCCTTCGCCGGTGTGGCGTTCTTGGCCGCCGCGTTGACGGCATCAGCCTTGGACGGGGCCGGATTGGCGGCGGGCAGGTCCGAGGCCGGCAGGGCGCCGACACCGCGGCGATACGCATCGGCGATGGCGGTCACCGTCTGGACGTAGGAGTCAGAAGGGCTGTAGCGCATGATCGCGGCACGCAGGTCGTCCGGACGGGTGAGATCTCCGTGGCCGGAGCAGAGATAGACCGCGGTCGCGGCCGCGGCGTCGAGCATGTCCTGCGGGTTCTTGACTCCGCGTCCAGCGGTGTCGACACCGACGACGCGCCACGTGTTGGGAATGAACAGCATCGGGCCCACGGCCCGGTCGTAGGTCGTGTCCCGGTCCCACAGGCCGTGGTCGGTGTCGGTGATCCGAGCGGTCCCGTTCGTGCCGTCCAGCGGGATACCGATGATGCCCGGCTGAGCGACGCCGGCCGCGTCGAGATGGTTCCCGCCGAAGCGGGAGTGGTCGCTCTCGGCTCGCCCGATTGCAGCCAGCAACGCCCAGTCAATGTGGCAGGCAGGGTCGGCTGCAGCGACCAACGTGGCACTGCGACGGTAGGCCTCGAGGGCAGGACTCGGGATGCCCATACTGTCCAGGGCAACGAGGGTCGAGCTGCCGGGCGCGGTGCCCGCGGGCAGCACCAGTCCGGGTGCCCCCTGTGTGCATGCACCGGCCGGGACGGCGGGCATAGTCAGTGCGGTGCCAGGCACGACGATCGTGGGTGAGGCTTCCGAAGCGGACACACTCTTGACGTCGCCTGCGGGGGAGGCCAGTGCGATGCCGCCACTGATCAACGCGATGGCCGGAATGGTTGCGCAGGCCTTGCGCCAAGGCAATGTGATCGTGCGGGCTTGACGGTGACCTCCACGATGACTTCCACGGTTCGACATGCGTTCCTCCTTCGGTGACATCACGTTTCAGACGGTGCTCCTTGTACGGAGAACGACGAAGCGCGACAAAGGTCACGAAACCCGGAGGGTCGCAGGGTCCTGTCGGTGTCGCCGGTGCCCCCAATGCCGCAGTTGCGTCCACCCGGGCGCCAAACCCGAGACCAGCCCCGGCCCGGCGCCACCTACCGGGATCGACTACCTCGCCCTGGTAGGCACAACGACGACCGGATACATCGACGTCAAGCCTCGGCGTCCGTAGGACGATCGGTCTACGGGAACGCCGCGGGCCGTTGGCCGGTGCTGGGTCGCAGTCTCTGTCGCACGCGCTTGGGTGGCGGCATGTGCTGGCCTCCACCCGCGCTACCTGCCGGCGTTAGAAGCGCGCGGGTTCTTGTCCTTCGAGGTCGATGGGCACCTCGCGGGGGCCTGCAACGGCCACCGCGTGTCCGGCATCCCGTAGAGCG
>DASRUA010000403.1:0-8482 GCA_035655615.1 Dermatophilaceae bacterium
GAGGAATGATGTCAAGAAAGAGGTCCAACCTCTTTGGGAAATCGCGTGCCGAACGGCTTCTATCGAAATGACGGGAAAACGCTGACGAAGATGGTCTTCAGTTCGCACATATCCGCTGCTCAGACGACTTGAGTTGGGTACCGGAGCTCAACTCAGTCGCGACTCTCTTTGACACGGATTTGCGCCCGTGCGAGACTCAGTGGCACAGAGAGGCCAGACCTATCGCAATGGAGTTGACGAATGAGTGCTGTCGTGGCGAACGGTCTCTCGGCGCCCTCTACGGCGATGGACCTGATCCGTGACGGGATCTCGACGGGTAGATTCCCGCCCAACTCGCAGCTTCCGCGTGAGACCGAGCTAGCCGTTGCGCTCGGGGTCTCCCGCAGTGCCCTGCGGGAAGCGATCAGAGCTCTGGAGCTGGTGGGCGTTTTGCGGAGCAAGCATGGGTCTGGCACGTTCGTGACTTCGCTCGACCCGCAGGAGCTCTTGCGTGGGCTGGACTACAGCAAGGATCTGCTGAACGTGGAGTCAGCGGTTGAACTGGGGGAGTTCCGCCGCGTCATCGAGCCTGCCGCCTGCGCCATGGCAGCAGAGCGTGCCACGGCCGAGCACAAGGCGCAGATCCGTTCCCTGTTCGAGGCGATGCAGCTCGTCGACGATCCGGTCGAGTATGCACGTCTCGACCCGAGGTTCCACGAGGCAATTGTCAGGGCCAGTGGAAACTCCGTACTCCTCGCTGTCAGCAGCGCCTTCACCCTCGGCACCGCCTGGCGGACCATGTGGCACGCGGTGACCCGTGACAGCATCCCCGAGCGCACCCGTCAACAGCACGAGACCCTTGTCGTCGCGATCGAGGTGGGTGACCGTGACCTCGCTTTCGCGACCGCTCTGGCGCACATCGCCGGGGCCCAGACCTGGATCGCGCAGGCAGTGACCTCCGAGGCGACCGGTGAGCCCAGGCGCTTGTGATGGCTCGTCTCCGACAGTGACCAACCCGCCCGTCCGAGGCGCTCCCATCACCACATCCGTCAGGCCCCGCCGCCCGCCCGACCCGATGTTTAAAACGGGTTCTGATGAGCACTCCATCGACCCGGCAGCCTGCGGATAACCTACTCGCGCGGCACGGGCCGCATTCTTGAGGAGCACTGAAGTGGAACAGACGTGGCGATGGTTCGGTCCCAACGACCCGATCACCCTGGCGGACATCCGGCAGACCGGAGCGTCCGGGGTGGTGACCGCCCTGCACGAGGTGCCCAACGGGGAGCCGTGGAGCGTGGCGGCCATCGCCGAGCGCAAAGAGCTGATCGAGGCATCCGGCCTGAGCTGGTCGGTCGTCGAGAGCGTGCCCGTGCACGAGGACATCAAACGTGGCGGCCCGCTGCGTGATCGGTGGATCGCTGCGTACCAGGAGAGCCTGCGAAATCTGGCCGCGAACGGCATCGACATCGTCTGTTACAACTTCATGCCGATTCTGGACTGGACGCGCACCGACCTGAGATACGTCCTGGCCGACGGAGGCTGGGCTCTGCGGTTCGACCAGGAGGCGTTCGCAGCCTTTGACCTGTTCATCCTGGCCCGGGCCGGGGCGGCGGCAGAGTACGACGGCGCGGAGATCGCGCGGGCCCGGACGTACTACGAGAACCTCTCGCAGGAGGGTCGGGACCTGCTCGCGGGCAACATCATCGCCGGGCTGCCGGGCTCGGAGGAGGCGTACACCCTCGAGTCCCTCCGGGAGATGCTGGCGACGTACGCAGACATCGACGCCGGAGTGCTGCAGGAGAACCTCGGATACTTCCTGCGCGCGGTGGTTCCGGTGGCCGAGGAGGTTGGGGTCCGGCTTGCTATCCATCCCGACGACCCGCCGCGTCCGCTGCTTGGCCTGCCCCGTGTGGTCTCCACCCGGGAGGACGCCCAGTGGTTGCTCGACGCAGCGCCCAGCGTGGCGAACGGGCTGACCTTCTGCGCCGGTTCGTTCGGGGTCCGGGCCGGCAACGACCTCGTGGCTATGGCGAAGCAGTTCGCCCCGCGGATCTACTTTGCCCATCTGCGCTCGACCGAGCGCGAGGACAATCCGCTGAGCTTCCACGAGGCCGACCACGCGGGCGGCGACGTTGACATGGTCGGGCTCATCTCGGCCCTCATCGTGGAGGAGCGTCGTCGCGACGTCGACGGCGGCCCGAGGATCCCCCTGCGGCCCGACCACGGGCACCAGCTGCTCGACGACCAGCACCGGCAGTCCAACCCCGGCTACTCCCTGATCGGGCGGCTCAGGGGACTCGCCGAGCTCCGAGGCATCGAGCTGGCCGTGCGTCGGCTACTTCCCTGAGCCTCTTCGCTGCGGCCAGGTCTGGCCGACTCCGGCAACTCCCTGGAACCACGGGCTGTGAAACTTGTCCGGTGCCAACAGACGATCTCAAGCAGGACCGACGGAGGCACACGATGATCACCTGGACCGAACGGGCCGCCCACCGGCACTGGCTGCAGACCGAGACGCTCCGTCTGCTCGATTTCGGGCGTGGCGCCGTACCAACCGACCAGGGAGCGGGCTGGCTTGACGACGATGGAGCGGTCGACACGACCAGGCCCGTCCACACCTGGGTCACCGCCCGGATGGCGCACGTCTACGCGCTGGGGCACCTGCTCGGAGTCCCGGGGAGCAACGCTGTGGCAGGCCGGGCGCTCGAGGCGTTACGCACGTCCTTGCACGACCAGGAGTATGGCGGCTGGTACGCCTCGCTGGCACCGGACGGCATGCCCGACACCACCAAGAGCGCCTACGCGCATGCGTTCGTCGTGCTTGCCGCCTCAACCGGGGTGGTCGCCGAGATCGACGGCGCCCGTGAGCTGCTCGATGACGCCCTCGAGGTTCTCGACAAGCGTTTCTGGGAGCCCGGCGCCGGACTGAACGCGGACGAGTGGGACCGCACCTGGACCACGCTCGAACCCTACCGCGGGGTGAACGCCAACATGCACACCGTCGAGGCTCTGCTTGCCGCCGGGGACGCAACCGGGCAGTCGCGCTGGCATGAACGTGCCGCGACTATCGCCGATCACGTGGTCGTCTGGGCAAGCTCGAACGACTGGCGCATTCCGGAGCACTTCGACGCGGCGTGGGTCCCGCAACCCGAGCTCAATATCGACCGCCCGAACGACCCCTTCAAGCCGTACGGCGCCACCGTGGGGCACGGCCTGGAGTGGTCCCGCCTGCTGCTGCAGGTCGACGCGACCTTGCCGGGGCGCGCGCCGGAGACGCTTGTGCCCGCGGCGCGCGAGCTCTATGACCGCGCCGTGCGCGACGGCTGGTCGGTCGACGGCGCTCCGGGGTTCGTCTACACGACAGACTGGGCCGGGGCGCCGGTGGTGCACACGCGCCTGCACTGGGTCGCCGCCGAGGCGATCGGGGCAGCCGCCGCGCTATGCCGGGCAACGGGCGAAGCGCGATACTCCGACGACTACACCCGCTTCTGGGACTACACGGCCGAGTTCCTGATCGACCGGCAGCGGGGGTCGTGGCGCCATGAGCTCGACCGGTCAAACGTGCCGAGCCAGGGGGTGTGGCCGGGCAAGCCGGACCTCTACCACGCGTTCCAGGCGACTCTGCTGCCTCGTCTGCCGCTGGCTCCGGCGCTGGCTGTCGCGTTGCGTGACGGGCTTTTGGAGCCTGGAAGCATCTAGATCTACTCCGGTCCCCTTCCTAGCGTGCGAACGCACCCGTCAGACGTTCTGCCGAGGGCGTGTCGCATTTGCCCTGTCCGGTGAAGATCCTGGGACCGGGGCGTTCTACGACACGCTCTGGTTGACCTCCTGATTTTCCGTATCTCCCGATCCGGCTGGAGGGAAAGCCGCAGGGCGGTCTCGGGTGATGTCCGGGAGCCACCGCTGGACCCCGCTTGTGCTGTCCCCTGGACTGGCCTGTTCCGTCAGCCTCGGCATGGGTCTACCGCATGTTGTACCGCTGGGGGTGTATGCGCTGCGTCGGTGGGATCAGCCCGCCTGCTGGACGCGAAGGGCCAATCAACATGTTCGTCAGCGACGTCAATATCCAGCCAAACCGCACGGGCCTGCCCGGCATTGCTTCTCTTGAGTCGATCGTTGGCGCGCTGCTCACGTTCGGGCTCGTTGCATCCGTGGCTGGTATCGCCATCTCGGCTATCGCTCGGGCGATCGGATCGCATTCTGGCAATCCGCATGTGGCTGGCAAGGGCAAGTCGGGGGTGTTGGTCGCGCTCGCCGCGGCGTTCTTGATCGGTGGCTCGACGTTCCTGGTCAACTTCTTCAACACCCAGGGCGGCCTCCTTTCATGAACCCCCTGGCTGGGCGCTCAGCCCGGATGAGATGGACGCTAAGCGCAACCGGGCTGGTCGTGCTTGCACTCCTCGCGGTTACGGCCGTCGTCAACCGGCAACCGGCTGCGACCTCTCAACCGGCAACCGGCTGCGACCTCGGCGGGCCCTTCGGCCGTGGGCGGCTCGAGTCCGCAAACCGTAACAACCTTGTCGTCGTCAGGGGCGCGGTCGCTGACGCCGGGACAGCAGTTGGAACTGAAACAGAACATCAGCCGGATGCGCGGCGTCGTGCCGGTCGATGCGGCCGCGTCCCGGCAATACCCCGCAGTAGGTGCCGAAACCCGGCAGCAACCCGACCTGTACGCGGCGGCCTTCGTCCATGAATTGCTGACTCAGGATTACAGGACCAGCCGGGACCAGCTGCTCGCTTGGGTGCAGTCGGAGTCCGCGCAGTCCACCGAGCCTCTGGTCGTCGCGCTGACGCCCGCGGCGCTACGACCCGCGATGGCCATCGCGTCAGTCCAGGACGGCATCCACGGCCCTTCGCCGGTGCCAAGCCAGAACGACTGGACCGCGCTCGCTGGCCGCCAAGGGCACACGACGGTCCTGATTCAGCACGTCAGCGAACCGGTGTCCTGGGCGAGTGCGGTCGCGAAGGCTCAGATCACCGACCCGGGAGTCACCGCCCGGCAGGTCGACGCCGAAGTCACCTTGCAGACCACTGACCTGGGAAAGGCCAATCGTGTACCTGCAAAGCGGTAGTCATGTCAGTTGCGGGTAATCATGCCCGTTCGACTCATGGACAGCAGCCCGTGGGTGAAGCAGTGAGGTGGACAGCTGATGAAGGAAGTCATCGACACGGAGTTTATCGACGCCCGGGAGGTCGCCACGATCCTGAAGGTGCCGGTGTCGACCGTTCACTACTGGGCTTCCGCGAAGAAGGGTCCACCCTCCTTCGAAGTTGAGAAGCATCGACGCTGGGCAATGTCCGATGTCGTCGCCTACATCGAGGCCCAGCGGGCAGCCGCTCGTGATTGAACAGAGGAAGCGGGCCTCGGGGGCAATCACCTACCGCACGCGGTACTACGCCCCCGACCGGCAGCTTCGGTCGCGGTCCTTCAGTACCCGCCGCGATGCCGTCGCCTTTGAGGCTCAGATGAAGGCTGAGCAGTCCCGCGGCGAATGGATCGACCCCCGCCGGGGCAAGTTCTCCCTCGATGCTGTGTGGGAACTCTTCGCGGCAGGCCAGGGGCACCTCGAACTGACCACGCGTGCCAACTACCGATCCGCTTGGGGCATCCCTGCGGGTCCAGCCCCAGTTCGGCACCTGGCCCATCAACCGCATTGGTCACAGCGACATCGCCGGGTGGGTTCACACCATGCAGGCACACGGCGACAAGCCCGACAGCATCCGATACGCCCATCGGGTGCTGTCACTGCTGCTGGACCTCGCGGTCAGGGACCGGCGCCTACACAGGAATGACGCGAAGGACGTCCATCTGCCGAGGGTGCCTCCGGCAGGTCCACGACCTCGCCAAGGCCCTGGACGCTTGGCCAGCGGGTGAGAACGAACGTCGACGGGCTGCCTACGACGCACACATGGACCTGCGAGGGCGAGCATCTTCAAAAGTCACCTCCAACGGAGACAAGCTTGAGCGCAAGCCGATTCTGTCCTTGCTCCCGGTTCGCCCTGGGTACGGAGCGACGCCGTCCTGGTATTCGCATACTGCGGTCTTCGATGGTCGGAGCTCGCAGCACTGCGCGTCTTTGACGTGGACTTGGTTGCCCGCCGGTTGTCGGTTGTCGAGCGTATGACGGAGGTCGGCGGGCGGTTGGACACTGCGGCCCCAAAGTCCAAGAAGGCACGTCAGGTCGCGATCCCACGCACGGTGGCAAACGTGTTGGCGGCCCGGGTCGAGGGCCGCTCTCCTGATGATCTGGTGTTCACCACCCAACGTGGCCAACCGCTGCGCAACCTCAACTGGCGGCGCGACGTGCGATGGAACCAGGTCTGCGTGGAGCTCGGCCTTGACGGACTCACTCCCCATGACCTCCGCCGCACTTTTGGCAGCCTGGCCAGGCTCGCCGGGGCGGACCTGAAGTACATCCAGAAGGCGATGGGGCACTCCTCGATCACTGTGACTGCCGAGATCTACGCCCAGCTGTTCGACAGCGAGTTGGACCAGGTCAGCGACGCCCTGGACGCCCTCACCGAAGGAGCCGAAAGTGCCGTGTATGCCCAAAATTCGATCACGAGGCCCGATCCTGGGTCGGATCGGGCCTCGTGATCGAGGACATAAACCCCCGTTGACCTGCGGTGATGCCGTGGAGCCGCCTATCGGAATCGAACCGATGACCTATTCATTACGAGGGATTTACATACACCGAAAGGCCTCAGCCGGCTGGCATCTGCCGCGTCAACCAAGGCAACTTAGCTGGGTCAGCATGACCGTACCGAGGTCGTGTACGTCCAAAATCCGCCCACGTGAAGGCCGCTCGCCGTCTCCACAGAAACCGTTCAAGGCTGGTGTCGTACGGAGGCCGGCTGGGACCGATGGGTCAGGCGTGCGCCTTGTCGGTAAACCGTTGGCGGGCAGCTTGTCGGGAGACTCCCAGGGCAACCGCGATCTGGTTCCATGACCTCTCGTGTGCCCGGGCGACCTCGACGGCCTCCCGCAGCCGTGCCTCATCCGCGCGTACCGCCTCGGAGACGGCTGCAATCGCTCGGAGGTCTTCGGTGTGGTCGACCTGGGCGTTTGCCGGGTCGAGCTCGTCGGCCAACTGCTCGAACCGGCTCGCGGCTCGTTCGATCTCGTCGTCTGTGTGTCGCATCTTGATCACCTCCTCATTCCAGGAACCGGTAGAACTTCTGTCGTAGGGGCATGGCGTGTATGACGACCGGGTCGTCCCCGTCGATGTCGAGGACGCCGATCTCCAGCAGTGCTCCGTCGGAGGCTGCTCCGATGAGCATCGTCAGGTCTTCATCTATGACGACCTTGCGCATCGCGGTACGGACGGCATGCAAGATGTCCGCGTCGATAACTCCGTGCTTCCGCGCCGGCTCACCGATTCGCACATAGACAACATATCTTGTCTATATTCACGTGTCAACGAGTGCGAGAAAACGGCCCCGTACGAGCGACTCTGGACGACGGTCACCACGAAGGTGGCTTGGCGGTACCAGTCCACGATGAGGGTGCGAGATCATCTGCATCTACCGCGAAACTCGGAATGAAAATCGGAAGGTCGGCGGTTCGACCCCGCCCCTGACCACCACCGTAACCGCAGGTCAGACCGCATCTGACCTGCGGTTTTGTCTCCTCAGTGGCTCCCGTTCCCTTCCGTTGACCGACCACGAGTGACCGTGACTCACCCCGGTTGGCCACGAGTTATCGCACGAGTTATCGCACGAGTTATCGCACGAGTTATCGCACGAAGCTGCTGACTGGATGCTGACCACTACGGAACATGCCGGACGCCTACCCTCGGCCTGACGAGCCTTGTTCGCGCTGGTTCTGGACCCGGACCGTCGCGCATTCCCGGCGCCAGCTGGCCGAGTGGTCGACGCCAAACGTCCCCGCGAAGTACTTACTCTGAAGTGACCTGGCCGACTGCGCGAACAGACCGATGTCCGGGCCGAGGTCCTCGGCTGGCCGAGCGGGTCGGCTGGGACGGTTCCAGCTCGTGGTTTCGGGCACGGGTCGTGGCTGTGAGCAGGCGCCGCCTATCCTCGCCTGCGCGTCGACCGCGCTATAGACGGGCCAGGCCGGTCAGCGGGCGGGTCAAGTGCCGGGATGGGGCCGGCGTACGGGGTGATCGGCATCCCGGCCACCTTGACCGGGGTCCGTAGTATCCGCCCTGCCAGGGGTTGGCGCAGCAGTGCGTCCTCCGACAGCCCGTGAGTGGCTGTGGCCACAAAGAGTTGGTCCATCGTTGGCGACCCGAGGCAAACGCTGGTTGGCTGCGTGACGGGCACCTCGATCCGGTCGAGCAGGTCACCGTCGGGGCTGTAGCGGCGGAGTTCGGCCCCACCCCACACCGCGACCCACAGGCAGCCCTCGACGTCAACGCACAACCCGTCCGGAGCACCCTCGCCGTCGGGGAGGGCGAAGAGCCGCCGGCGCTCGGTGAGGGTGCCGCTCGTCACGTCGTACGCAAAGGCCTCGACCGTGGCCGGTCCGGAGTCGGCAAGGGAG
>DASRUA010000404.1:0-10522 GCA_035655615.1 Dermatophilaceae bacterium
GCCATACTGCACGAAAGCCCACCGCGCCACGAAGAGCGGCGCCAGAATCAGCACGGCACTTGCGGGTCCGACCCCGGCCGGCACCCAGAGGATCACGAACAGGAACCCGATGAGGCCGTAGCCGATGTAGGCCGGGCCCGAAGTTCCCAGCATTCCCAGGATGAACCGGCGCATCGGAGTACCTTGGGTCAGCCGCACAATGACAGACAGGATCACGGCGTTGAGCAGGCAGATCACCACGTCGGCCAACATCAACGGCAGCCCCACGTGCAGCAACAGCGGTCCGACGCCACCAACCTCATTCACCTCAGTGGTACCACCAGCCATGAGGTAGGCGAACCCGCCGGCGGCTCCAATGGTGGAACTCATGCCGATGTTGAAGGCCCGCACCTCGAGTCGCTGCTTGTTGACCACCAGCAGGTGGGTCACCGCGCCGACGACCGCCGCGCCAAATGGGCCCAGCAGGGCCACCGCCGCAAGAAGGATGATGCTGTTGAAAGAGAACCCGATCCGCCCCCCGACGTTTCGCTCCTGCGAGGTCGAGCCCAGGACCCCCAGCACACACAGCACCGCCAGGGTGACGACTTCGTTGTCAGAGCGGTCGCCGCTGTTCAGCGGATGAATGCGCAAGGCCACAACAGCCAAGACAACCGCACCGAGAAGAACTGCCGCGATGTAGGCGGGCACCGCAAGCGAAGGGACGCCCACGACCTGTGAGCGTCCCTTGGAACCCGTATCGTTCACTCGACCCAACCTACCCGCGGGTCAAACGAAATCCGGGGGTATTTAGAAGATGGTCGGCGTCTCGTCGGAGAAGCCGCCCCAGTTCCAGGTGTCGCGCGACTGAACCGCGGAGGTCTGACCGGTCCACTGCTGGGCGGCGTCTTTACTGAGCATGGACTCGATGACCTTGGCGATGATTCTCATGATGGTTCCTTTGTTCGGGGGGCCGCCGCAGGGTCTTGGGGGGAGCTGCGCGCGTCCTGTCGATGTGGGCTTCAGTACCACGTTTTGCGTTCCGAAGCACTTCCAGATTCACACCCCCAGCCATCCCGGCTCCAAAACAAGACCAGCGCGTGACCTTCACGCCAGTGCTGTGGTGAAAATGGGATGTGTGTTACTGACGGCAGCGTCGGTTTGCGTGGATTTGCGTCGATTTGCCGTTAAACACCGGCCGATTTGCTGGCGAACACATCTCGCCGTACCGAACGAAACGCTCGGCCTTCTGGTCAGGTCGTCCCCTCACGAGCTCCAGGTCATTCCCCCGTGTCGATAATATGCCACAATGGGAGCGACCGTGACGCTCACAGGTCACTGACAACCCCCATTTGGAGCACACATGAGCAAGCGCGCCCGCAAGCGCCGCTCCCGCAAGGGCAGGGCCGCCAACCACGGCCGCAAGCCCAACGCCTGAGCCGCGCCCTTCACCAAACGCAAAGCCCCCGTTCCCGCCAGGGAGTGGGGGTTTTCTGTCTGTTCATTCCCCCAGGATGGGCCAGACCCGGGCAGCACCAGTGCACGCGCACGCCGGACCAGAGCCCGCACCGGCCGGAGCAGGGCACGCCGGGGGCCGGATCACGGCACGCACAGGCGGGATCATGGCACGCAAAAGGCGAGGTATGCCGCGTGCTGAATACACGCAATACCTCGCCTGTTGGGTGGCTCTAGTCCCGAAGCTCGACAGTCACGCCTGGTCCCGATACTCGACAGTCAGGTTGATGGTGGTGATCCGGGACAGGATCTGCATCCGCAGCTCCGTCGGCGCAGCCTCGCAGCCGCACGAGCGCCGCACCAGCGCCTTGAGCATCTGGTCAAGGTCGTACTCCTTCAGGCAGGGGCCACAGTGCTTCAGATGTTCCCTGATCCTGGCGCAGTCATCCGGGTCCATCTCACCGTCGAGGTATTCGTAGAGCTGCAGCCGTGCGCGGGAGCAGTCGAAGTCGTTGTGTTCGGCGCCAGTCATGAGCTGACTCCCTCAACAACGAAGCCGCGCTCACGGGCGTAGTCGCTCAGGAGCGCGCGCAGCTGATGCCGGCCACGGTGCAACCGCGACATCACGGTGCCGATCGGCGTGTCCATGATCTCGGCGATCTCCTTGTAGGCGAAGCCCTCGACGTCGGCCAGGTACACGGCGAGACGGAAGTCCTCGGGTATCTCCTGCAAGGCACGTTTGACGTCTGAGTCGGGCAGGTGATCCAGCGCCTCTGTCTCGGCTGAACGCAGACCCTTGGAAGTGTGCGACTCAGCGCGCGCCAGCTGATAGTCCTCGACCTCGGACGCATCAGACTGCAGGGGCTGGCGCTGCTTCTTGCGGTAGCTGTTGATGTACGTATTCGTCAGGATCCGGTAGAGCCAGGCCTTGAGGTTCGTGCCGTGCTTGTACTGATGGAAGGCCGCGAACGCCTTGGTGAAGGTCTCCTGGACGAGGTCCTCGGCGTCGGCCGGGTTGCGCGTCGTGCGCAGCGCAGCGCTGTACAACTGGTCCAGGAACGGCATGGCATCAGACTCGAACCGTGCGGCCCGCTGTGCCGGTGTCTCTGTGCTCACGTCCAGCGTCGGCTCGTCGTCGCTCGGATAGTCGTCGCTCGGATCGACGTGGCTCAGTTCGACAACGGTCGGCTCACCGGCGGCCGGCTCGTCCGCGGTGGGTACGTTCGATGCGCTCTGGAAGGCGCGCTGGTCTGCTGTCATCGCCATCCAGCCTAATACCGACGATGGACTGTCGCCTCCATAACGGACGCGAACTTGGGTGCTCCCGGTGACCGGTGTCAGTTCGGCAGTCAGCAACACATCGCTCCTTGACTGGTGTTGATGGGCAGTTCGTGGGCAGCATCGTGTTTGTCGGCCAATCACCATCGTCAACGCCAGCGCCCGTCCCGGACATTCCCCCTCCCCTCGCAAACCTAGGGACGGTGCGGCCCACTGAGTGCCAAACCTAGGGACGGCGCGGCCCACTGAGTGCCAAACCTAGGGACGGCGCGGCCCAAAGCGCTTATCCACATGTCCAGGCCTAGTCGTCCCAATCTGCACAGGAGTCGCCTCACATCTGGCACCGACCGCCGGCCGGGGCAGAACATCCTCGAAACCACCAGCGAGGCGAGGATTCCATGGACGGCGTACTCACGGTCAACCAACTACGAGCCGGCGGCATGACCCGCCCATTCGTCGACCTGCTCCCGAGAATCGACGGCTTGGTCGGTCTGAGGCAGACGAGCCTGCTTGATGACAGCCGCTTGACCCGCATCCACGCCGCCATTGTGGCGGCACCCACGGGGGCAATCCTTTCCGGATGGGCGGCGGCCGCACTCCACGGAATACCGAGCGACTTCCTCGATGGCACCTCGGACGGCACCCAGCCCAGGCCCGTCGAGTTCATCGTGTCGCCTGACGGTGGCGCCTACGAGCGTGACGGTCTAAGGCTCCGTTGGGCGCCGTGTCGGGTCGAGGACCTCGTCAGATATCACGGCCAGCTAGTGACCAACGGCATGAGGACCGCCGCAGACCTCACCAGGTGGGCCAAGTATCCGGAGAAAGCACTGGCTGCGATCGACATGAGCTTGCGGCACGGACTCACCACACGATTTGAGCTTGAACAGCTGCAGGTGCCACAGATGAAGGGCTACCGCGGCATCCAGTTGCTCAGGGACGCTCTCGTAATTGCCTCCGATCGTGCGGAGTCACCAAGGGAGAGCGAACTTCGTTACTACTGGCTCGAATCCGGCCTGCCGTCCCCTCAAGTAAACGCTGAGGTCTACGACATGCACGGTCGACTCATGGGTCGAATCGATCTCCTGGACGACGAGTCCGGATATGGCGCGGAGTACAACGGTCACTGGCACGAGATGTGGGACCGACCGCAAAGGGACGTCTTGCGACTGGCCGGGCTTCGATCCCTCAATCTGACGATGGACGAGTACACGAAGGTGGACGTCGGGGGCCTGGGCATCGGTCGGATCAACTCGAGGCTCCGGGCAGGTTACGCCCTTGCGGTAGCCCGGGACGGTCGGCATGATGCGTTCCGAATCAGCACACCGTCCCTAGGTTCGTAGGAAGGTCAGCACACCGTCCCTAGGTTTGACAGGAAGGTTGTGGCAGCTTCGAGTACGTCCGTCGGGGTCTTGGTGAACGAGTGAGTGCCACGGGCCGCCACCACCTCGGCACCGGTTCCCAGAGCATTGCGGACCTCCTGGGGGCTCCCGAAAGGGTCCTTCTCCCCCTGTATGACGGCCAGCCGGGTCCCGGCGTCCGTCACAAGGCGCGCCTCGCTCACCCGAGACCTCTCCGGCCTGCCAGGCGGATGCAGCGGAAAGGACAACGCCAAAACGGCATCGGCCCGAACAGCCCCAGCTGTCCGACAGGCCACTCTCGCACCGGAACTTCGGCCGCCAACCACCCACGGCCGGGGAAGCGCACCACGCCCGGACGTCAGCGCCGCCATCACCGCCAGCCACGCGACATCAAGCTGGGCGGGAGGCGCGGCCACCCGGCGCCCGGCCACCCGCCAGGGCTGCTCGACCAACGCCACCAGCCATCCCTCCGCCGTCAAAGCCGTAAGCGCCTGGAGGTCGGCCGACCAAGACAAACCCCCTGCGCCGTGCCCCAGAACCACAGACCCACAGGGGTGAGGCGGGCGCCATAGGTGCGCACGCGCCATACCGACCGGGGTCCCAATCTCCCTGATGCTCTTGCGAACTGACACGCGAGTCACTGGCCGATGACCTCGCCGGTGGTCGGGTCCACCACGCCCGTCAGGTCTGAGCGCCCCAGCGGTTTGAGCAGCTGGGCGCCGTTGCGGCGCGAGGAGTTGACCGCCGTGGAGACGGGGTAAGCGTCGAAACGCCCCGGCTGTGAGAACTCCAGATGGGCTTCGACCCGCGAGAGGTCATTCGCCGTCGGGTCGAGCCAGTCTTCCCAGCTCTCACGTTCAAGGACCACAGGCTGCCGGTCATGAATCCGGTCCAGCCCGGGCTCGGCCGATGTCGTGATGATGCAGTACGTCGTCAGCCAGGCGTCAGGGTCGTCCTCGGCGAGAGACTTGTCGCGCCAGAACTCGTATAACCCCGCCATCGCCATTGGCGCACCATCGCTGCGATGGATGAAGAACGGCTGCTTGCCCGGTTTGCCCTTCGGGTCAAGGGCCGTAGGGCTCACCTGCCACTCGTACCAACCGTCCGCAGGGACCAGACATCGACGAACGGCGGCGGCCCGGGCGAACGACGACTTGCCCAGGAGCGACTCTGAACGGGCGTTGGTCATCCGCAGCCCGACCTTGACGTCCTGAGACCAGCTCGGCACCAGTCCCCAGGTCAGCAAACGCAGCTGGCGCGTCGGCTCGGCATCGGCATCGCCACGAGGCGCTCGGGTCAACACCACCGGCGCAGCTTTGCTCGGTGCAATGTTGTAGTCGGGCTGACCTGCCGGCGGGCTCTGGGCAGTCAACAGGATGCTCCGCGCCCGCTCCCCCGTGCGGTCCTGCTCGACTTCGAACTCCTCAACCAGGTCCTCAGGGCGCGCGCTGGACGCGTATCGACCGCACATACCCACAGCCTAGATACGCACAGGGGGCAGCGAGCAACTACCGTAAGAGGTGCGTAAACGACACCCGAGGAGATTTCAGATGACTGTGGTTCGACGGATTGCCCGACCGATGTTGGCCGCCGTCTTCGTGACGAGCGGCCTGGATGCCCTGCTGCACCCGAGCGAGCGCGCCAAGATTGCCGCGCCGTTGGTCACCAGGCTGTCTGGGCCGCTGAACCTGCCCGACGACCCCGAGATGATGGTCCGCGCCAACGGCGCCACGATGGTGGCTGCGGGCACAATGCTGGGTCTGGGCGCGTTCCCTCGGGTTGCGGCCCTGGCCCTGGCCGGCGCACTCGTGCCGACCACCTACACCGCACACGCCTTCTGGACTGTCAAGGACCCAGCTGCCCGAGCGCAGCAGAAGGCCCACTTCCTGAAGAACGTCGGTCTGCTCGGCGGCGTCCTGCTCGCCGCGGTGGACACCGCCGGGAAGCCAGGGCTGGCCTACCGCACCAGGCAGGCTCAGTCAGATGCACGCCGGCAGGCCACCTCGACCAAGCGCGAGGCTCGGCGCGCCACCAAGCGCGCCCGACGTTTTGCCAAACACGCACTTGACTGACTGGCCATCCCCCCACGCGAGCATTCCGGTCAGGGCCACTGTCGCGTTGCCGGGGAGCAAGTCGCTGACCAACCGCTACCTCGTGCTCGCGGCCCTGGCCAGCGATGCCTCGCGGCTGCGGCGGCCCCTGCGTTCACGCGACACCTTGCTCATGGCGGCGGCGCTGCGTTCCCTGGGCGCCTCGGTGGTCGACGTGCCCGGCAGTGAGGCCGGCTGCGACGACTGGCTGATCGGTCCGGCGTCCCTGTTGGGCGCAGCGTCCGTGGACTGCGGGCTGGCCGGCACCGTGATGAGATTCCTGCCGCCGGTGGCTGCCCTCGGCGACGGCCCCGTCGCCTTCGACGGAGACCCGCACGCCCGCCAACGCCCCATGGCCCAGGTCATCGACTCACTGCGCACCCTGGGCGCGACGGTCATCGACGATGGTCGCGGAACGCTTCCCTTCACCGTGCAGGGAGCAGGCCGTATGCCGGGGGGCTCGGTCACGATCGATGCCTCTGCCTCGTCCCAGTTCATCTCAGCGCTGCTCCTGGCCGGGCCGCGGTTCGAGCAGGGCGTGACGATCCATCACGAGGGCAAAGCGGTCCCCAGCGGGCCGCACATCGCGATGACCGTCGAGGTGCTGCGCGACTGCGGTGTGGTCGTTGACGACTCGCAGGCCAACACGTGGCGGGTCGAGCCCTCACCGATCCGCGCCCTCGACGTCGAGGTCGAACCGGACCTGTCCAACGCCGCCGCCTTCCTGGCCGCAGCTGTGGTCACCGGCGGAACCCTTCGCGTCCCTGGGTGGCCGCAGCACACCACCCAGGCCGGCGACGCAATCCGCGACATCTTCGACGCGATGGGCGCCGACGTGCTGCTCGAGCGCTCCGGGCTGACGCTCACCGGCAACCAGCAGATCAGTGGGCTCGATGTCGATCTGCACGGCGCCGGCGAGCTGACACCTGTCATCGTCGCGGTCGCGGCGCTCGCCGACTCCCCCTCCCGGATCCGGGGCATCGCTCACCTGCGCGGACATGAGACCGACCGGCTGGCCGCTCTCTTCACCGAGATCAATGCTCTGGGTGGATCGATCGAACAGACCGAGGACGGTTTGAGGATTACGCCAAAGACGCTGCACGGCGGCCTTTTCCACACCTACGACGATCACCGGATGGCAATGGCGGCGGCCGTGCTGGGCCTTCGGGTGCCAGGCGTCGTCATCGAGAACGTCGAGACAACGGCCAAGACGCTGCCGCAGTTCACCGACCGATGGACCCAGATGCTCAAAGGCGACGGCGGCGAAAGCGAAAGCGACAATAAGGGCGACAGCAAAGGCGACAACGGGGGCGACAACGGGGGCGAAAGCGCAAGCGAAAGCCCGAGCAGCGACAACCTGAGCATCGACGAACACGGCGACAACCAGGGACCGGGCCGCGGATGAGTCCACGGGCACGCACCTACGACGAGAGTGACGTCCGGATCAGGCCGAGCCGCCGCGGCTCACGGCCACGCACCAAGGATCGCCCGGCGCATGAAGATGCCATCCCCGGTTTCGTCACTGGTGTCGACCGCGGTCGCTACACCCTGATCGTCCACGGCGGTGGCGAGCGCGTTGTCATCGCTATGAAAGCCCGCGAGCTGGGACGCAAGAGCGTCGTCATCGGCGACGAGGTGGGCCTGGTCGGGGACACCTCGGGTGGCCCTGACTCGCTGGCCCGGATCGTGCGGGTCGAGCCACGGCGCACCGTCCTACGCCGGACCGCCGACGACACCGACCCGGTCGAGCGCATCATCGTGGCTAACGCCGAGCAGCTGGTCATCGTGACGGCGCTGATCGACCCGGAGCCGCGCCCGCGGATGATCGACCGGTGCCTGGTGGCGGCATACGACGCGGGCATGGAACCACTCCTGGTTCTGACAAAAGCCGACCTGGTCGACCCGGCGCCATTCCTGGCCCACTACGCCATGCTCCAGGTACGCCACCTGGTCACCTCTCGCGACCCTGTGACCCGTGAGTGGGTCGGGCTGGAACCCTTACGGGAGATGCTGGCTGACCGCATCAGCGTCTTCATCGGCCATTCCGGTGTGGGCAAGTCGACCTTGGTCAACGCCCTGGTCCCCGGTGCCGCACGAGCCGTGGGCGTGGTCAACGAGGTGACGGGACGTGGCCGGCATACCTCGTCGTCCGCGGTATCGCTGAGGCTGCCCGAGGGCAACGGCTGGGTCGTGGACACTCCCGGCGTCCGCTCGTTCGGTCTCGCCCACGTCGACCTCACCAGGATCATCAGGCACTTCCCGGACCTGGCGCCCGGTACTGAGCAATGTCCTCGTGGGTGCACGCACGACGAAGCGGAATGCGCACTGGACGCCTGGGTGGAGTCGGGCCGGGCAGGCGCTGCCGGCGAGTCCCGCCTGGACTCACTTCGCCGACTGTTACGTGCTCGCTCCCCGCAGTCCGAAGACTAACCCGGAATGTGGCGACCGATCGGAGATCGCCACTGAGTATCCTGTCCGCTAGAGGCGCCTACCCTTGAACAGATATGTCTGCCCGTCAAGCTCAAGTATCAGCTGGCTATAACGGCGGCCAAAGAATCCACGCCTCTCTCCCTCGCATCCCTTTCCTGCGAGGTAGGCCTCAGCCAGCCTGCTCAAGAGCGTCAGGATCTCGCGTTGCCCCTCTGGTACCCAGTCGAAGTCGCGATACCCGAATTGGCCGTCCAAACACAGGACGAACGTGTCGACACCATTGGTCTCGATCTGCGCTTGAGCGCCGGTTGCGCGACTCGGTGTGTGGGTCAGCGAGTTCGCCTGGACGATCAGCGTCAGGCAGCCATCCCCCCCAGCTGACCTGGCGACGAAGAGGCCTGACGTTGGATCCAGACTTGAGCGGACGATCTCTTCTACGCCGTGATGATCAAGCACGATATCTCGAACCGCCCCGCTATTCGGTGGCGAACTTTCCTTTGGGCGTGAACCAGATGACGGCAGCGCCTGTCACGAAGTAGATGACCTGCAGGAAATGGAAGGCCCGAATAGACGCGATCTCTCCGATTATCCAAAAAACATAATCACGCCAGCCAGTATGCTGGATAGCTGCCACCCTTCAGCACCCTTCATCATCGCCAAAGCGGCGACCAAAGAGCTTCCTCCGACAACGGCCATAAGAATCACACCAGGAACGTACTGACTAACAAAGTCTGTGTGCTGAAGCCACGACGCCTGCCTGGGAATCACACCAGTCATGAGGGCGATACCGCCACCCCCGGCCGATACGCCATTGAAAAGCAGCAACCCCAAAAGAATCCTGCCCTTTCTACTCATGCCGACACTGTATAACCTGCGCCGAACCAGAGTGAAGATCGGGCAGGGCAGTGTGTGATCGCCCAAGCGGTCGACGGACGATGCCCTCACCAGGCTGCCCTGCCCCCGATCTGCCACTGCACGTAGCCCCGAGTCCACCCGACACCCTGGGTGCACGGTGGTAGTTGCGCTGTTGTTACCCAATACCGCTAGCGTGGCGGCGTGCCTGTCTACGACGATGACCTCCGCCTTGCGCACGTGCTTGCCGACGCCGTGGAGCGGATCACGATGGCGCGCTTCCGGGCCGACGATCTCGTGGTCGAGTCCAAGCCCGATCTGACACTGGTCAGCGACGCCGACAAGGCGGCCGAGCAGGTCGTTCGCCACCAGCTCAAGCGCACCCGCCCCCGGGACGCGGTCGAGGGCGAGGAGTTCGAGACCACCGGCCGCGGCCCACGACGCTGGGTCATCGACCCGATCGACGGGACCCACAACTTCATCCGGGGCGTTCCGGTCTGGGCCACCCTGATCGCCCTCGTGGATGATGGCCAACCTGTTCTCGGCCTCGTCGCGGCTCCGGCACTCAATCGTCGCTGGTGGGCAGCCAACGGCTCCGGCGCTTGGTGTGGACGCAGTCTCTCCAGCGCAAAGAGGATTGGCGTCTCGAAGATCTCGCAGGTCTCGGATGCTTCACTGTCCTACTCGAGCTTGCATGGCTGGAAACACCATGACCGCTACGAGGCGTTTCTGAGCCTGGCCGATGAATGCTGGCGGACCCGCGCCTACGGGGACTTCTGGTCATACATGCTCGTCGCCGAAGGTGCCGTCGACATCGCCGCCGAACCGGACCTCGAGGTCTACGACATGGCTGCGCTCGTGCCCATCGTCACCGAAGCCGGTGGCCGATTCACCTCGCTGGCCGGAGTACCCGGCCCCTGGGGTGGGAACGCGGTGGCGACGAACGGCGTGCTCCACGATGAAGTCCTATCCCGCCTCGGCTGAGGCTGACCCCTCGGCACAGTTGCTCCGGATCCGGGTGCACGGTCCCTGGTTCTGCGGACTATCTGGACGCACAGTCCCTAGGTTTGTCCAGAAATCCGT
>DASRUA010000405.1:0-10815 GCA_035655615.1 Dermatophilaceae bacterium
TGGAGACCTCGAGGTTGGCCTCGGCGTTCTCGAAGCGGATCGGGTTGACCTTGTGCGGCATCGTCGACGAGCCGACGGTGCCCTGGCCGCGCACCTGGGCGAAGTAGCCCATCGAGATGTAGGTCCAGAAGTCGGTGCAGAGGTTGTGCAGGATCCGGTTGAAGCGGGCGATGTCGCTGTAGAGCTCGGCCTGCCAGTCGTGGCTCTCGATCTGGGTGGTCAACGGGTTCCAGGTCAGGCCGAGGGACTCCACGAACGTCTTGCTGATTGCCGGCCAGTTCGCGTCCGGCACGGCCGCGACGTGCGCGCCATACGTGCCGGTCGCCCCGTTGAGCTTGCCGAGATATTCCGCGCGGCCGATGCGGGCGAGCTGGCGCTGCAGCCGGTAGGCGAGCACCGCTATCTCCTTGCCCATGGTGGTCGGCGTCGCCGGCTGACCGTGGGTGCGGGCGAGGAGCGGGACGTCGCGCAGGTCGCGGGCCATCGTGGCGATCACCTCCACCAGCGCGGTGGCACGCGGGAGCCAGACCTGTTCGACCGCTCCCTTGATCATCAGCGCGTAGGAGAGGTTGTTGATGTCCTCGCTGGTGCAGCCGAAGTGGATCAGCTCTGATATCGCAGCCAGGTCGGTGGCGTCCTCGCCTTCCATCGCATTGAGGCGACGTTTGAGGTAATACTCGATGGCTTTCACGTCGTGGACCGTCTCACGCTCCAGCTCGGCCAGCTCGGCGATGTCGACCGGATCGAAGTCATCCACGACAGCCAGCAGGCGGGTCTGCTCGTCGGCGCTGAGCGCCCGAACATTCGGGACGATCTGGCCGGTGGTGAGGTGGATCAGCCACTCGACCTCGACATGAACGCGTTCTCGGTTCAGCGCGGCCTCGGAGAGGTGGTCCACCAGGGGCGCAACGGTTGTCCGGTAGCGGCCGTCGAGGGCTCCAAGGGCGATGGGCGGGGACACGTCAGCAAGCGAGACCATGCTGGCCATCCTCCCAGAGTCTGGCCTGCCCCACGAACACAGTGACAGTCAGGTTTGATGAGCCGTTGAAACAGTCTTCTTCTCGGAGACCGTTTCCGAGGTTCCCCGATTGAGGACCATCCGTATCAGCTCGATGATGGCGGTGGCGATCGCCAAGACCCCCACCCAGAGCAAGCCGGTGATGCCGTTGAAGAACAACCCATAGAACGCGATGGCCTTGTGTTCCCCTCCGGACGCTGTGCCAGTGGAGGACACTGCCCATGCGAGCACGATGGAGGCGGCGCTCATGCCGGAGGCCACCCCGAAGCCCCACAGGGGTGCGCGGTGAAGGAACACCCAGCACGCGACCCACCCGACAAGGAACAAGGCAGGCAGTCCCGCGATGGCCAGAAATCCTTCGACGTCACGGACAGACATGGGGGCCTTCTTACTCTTCAGATTGTCGAGGGGCCTGGATCAGCGAGAAGGCCTCGCCCTGGGCGCCGACGATGGGAGCCATCCGGCCGAAAGGCGTGTCGGCCGGCTCGTTGTAGACCGCGACCCCTTTGTGGTCGCCTGCCTGCCAGATGCCGTACGGTGCTCCGGTCGGATCCATCGCGAAGCCAAGCCGACCGGCTGTCATGACGTCCATCGGCTCCATCATGAAGGTGCTCCCGGCCGCTTTGGCCCTGGCCGCGGTCGCGTCGAGGTCGTCCGAAGCCAGGTATGTGGACCACACGTTGGGGAAGGGGTTCTCCTGCGGTTTGGGGCTGATCGCGGTGACCGCGCGGCCGCTAATCATGCACATGAGATAGCCACCGGCCTCGGGCGGACCGTCCAGGATGTCCCAGCCGAACAGACTCGAGTAGAACTGCCTGGCGGCTGCGGCATCCGTAACCATCAGGTCGATGCAACACGGGGTGCCGTTGGGCCAGGCTTCATCTCGTGTGGGCAACGCGCGCTCCTCTGTTGGTGCGGTGACTCTAGGGTACGGCGGTGGTCGGGTGTGTGGTGCGGCTCACAAACAGCCTCCCACCCACGCTTAACAGCCGCCACCCCAACCGTCACCCGCAGTGATCAACCCGCAGTGATCAACCCGCAGTGATCAACTCGCAGTGATCAACTCGCAGTGATCAACCCGCTGATCACGCCGCAGCGATCAGGGCGCCATGCCCTCCGGCAAGGGAGACGCAGCCTCCGGTTGCTCGGCGCCGGCCGCCTGCTGGTCAGGCGCCGGAATGGCGGCCTGACGGGCTGTCTCGGCGAGCACGATCCCCACCAGCACGATGACCGTCCCGACGATCTGGACCGTCTTGAGGGACTCTCCGAGCAGGACCCAGGCGATGATGCCGGCGCTGACGGGCTCGAGCATCCCGATCAGGCCCACCCTGGCCGGGCCGAGCCGAACGACGGCGAAGAGCACGAGAAGGAATGGTGTGACGGTGCCGAGCACGATGATCCACAGGACCAGCACCCACAGCGGTGCGCTGCCGGGCAGGGCGCCGGGCAGATCGATTGCATGTGCGAGCTGTCCGAAGGGGAACTCCGTCCATGGCGAGACGATGGCCCAGAGGATGGCTGAGAAGCCGAAGCTGAACGCCATCAGGGAGATCGGGTCGCGTTTCCGCTGACCGTGCTCGCCCATCAGGTAATAGCAGGCAAGAGCCGCGCCGGCTCCGAGCGCACTGACCAGGCCGACCGGGTCGAGGGTCATGCCCTTCCAGAACTGGGCCACCAGCGCCAGACCTCCCAGTGCGCAGGCCAGGCCAAGCCAGAGTCGGGACTTCACCGGCTCCTTCTGTACGAACCGCACCCACAACGCCACCATCAGCGGCGCGGTGTACTCGAACAGCAGGGCGATGCCAACGGGCATCCGCTGGATTGCCACGAAGTAGAGCCACTGGACCATCGCGATGCCGGTGAGCCCGTAGAGCGCCAGGAACCCCAGTTCGCGCCGGCTGACGCGCAGCGCCCCCGGGTTCGTCAGAGCGGTGATGACCATCAGGATCAATGCGGTTCCGGCGCTGCGCATGGAGACGAGCTCGAGCGAGGAGATGCCATTCTGCAGTGCGACCTTGCTGACATTGCCGTTGATCGCGAAGAGAACGGCCGCGGCGATGGCCAGCAGCACACCTGTCGAGGTGCGCGACGATCTCAGGTGCCCGCGTTGCCAAGTCACTGGCCCATGCTGGCCTATCTGCAGGTAGCGAGGTCGTGCAGGGTCATTGGACGGTCCTCGGGCTGCCCGGCACGGCGATGGACCCAGGCTTCGCCCAGAACTGCATCACCTCGACGCGCAGCCGCCCGGCCCGGACCATCGGGTCGCCTTCGGCCAGCCTGACGGCCTCGTGGGCGGTCATCATTCCTCTTGTCACAACCGTCTGACACAAGTGAGGGCCCTCATGAACGTTCGTATCGGCGTGCTCCTGGTTCCGCTCCTTGTTCCGCTCATCCTGCTCGCGTACCTTGGGGCGATGCTGTCACCAACGGTCTTCGGGCTTTGGGTCATCGGGGGGGCGTCGTCGGGGAGCTCACAACAATCCCTCGGCGTCAGGGCGTCCGGACGGCGGCCCTCGAGACGCGGACGGTCGGCGACTACCTGCCGCGGCGGCTTGGCGGGTCGGTCGCGGCGAGCGCTCTCGGTCTGGGCGCCCTCCTGGTCATGACGACCCGGATGGGTTCAGCCGACGACCAAGGCCGGGCCGGCCGCTGGCCGTACCGACAGTGCAGCCCCGAAATGTCCGTTGCAAAAGGACCATGGCCCGGCTCGTTCTACAGCGTGCCGCTCGGCATCGCGGTCGTGGTCGGCCTTCTCGGGGCGGCCGTGGCCCTGCGCACCGTCGTGCTGCGACCCAGGAGCGGGTCGGATCCCGACCTCGTCGCCGCCGACGACGTCCTGCGCCGTCGGTCGGCTGAGGCCGTGGTCGCCGCAACAGGGGTGATGGTCGCCGCGTCGCTGTCCGGGGTCGCGCTCGTCGCCGGGATCAGCCTTCATGGCATCGTGTGTGCACCGGCTTCGTGGACCATCCTTGGGCGTCGTCCTTCTGTCAGTCGGGGCACTCATGTCGCTCCTCACCTCCTGGTGCCTGGCCCTGCTACTAGCCGGCCGGCGCTTTGCCCCGGTGGAGACGGGAGCCACAGTCGCTGCCGGTCAAGGGGTACGCCGATGAGCTCTGCACTCATCGTCGACCCCGATGACCCGAGGCCCCCCTACGAGCAGCTGCGCCGCCATCTGGTGGATCTGATCGAGGGCGGACAGCTCGTGGAGGGTGAGCGACTGCCGCCGCTGCGACAGCTTGCCGGCGATCTCGGGCTGGCGGTCGGCACCGTTGCCAGGACGTATCGCGAGCTGGAGACCGCAGGCCTGGTCCGATCCCGACGTGGCGGCGGGACCCGGGTCGCGACTGCTGTGCCGAAGCCGTCCGCCCGGGAACGGGAGGTCCGGCTGGCCGGCCTCGCGGCGGCATACGTCATGAAGGCACGCGCCCTTGGTGCGACCGAAGCCGAGATGGCCCGAGCTGTCCTGGCCCAATCCACCTTAAAGGGGTCTTGACGCCAAGAGGCTAAGATCACTAGCCTTTTGGCTATGAACGATAGCCAAGAGACTGAACCTCACTTCCTTGATGTTCCGGGTGGCCGGCTGGCCTATGACGTCACCGGACCCGACCATGCGGCCCTGGTTCTGTGTGTCGCGGGCATGGGCGATACGCGTGCTGCGTTCCGCCTGCTCGCCCCGAAACTGGTCGGGGCGGGCTACCGCGTTGCCCGGATGGACCAACGCGGTCACGGCGCGTCGAGCGCCGGGTGGCCCGGCTATGGCAGCCCGGCCACCGGTGAGGACATGCTCGCGTTGATCCGTCACCTGGGCGGGCCCGCAACGATCCTCGGACACTCCAACGCAGCCGCCGCCGCGATCTGGGCGGCTGCGCAGGAGCCCGCGCTCGTCTCCGGGCTCGTCCTCGTCGGCCCCTTCCTGAAGGACGGCAAGCCGTCCCCGATCCTGCGACTGGCGGAGAGGCTCGTCACCGGCAGCCCGATGCTCTGGACCCGGTTCTACTACCCGTCGCTCTACAAGGCAGCCAAGCCCGCCGACTTCGACGAGTACCTGCGGGCCATGGGGGTCTCACTGCGTGAGCCCGGCCGGATGGCGGCACTGCGAGGTGTGGCCACCGAACAGGAGCGGTGCCGGGCGCGCATCCCCGAGCTGCGCTGCCCGGTGCGGATCGTCATGGGCACGAAGGACCCTGACTTCCCGGACGCCGTTGCCGCTGCCAGGGACGGTGAGGCGCTCATCGGTCAGTACACCGAAGTCAGCCTCGAGCTGATCGAGGGTGCGGGGCACTACCCGCACGCAGAGGTCCCCGAGGTGACGTTCTCGGCGATCGTGCCTTTCCTGGCCGACGTCGTCAATGCCTAGACGCCGCCTGTCCACGGCTTCCGTGGTGGATGCAGCGGTCACCCTGATCGACGAAGGGGGACCGGGGGGCCTGACTCTGGCTGCCGTTGCGCGCCGTACGGGTGTCGCCACGCCTTCGCTCTACAAGCACGTGCTCAGCCTGGAGGCGTTGCAGCAGAAAGTCTCTGCCCGCGTGACTGCTGAGCTGGCGAACGCCCTCTCGACGGCTATCGCCGGCCGGTCGGCGGAGGACGCCGTTCGGTCCCTGGCACACGCCTATCGTGCCTACGCCTTGTCCTACCCCGGCCGTTACCCGCTAACCCAACGTCTGCCCGACGCCCGCGATCCGGAGCATCTTGCTGCGGCTGAGCTCGCGGTGCAGACCGTCTTCGCCGCCCTCCGCGGCTACCGGCTGGCTGGCAACGAGGCGATTGACGCCACCCGAGTGGCGCGCAGCGCGCTTCACGGCTTCGTCAGTCTCGAGATCGATGGTGGCTTCGGGCTGCCACAGGACGTCGGACACTCTTTCGAGCGACTGGTCACGGCGCTGCACGTGAGCCTTCGCGACTGGCGGGTGGGCGGTTGATCGGACCCCTCTTGCCCCGAAACCATCAGCTGAGGCCCGAACAACGGTAACGCGGCCCTGAACCACGGCCGGCACGGTGGGTTGAGGGCAACAAGGCGACAGGAGGGTCAGCCCAACAGGGCCTGATCACCGGTTTGCAGAGAGAGGTCGATGACACGGTCGAAACCGCCGAGACCGTCGCGGCGATGGGTGACCATGATGACTGACTGCCCCGTCGCGGACCTGGTGAGGTCGCCCATCACTGCGTCCGCCGTGGCGTGGTCCAGGTGGGCCACAGGCTCGTCGAGCAGCAGAACCGGGCGTCTGGACAGCAGCGCCCGAGCCAGTCCGAGGCGCGCTCTCTCGCCGCCGGAGACACCGCGGCCGCCCGCCCCGATGATGGTGTCCAGGCCCTGATCGAGCCCGGTGAACCACTGGGCCAGACCGGCCCGGTCCAGGGCATCGATGAGGTCAGGATCGGCCGCCCCCGGGCGCGCCAACCCGAGATTGGCGCGCAGGGTGGACCCGAAGAGGTGCGGCTCGTCGTCCAGGACGGCAAACGTCTGGCGCGCCTGCCCGAGCTCGAGCGTCACGGCGTCCTGGTCACCCAGCCGATAGCTGCCCCCGCTGGGGTCGAGCGCTCGGGCCAGCACGGCGAGGAGGGTGGACTTCCCGCAGCCGTTGGGGCCGGTGATGGCCAACCGGGCCCTGGGCTGGATCTGCAGGTCCACCGGCCCGACCTGGGGGGCGGTGCCTGACCACGCGGCCGTGAGCGAGCTCACGGAGATGCGCGGCGGCATACCGGGGGCGTCCTCCAGCTGTTGGACCCCGGTGCCGCTGACAGCCGGGTGCTGGTCGAGCAGCGCGGCCAGCCGGACGGCGCTGGCCTGGGACCGGGCGAGCGCACGGACCGCATCGGGCAGGGTGGAGAACGCGTCACCTAGCGCGATCGGGGTCAGGACCAGAAGCGCTGCGACCGGCGTCGAGATCGACGTGCCCACAGACGGCAGGATTGCGATCGTCATCGCGACCGTGCCTGCAGCGGTCAGCAGGAGCAGGAGCCCTGCGGCGATCGCGCGACCACGGCTCTGGCGATCGGCCGCTCCGCACAGGTCTGCATGGGCGGTGGTCAACCAGGTCTGCGCGCGGTCGCCGGCGCCGATGGCCCGGAGCTCACCAGCATTGCCCGACACCAGGGCGGTGACCCGGGAGAGCTCCGCACGGGCTCCCAGCAGTGTCTGCTGGGAGCGTGTCTCCAGCCGCCACCCGAGGACAAGGATCGGAGCCGTCAGGGTCGCCATGGCGGCGATGACAAGGCCGGCCACCGGAGAGAGAGCCCAGAGGACCGCCGTGGCTACTGCGCTTGCCACGAGGGCTGCCAGCACCGGGACGATGACCCTGACCTGTGCGTCCACGACATCTGTCAGGTCGTCGACGACCCCGGTCAACAGGTCTGCCCGGCCCCGTCGGCCAAGTCGTGCCGGAGTCAGCGGGATGAGCCGTTCGTACGCCGTGGTGCGTCGGTCGGCGAGGTCCGCGAGGGCAACGTCATGTGAGCGCAGGCGCTCCCAGTAGCGAAAGGCGGGCCGGGCCATGCCGAATGCGCGCACGGCCACGATCGCGGTCAGCAGCAGAAGGATGGGGGGGCGTTCGCTCGCGCGCACGATCAGCCAGCCGGAGGTGGCGGTCAGGGCGATACCTGCCGTGGTCGCGATCCCACCGAGCAGCCCAGCGCCGACAATCGATCGGCTCGGCCGCGTCACGCGGATCCGTGGGCCTGCGCGGGAAGAGGTCTTTGTGGGGACCGGAGCTGTCATGAGAGGACCGCTGCGAGGTTCGGGGCGGGACGGGTGACCAGGTGGACGTGCTCATGGGCGAGGCCGAGCAGCTCGGGGCGGTGGGTGACTGCCACGACGGTGCGCAGCTCGGCCAGCTTCAGGATCAGTTGGTGGGCCAACCCTGCCGACTCATCGTCCAGGTGCGCCGTGGGCTCATCGAGCAGCACCAAAGGGGCAGTCGACAGAGCGGCTCTGGCCAGTGTGAGACGGGCTCGCTGTCCGGCTGACAGCCCGAAACCGTCGTCCCCGAGCCGGGTGTCCAGACCGTGCGCAAGGGTGACCACCATGAGGTCGAGCCCGACCAGACCCAGGACATACCAGAGCTCGTCATCGGTGCAGTCGTTCCCCAGGGTGAGGTTGTCCCGCACCGTCCCCGGCGCGAGAAAAGGCCGCTGGGAGACCAGATGCGATCGAGGTGCGGTGAGGGTGCCGTCGCTCGGTCCGCGTAGCCCGGCCAGCAGCTCCAGCAGCGTCGACTTGCCGACCCCGGACGGGCCGGTCACCACGGTGAGCCCGATCGGGAGGTTGAAGGACACATCCTTCAGCACGTCGGTGGTCGCGCCCGGGAAGCGGTAACCCACCGACGTGCCCACCACCGGGAATGGCTCGACGTCTAGCTCGTCGACTGTTTCAGGGCTGTCGAGTGGGCCGGGGGCGTCGAGTGCTTCGGGGTCGAGAGTCTCGTGGTTGCTCAGCGCCGACATCTGGTAGTCATCGGTGTCCCGCTTGGGGGTCGGCGGATCGAGCTCGGCCAGAACGTCATTGAGGGCTTCGGCTCCGTCGGCGGCCGAGTGGAACTCCGTGCCCACCCGGCGGATCGGCCAATACGCTTCTGGTGCCAGGAGAATCGCCAACATGGCGGTGGCCAGTGGCATGGATCCGGTCGCCAGGCGGATGCCGACGGTCACCGCGACGAGCGCAACGGAGATGGTGGCCAGCAGCTCGAGGGCCGCCGAGCTCATGAAGGCCAGCCGCAGCGTCTTCATCGTGGCTAGCCGGTGCTGTTGGCTCACCGTGGCGATCGAGTCCACCTGAGCCTCGGCCCGACCGTACGACGCGAGGGTCGGCAGGCCCCGCATCACGTCGAGGAAGTGGCCGGACAAGGCCGACAGCGACTGCCACCGGCGCTGGGTCGACTCCTGCGTGGTGCGGCCGATGAGAGCCGCGAAGACGGGCAGCAGCGGGACCGTGAGCGCAACGATCAGGGCGCTCGGCCAGTCGACCAGCGCCAGGGTGCCAATGGCGAGCAGCGGCAGGAACGCCCCGGAGACGAGGGCTGGGAGGTAGCGCGCGACATACGGCTCGACGCTGGTCATCCCCTGAGTTGCCAGGGCTTGCGCGCGTCCTGCCTCCGGGCGGGAGTCAGCGTCCCGTTCCAGCCACGCTCTGATGAGACGCTGCCGGAGGACGGTTGACACCCTCGTTCCGGCCCAGCTGCCGACCAGCTCGTTGGCCGCCGCCAGCAGCGCCCGGACGATGAACAGGCCAACGAGCCACAGGCTGGCGGCCAGCACAAGGTGGCCCTCGACGACGGCGACCACCAGGGCGGTCACCGCGAACGCAAGCCCGATCGTCGCCAGACCCTGCGCCACACCGATCGCCCCGAGTGCGAGCACCGGCCAGCGCGTGGCGGGAACCTGGGTCAGCAGCCGGGGGTCGAACGGACGGGTCAAAGTGTCTCGTTGGTCATCTGACCGTGCCCACAGTGATCGCCGGGATGTGCTGGGTGCCGATCCGCCGGCGGAATGTCCAGTACGTCCACGACGTGTAGACCAGCACGATGGGCGTGAATATCGCCGCCACCCAGGTCATGATCGTCAGGGTGTACGCGGTGCTGCTCGCGTTCGTCGTCGTGAGGGAGTACGCGGCGTTGGTGGTGGAAGGCATCACGTCGGGGAAGAGCGCCAGGAACAGGGTGGCCACGGCGGCCCCGATCGCCACGAACGTCCCGATGAAGGCCCATCCCTCGCGATCACGGGACACGGCGAACAACCCGGCCAGCAATGCCGCTGCCGCCACGATCGCTGCCACCCATGACCAGATCGAGCCGGTCGACACGTTGATGGTGACGAGCAGGACCACTGCGAGCACCGCTGCCACGGCGCCGAGCTTGAGCGACAGTGTTCGTGCCTCATGCCTGATATCGCCCTCGGTCTTGAGCGCGATGAAGATCGCACCGTGGGTGAGGAAGAGCGCCACGGTGGTCAGCCCGCCCAGCAGGCCGACCGGGTTGAGCAGGGTGAACAGGTTGCCCGTGTACTCCTTGGCGGCGTCGATCGGCAGACCCATCACCACGTTGGTCAGTGCCACCCCCCAGAGCAGGGCAGGGACCGCCGAACCGACGAAGATGGCGACGTCCCAGCGTTTGCGCCAGGTGGGGTCGTTCACCTTGCCCCGGTAGTCGAAGCCGAGTGCCCGAACGATGAGTGCGACCAGGATGATCAGCAGTGGCAGGTAGAGGCCGCTGAACATCGTGGCGTACCAGTGCGGGAAGGCCGCGAACGTCGCACCGCCGGCCGTGAGCAACCAGACCTCGTTGCCGTCCCAGACCGGGCCGATCGTGTTCAGCATCACGCGCTTTCGGACTTCGCCATCCTTGCCGCGGCCCAGGACCGGCATCAGCATGCCGACACCGAAGTCAAAGCCCTCCAGCACGAAGTAGCCGGTCCACAAGACGGCGATCAGGATGAACCAGACGGTGGTGAGCTCCATGATGTCCCTCTAATGTCTTGGTCGGCAGGTCTTGGTCAGCGGTCGCTTGCAACGGTTGTCAGTAGGCGAAGACCAGGGGGGCGTTCGCGTCCCGGTCGGCAGGGTCAACGGGCTCTTCGAAGTCCGCAGCGCCGACCGCAATGGCCCTCAGCAGCAGTTTCATCTCGATGACTGCCAACCCGGCATACAGCAGGGTGAGGGTGATCAGCGAGGTCCAGACCTCACCGGCCGACACGCCCGGGGAGACGCCGCTGGTGGTTGTCATGACACCGAACACGATCCAGGGCTGGCGTCCGGTCTCGGTGAAGATCCAGCCGAAGCTGTTGGCGAACAACGGAAGCAGCGG
>DASRUA010000406.1:0-2050 GCA_035655615.1 Dermatophilaceae bacterium
CACGAGTTCGTCACCGGAGGCGTCGGCGCACAGTCCCTGGAGACCCTCGCCGAAGACCTGCTGTCCCGCATCCGCCGGCTGCTGCGAGCCAGCACCGTCCAGGTGATGATCGTTGACAGTGAGAGTGACAGCGACAGCGACAGCGACGGCAGGCTCCCGTCAGGCGTCGGCGCGGCGCTGACCCTGGCCGTCGACGAGGAAGACATCCTTCAAGTCAGCCACCACGATTTCGACGCCCAGGACTGGGTAGTGACGCGCACGTTGAACCAGCAGGAACCGCTGCTGGCCAACCGAGACACCAAGGACCCCAGCATCCGGCACTGGCTCACCGAACATGGATTTCGGGACGCGCTGATGGTCGGGCTGCCGGACTCGAGCGGCTTGCGGGGAACGCTGCGGGTCACTGACCGGCTCGGGGAGACCTCCACCTTCACCGGGGAGGACCTGACCATGCTGCGGACCCTGACCGGCCACCTCGCGGTTGCACTGCGCAGCACCCGCCTGGTGCAGGAGCTGGGCTACGACGCGACGCATGACTCGCTCACCGGCCTGACCAACCGGCGGGCGCTGTACACCGACGGACAGGCGCGGCTGGTGAATACGCCCGACCGGCGCCGGGCGCTCCTGCTGCTGGATCTTGACAAGTTCAAGGAGGTCAACGACAGCCTGGGCCACCACGCCGGGGACCAGCTCCTGGTCGAGGTGGGTGCCCGGCTACGCGGGCAGCTGAGCGGCGGCGACCTGCTGGCGCGGCTGGGCGGTGATGAGTTCGCGGTCCTGCTTGAGGACGCGGGCCAGAACGAGGCAGCCAGCGTCGCCGAGAACCTGCGCGCGACCCTGGCCGAGCCCTTCACGACCCTGGCCGGGTCATCCGCGGTGGGGAGTCTGACACTGCACTCCAGCGTCAGCATCGGCATCGCCCTGTTCCCCGATGACGGCCATGACCTCAGCGCCCTGCTGCGCAAGGCCGACATCGCCATGTACAAGGCCAAGATGTCCGGCGACGGTCATCATGTCTACAGCGGCACCGACGACGCCGACGGAGCGACCCGGCTGCGCACGGTGGATGAGCTGCAGACCGCGATGACCGCCGACCAGTTCGTCATGCACTACCAGCCCAAGGTCGACCTGAAGACCGGCGGCGTGCACAGCGTCGAGGCGCTGGTCCGCTGGGACCACCCCACCCGGGGTCTGCTCTACCCAGGCAGCTTCCTATCCCTGGTGGAGGCATCCGGGCTGATGCGCGCCATGACCCAGCGCGTGCTTGAGATGTCCCTGGACCAGGCCGCAGCCTGGCAGGCGCAGGGTGAGCACCTGACCATCGCTGTCAACCTCTCGGCCAGCTCACTGGTGGACGCAGACCTGCCCGACCAGGTCTTCGACATGCTCGCCACCCGAGGTGTCTCGCCAGACGGCCTGCAGCTGGAGATCACCGAGGAGTTCCTGATGGCCGACCACGACCGGGCCCGGTCGATCCTGACCCGGATACGCGACGGCGGTGTCCAGATCTCCGTCGACGACTTCGGCACCGGCCATAGCTCGCTGAGCCGCCTGCGCGAGATGCCCATCGACGAGCTCAAGCTTGACCGGTCCTTCGTCCTGCCGATGACCGACGACGCACGCGCCGCCGCGCTCGTCGCCTCCACCATCGATCTGGCCCACAGCCTGGGCCTGCGTATGGTCGCCGAGGGCGTCGAGACCAACGTCGCCTACGCAGAGCTGACGCGTCTGGGCTGCGATCAGGCGCAGGGCTTCCTGATGTCCAAACCCCTGGCTGCCGCCGAGCTCGACCACTGGCTCAGCAACTGGCGCGATGGATCCGCTGGCACCCCGCGGCGGCTCTCCTCCATCTAACGCCTTCAAACCCACGAATGGTGTTGTGAACAAATAGAACTCACCACATCGCACCGTCCCTGAGCTCGTCACCGAACCAGCCGCGCCGTCCCTTGGTTTGCGGCAAGTCAGCAACACCGCCCGCAGGTGGCTCGTATCAGTGACCAGTCGTGATCAGTCGTTGACGAGAGCCTGGACGACTGCGGCCGACGACTCA
>DASRUA010000407.1:0-11824 GCA_035655615.1 Dermatophilaceae bacterium
CGACCGCGGGTGGCATTGTCGATAGCTGGTATGAAGGCGTCTGGGGCAAGAACAACATCTTCACCTTCGCCATGCAGATGGTGCTGATCCTGGTGAGCGGATACACACTCGCCGAAGCGCCGGCTATCAAGCGCGCCCTCGCCGGTCGACCCTCATTCGCGGAACGGCTGGAAGGCCTCTGGATCCTTAATGTGATCTTCTTCCTCGCGTGCGCTACGTTCTTCGTCCGCAGCGGCTTCGCCATGAACATCGCCTCCATGGTCATGCTCTTCACCGGCCTCGCTGCGCTGCTGCATGGAACGCCAATCCGGTTCATCCGGTCTTTCACCACGGCTGCCAAGACGTCGGGCCCGCTACTTCTGCAGTATCCCTTGTATGGCGGGATCGTTGGGTTGCTCGCCTACGCGCCAACCACCGGTATTCGACCACTGCAGGCCGTCATCGCCGCCTCGATAGTCTCGGGCGCGACGATGTACACGCTGCCATTTCTCAACTACGTGGCGTCTGTCCTGATCACGTTGTTCGTGCCGTCCGGAGGTGGCCACTGGGCCGTCCAGGGTCCCGTCGCCGTCAGCACGGCCATGCAACTGGGTCAGACGTCACCCGCCTATCTGGGCAAGATCTCGATGTCGGTCGCGTCCGGCGAAGCCGTGGCCAACATGATCCAGCCCTTCTGGCTGCTCCCAGTTCTTGCGATAGCAAAACTGAACGTGCGGCAGGTCATGGGCTTCACGGTCGCGGCGTTCATTCTGGGCTTTGTCGTCTTCGGCGTCGCCGCTCTCGTCATGCCACTCGTCTAGAAAGATGCTGGGCCATGCCCTGACCGGCACGCGTCCGGCCTTCCGGCCTTCCGGCCTTCCGGCCTTCAGAAGCGTTGGATTGTTCGACTCCCGTCCATGCCAAAGACGCTCAGCCATGACCGCACGTCGGACCGCGCGGTCACATCGGTTCGCGTCCTGTCAGCAGACTTCGAACCGGCCAGCGTGGTGTATCTGAGCGGCGCCGAGGACGCGGTTGCCGCAGCCGCAGCCGCATTTGTGGCCGCGGCATTGGCTGAAGCATTGGCCGAAGCCGTCGCAGCAGCCGCTGCAGCATCGGCAGCAGCCGCAGCAGCCGCAGCCGGGCTGACTGTCATCGCTTCGAGCTGAGCCGATGATCCGTTGAACACACTCAGGTCCACATTGAGAGCCGCGCCGGCCATCCGCCCACTTTCGGAGTACTGCCAGAACGCGTAGCTCTTCCAGCCACCGACCAAGGTGGGCGCGCTGACGCCGTAGTTGGCCAACCACAGTGGGTACGAGGCGAAGTCTGCCGAGTTCCCCATGCTGTCCTTCCAGAAGGAACGACTCGTGTACAGGATCGGGGTGCGCCCAGTCAGCTTCCTCGCCGTTTGCAGCCAGACGAGCGTCCACAGCGACAGTTGGCCCGGGCTCAGAGTCCCAGCGTCTTCGAGGTCCAAGACCGGCGGCAGGTTTCCCCACCCGGCCAGGGTGCCGACAGTGTGGCCGAACTGTCTTGCCTCCGCGGTCGCGTTCGTGGCGATCTGAGCCGCGTTCACCCCACTCGGCCGGGCGAAGTGGTAGGCGCCCCGGATCAGGTGGAGACTGCCGGCCGCAGCAAAGTCCGAAGAAAATGCCGGGTTGCGATAGCCACCCCCTTCGGTGGCCTTGATGAAGACAAACGATGCTCCGCCCCGGTGCTGCACGGCGCGCCAGTCCAACGTTGCACCGTTGTCATGGTTGTAGCTCGACACGTCCGGGCCGATGACTCCGGCGGACGCTACACCCGCGCTGGTAACGGTCACGGCCCCGACGAGAGCAGCAGCGGCTGCGGCACGTAGCAGGGAAGGGGAAGGGCGTTTGACCAGGGGAACACCGAGGCGCATCAGTGGAGCCCCGACTCAGAACGGATATTGCTGGAAGAGTTCCGGCCGACCGACCGGGTCGATTTTGGGCAGCAGCTTAGGTATGGGGGTGCCACGAACGAGAGTCTCCTTGTGTGTTTGAGAAGCGCAACACAGATCAGGAGTTCGACAGGAGGAACGATCGCAGCTCAGGAGTTCAACGGGAGGAACAATCCGTGCTATGTGAACCTCAAGCGTGCAGGTGGTTCGCCCTCCGTGCATGCGTTTTAGCAATATTCGCAGGAAGACGGGCAGTCGCGGAGCGGTCACCAGAGCCTCCGAGGCTATGGCGACCTGCACCGAGCGAGCCGCAGACCGCTCGAATCACGCGGCATTCCTACCCTTGGACTCTTCCCCAAAGCACCACACAAGAGCATGCTGAGAGACAGCCGAAAACCCGCCACCAGCATCGGAGGACGTCATGAAGGCACGGGTCGGGGACCGCATCATCCTGGCGGGCACAAGGGTTGACGACCCTGTGCGCGACGGCGAGGTGCTGGAGGTCAAGGGAATCGACGGCGGTGCGCCATACACGGTCAGATGGAGCGACGGACACACAGGTCTGGTCTATCCCGGTCCGGGCGCGGTCATGAGGGTCGAGAGCGGAACAGCGCCCGGGAGTCCTGAGGACACCACGCAGAGTGCCCAGCACTCCAAGACGTGGCGTGTACAGGTGTCGGTGGTCGAGACCGGGGACAACACGCGCGCCACTGCGCTGCTCATCTCGGACCAGCCCGGTGAGTTTCGTGCCCGCGGCGACAGCCACCGCAGCCCGCGGGACGAACCCGAAGGGGTGATCGGCGACGAGGTGGCCGTGGCCCGAGCCCTTCGGCACCTCGCGGACTCACTGCTCGCTCGAGCCGAGTCGGACATCGAGGCCGCGACGGGCACGGACGCCTACGTGCGGCCGCTGTAGCTCGGACACCGGAGCTCATCACCCCGCAGCTGAGGAACGCGGTAGCTCAGAACTCGGGCACGGCAGACAACTCAGGAGTTGTATGCCGTGTGGACAGCGCTGCGCAGAGCCGCGCGCGGCCAACGCACCGCGAGGATGACGATTGCCAACAGGCTCGCGCCAGCACAGATGGCCACCGCACTGGCCGGGGTGGTCAACTCAGCAAGATAACCCGCAACGAGGAAAGCGGCGCCACTGGCGGCGACGGATAGTGCACCACCGAGGCCGAAGACCCTGCCACGCATCTGATCGGGCACGATCAGAGAGAAGGTGGACTGCAGAGGCAGCATGAAAGCCTGCAGCACCCCGCACCCGAACCACAGCAGCCAGGTGATCGGCACAGGGGGGGCGAACACGGTGCCCAGCAGGGGCAACGGCATGAGCAGTGCCATCACGATGATCCGGGAGTTCTGGCGTTCTGGCTGCCAGTGTCCGACCATCACCAGACCAACCACTGCGCCGAAGACCGGAGCCGCCATGAGCAGACCGCCGAAGCGGGTTGACCCGGACTGATCCTGTGCATAGGCGATGGCCACCGCCTCCGGTGCCGCGATCGCCCACACCGAGCACAGGCTCAGCGCGATCAGAGAAGTCAGAACCGGGTGCCTGAAGAGATACGTGGCACCGTCGCCGATGTCGCGGAAGAACCCGATGACGCCAGCGGACGGAGTGCCACGAACGACGTGCACCCTGACGACCACGGTGATGACCAGAGCCGAGAGCAAGAAGGTGACAAGGTCGAAAGCCAGTCCACGAACGGCTCCCACCCACGCCACGACAAACCCGCCGAGGGTCAGCCCGATGGCCTGGTTGATCTGCTCACTCATGGTGCCCAGACCTAGCGCACGGGCGTAGAGCCGACGATCGCTGAAGAGCTCGGTCATCAGGATCTGGCTGGAGGGGACGACCGGCCCACCCACGAGCTCGATCAGGAACAGGAGGGCAAACACCGTCCACAGAGGTCCGTGCGCGTGCCCGTGGAGTGACTGAGCCAGGCCAGAAGTACTCATCACCAGAATCAGGACACCGACCAAGACTGCCCGCGAAAGGTGCGCGACGATCAGGACGTATTTGTACGGGACGCGGTCGGAGATCGGCGCGAGCAGACTTCGTCCGAAGATGGTCGCCAGCAAGCTGACAGCAAAAGTGGCGGCGGCTGCAAACGCCGACCCGGTCTGATCCAGTACATACGCTGCGACCACTACCCTCGCCAGATAGTCGCCCCACGTCGAGAAGGCCGCCGCGATGAATAGCGCCAGGTAGCCGGGGGTCCGGAAGACCTCGGCGTACGGGGGCATGGCGCCGCGCCCACCTGGCTCTTCCGGGGTCCCGTCCATCGCACGGCCGTTCTGTCTAGTGCTTCTGTTAGTGCTGCTATCTATTGCGACTCGTAGAAGTTGAGATCGACAGCGGCCCGCGCGCGCCGCGCCAGACGCCGGTAGGCCTCGGCCAGCTCCTCACCCGCCCCGGCCTTGCGACCCACGATTCTTCCGATGCCATCAGCGTCCCGTAGGTCGCTGGGAAGCGCGTCGACCGGTCGACCGCGCCACAGGACAGATGCGTTCCTCAGCGAGGAGGCGAAATTCCAGGCCTGTGCCATTGTCTCAACATCGGCAGTCGGGATCAGGCCGGCTTTGCCCGCGGCGCTCAACGCCGCCAGAGTCCCGGTCGTGCGAAGTCCCTCGATCTCGTAGCCGTGGCGGAGCTGCACGAGCTGCACCGTCCACTCCACGTCGGAGAGCCCGCCGAGGCCCAGCTTGAAGTGCGTCTTGCGGTCCGCGCCGCGGGGCAGGCGCTCGGACTCCATCCTCGCCTTCAGCATCCGGATCTCCCGTACCGCGTGTGCAGGCACTCCGCCCTGCGGCCACCTGATCGGGTTGATCAGATCGCAGAACGCCTGCCCCAGATCGGCGTCGCCCGCCGCTGGAGCCGCGCGCAGCAGGGCCTGAGCCTCCCAGGTGAGAGACCAGCGCTCGTAGTAGGCGGCGAACCCGGCCAGGGAGCGAACCATCGGGCCCTGCTTGCCTTCAGGCCGGAGATCGGGGTCGACGACCAGTTGCGGGTCAGGACCGGCGACCCCGAGCAGACGCCTGATCTCCTGGACTACCAACGTGGCTTGCTTCTGGGCATCGGTCTCGTCCACGCCGTCGTCGGGCCGGTGAACGAACATGACATCAGCATCTGAGCCGTAGCCCATCTCACCGCCGCCGAGACTGCCCATCCCCACGACAAGTAATCGGGTGCCCAACGGCCGAGCAGTCTCCCCTTCGACCCGCCTGGTGGCGATCTCGAGAGCGGACTGCAACGTGGCGCAGGTCAGGTCGGTCAGGGCAGCGCCGACGCCCGCGAGGTCCAGCTGTCCGGTCAGGTCGGCGACCGCGATGCGGAAGAGCTCCAGGCGTCTGACAACACGCGCCGCTGTCATCGCGTCGTCCGCCGTCTTCTTGCGCCGGGTCGCTGCCCGCATCGTGGCCAGAAGTGCCTCGCGACTGCGGGGGGTCGAGCCCTCGACATCCCCGAGCATGGCAACGGACTCCGGAGCACGGATGAGCAGGTCTGCGGCATAACGACTTCGGGCGAGAACATGGGCAAGGCGCTCGGCCGCGCTGCCCTCGTCGCGGAGCATCCGGAGATACCAGGGGGTCGATCCCAAGGAGTCGCTGATCCGTCGGAATGCCAGCAGCCCGGCGTCCGGGTCGGCCTCGTCGGCAAACCAGCCGAGCATGACCGGAAGCAGGGTCCGCTGGATCGCAGCTCGCCTGCTGAGGCCGCTGGTGAGCGCCTCTAGATGGCGCATCGCCCCGGCTGGGTCGCGAAAACCCAACGCTGCCAGACGTTCTCGAGCGGCCTCCGGGGTCAGCCGGGCTTCAGTGCTGCTGAGCCTGGCAGCCGCAATCAGCAAGGGTCGGTAGAAGAGCCGCTCATGGATTCGGCGCACCTCACGAGCCTGCTGCTGCCACTGCGCGACCACCGCCGATGCAGGGTCACTGCGATGGCCGACCGCCCGCCCGAGCCGGCGCAGATCCGCCTCATCGGTGGGCATCAGATGAGTTCGCCGCAACCGGAAGAGCTGGATCCTGTGCTCGAGGGTACGCAACAGCCGATATGACTCGTCCAGAACTGATGCATCCTCGCGCGCCACGTACCCGCCACGGGACAGCGCCGCCAGAGCCTCCAGCGTCGTTCCTGAGCGCAGTGACATGTCCGTGCGACCGTGCACAAGCTGCAGCAGCTGGACGCTGAACTCGACGTCGCGCAGACCGCCCGGGCCGAGCTTGAGCTGGCGTGCGGACTCGGCTGCCGGGACATGCTCCTCGACCCGCCGGCGCATTGCCTGGACGTCTTCCACGAAGTTCTCACGGCTTGCTGCCTGCCAGACGAGTGGACTCACCCCGTCGAGGTATTCACGGCCGAGACCAGCGTCCCCCGCGACGGTCCGCGCCTTGAGCAGTGCCTGGAACTCCCATGTCTTGGCCCACCGCTCGTAGTACTGCAGATGGCTGGCAACCGTCCGGACCAGCGGCCCGTGCTTACCTTCGGGGCGTAGAGCTGCGTCCACCGGCCAGAGTGTGCCCTCGGCAGTGGACGCCGAGCAGACCCGAATCAGAACCGCCGCAAGCTGGGTGGCAACAGCGAGCGCGGCCCCCTCGTCGGCGGCCTCACCGCTGGCCGGCTCGGCCACGAAGATGACATCCACGTCAGAGACATAGTTGAGCTCGCCTCCCCCGCACTTGCCCATGCCGATGACCGCGAACCGGCAGCCGTCCGCGCCCTGACCGACCTCGGCACGGGCAATCATCAGGGCAGCCTCCAGCGCAGCCGCTGCCAGGTCAGCCAACGCGGCAGCTGTCTGCGGAAGCTCATCGACCACCTTCTGCGCAGTCAGGTCCAACGCCGCGATCCCGAGCAGCTGGCTGCGGTAGGCCACCCTCAGGGCGTCATACGCCGGCATGACTCCGGCCCCTGTCAAGGTTGTGGTCACGGCACGGACCATCTCGTCACGGCGCTGTCCGGCGCTCTGGCGCGTCGCCTCGGTGACAGCGCGCCAATGGCCCGGATGGGTCACCAGGTGGTCGCCGAGCGCGGAGGATGCCCCAAGCACAGCCAGCAGGCGGTCCCGTCCTGAGCTGGCATGCCGCAGGGCCGCGATCAGCTCCCCGCCGTAGCCCTCGTTGTCGAGGTCGGCCTTGCCCAACGACTCCATCAGTCGCACGAGTCCGAGCAGCGCAAGATCGGGGTCTGCCACCTGGCTCAACGCGTCAGGCAGACCGTCTGCAAAGACCTCGTCCAGCGGATCGGTCAGTCCGGCCAGTGCCGGATCGTCCAGCAGCGTGTCGGCACGCGCGGATTCGGCAAAACCCAGCCGGGCGAGCCGTCCAACACGGCTGCCTGACCTTGCGGATGCGCTCACCCGGTCCAACCTACCGAGCGCGGCGCCACGTGCGCTCCTGGGCCGCTACAAACGGGGGAGATATCGCTCAAGCTCAAACGGGGTGACCTGGCCCTTGTAGTCGGCCCACTCTGCCCTCTTGTTACGCAGGAAGAAGTCGAAAACGTGCTCGCCCAAGGTCTCGGCCACGAGATCCGAACCTTCCATGGCGCCGACGGCGTCGATCAGAGACGCCGGCAACGGCTGGATGCCCATCGCCCTGCGCTCGCCATCGGTCAATGTCCACACGTCGTCCTCTGCCTCTTCAGGCAGCTCATAGCCTTCCTCGATGCCCTTGAGCCCTGCAGCGAGCAGAACGGCGAAGGCGAGATAGGGGTTGCACGCCGAATCCAGCGACCGCACCTCGACCCGGGTGCTCTGACCCTTGCTCGGCTTGTACATCGGCACCCGAACCAGGGCGCTGCGGTTGTTGTGTCCCCAACAGACGTGAGCCGGCGCCTCTCCGCCACCCCACAGTCGCTTGTAGGAGTTGACCCACTGGTTGGTGATCGCACTGATCTCAGCACCGTGATGCAGCAGACCTGCGATGAACTGCCGGCCGACCTGGCTGAGCTGGTAGGGCGCCCCTGCCTCATGAAAGGCGTTGCGGTCGCCCTCGAACAGCGACAGGTGGGTGTGCATGCCGGAGCCGGGGTGATCGCTGAACGGCTTGGGCATGAAGGAGGCAAAGACGCCCTGCTCCAGTGCGACCTCCTTGATGACCGTGCGGAAGGTCATGATGTTGTCGGCCGTCGAGAGTCCGTCAGCGTAGCGAAGGTCGATCTCGTTCTGACCCGGCGCCATCTCGTGGTGGCTGAACTCGACCGAGATACCCATGCTCTCCAGCATCGCGATGGCGGCTCGACGGAAGTCGTGCCCCGTCCCGTGCGGCACGTGATCGAAGTAGCCGGCCTGATCCACCGGAACCGGCGGCACCCCGGCTTTGATCGGCTGCTCGAACAGGAAGAACTCGACCTCGGGGTGCGTATAGAACGTGAACCCGAGGTCTGCTGCCTTGGCCAACGTCCGTTTGAGGACGAACCGCGAATCGGCAAAGCTCGGAGAGCCGTCAGGCAGCATGATGTCGCCGAACATCCGGGCGGTGCCGGGGTTCTCGCCACGCCAGGGCAGCACCTGAAACGTCCCCGGGTCGGGTTTGACCAGCATGTCGGCCTCGTAGACCCGGGTGAACCCCTCGATGGCACTGCCGTCGAAGCCGATACCCTCCGCGAAGGCACCCTCGAGCTCTGCCGGGGCCACGGCAACCGACTTCAACTGGCCCAGCACGTCGGTGAACCAGAGCCGCACGAAACGGATGTCGCGTTCCTCGATGGTGCGTAGGACGAACTCCTGCTGACGATCCATGTCGCGATCCTGCCCTAAGAGTGTTTCGTGCGGGTTAAGAAATGCCAGCGACCCTTGACACCAGAGGACGGCAAAAGCCCCCGGAAGCAAACGCTCCGGGGGTTTTCGTTCGCGCCAGAGGAGCTACTTCAGGAAGGCTCTACTTCTTGAAGCTCACCGAGACCGTCATCTGGTCACCGCATCCGTAGCCTCCTGACCGAACGTGGCATCGAACGTCTGCCGACGGTTGCCAAGCAAGAAGTTGCCGTCGAGAACGATCGGCGTGGGACGCGCATCGACCGGCAGAGCCGAGCCGCAACCGAGGTGGTCGACGGTGTTGTTATCGGTGCACGCACCATCTGAGTACCAGACCAGCAGACCGTTCTGGAGCGGGAAGCGCTCGACCCAGTCCGGCCTGTCCGCGAACCCGAAGTTGTACGGCCCCGACTTCAGCGTGGCGTCGTAACCCGCGTAGACACGGTTCTCGGCGAGGTGGTAGTTGGAGACCACCTTGCTCGCCTCACCGTAAAGGTGGTCGTAGTCCGCCTCGATGTCGTACTTGGCCCATGCGGACATCGTCGCCGACGTCGTGGCCTTGGTCAGGGTCGACCGTGCGGGACAGCGTGGTGTTCAAGTTGTCAGCCGAGCCGCCCCACCACTCGAACAAACCGGAATGCGGGGTGTTGTAGTCGGTCACGATGGTCTTGTCCGGCAGGTTGACCAGGATCGCCTGCGGCAGGGTGCCGGTACGCTCTGCCGGACCAAGCTTGACCACGGCATTCTTGCCGTAGTTGACCTGTTTGTAGTCCAGCCAGCCCATCTGCAGCTTCTCCGACGGACCGAAGTAGCCTGGCGTGGCACCGATCGAGTCGGTGCCGTGGTTCAACCACGACCCCGCGCTCATCAGGGTCCAGAAACCGGTGCTGTTGTCGCCGCCAGCGGTGTCGTCGAGGTCCGGCACAGATAGCGGCGTCACCCTGCGCGCCACCGCCGGCCTCTTCGCCCTCACCAGCGTGGATCGCCTGGAAGTGGTCGATGTAGCCGTCAGGCACGCTGAAGTTGCCATCATTGTCGAAGTCGTAGCGGTCGACCTTGTCGAACTGCGCCAGGTAGGCCTTGATCACGTCGCGCTGCCGTCCCAGTTGCGGTCCGGCGCCGGGATCTGGTTGTTCAGGGGGCCGGCCGTCCCACCGGTGGTCGACTGCACCTGGGCGCCGAAATCAGCGAGGATCGTGAAGACCGACTCCGTGCGCTCGACGTCGTACTGGACGTACTTCGCCTTCCCGGTCTTCGCAACGTTGATCACGCGATGGCCTGCGAGTGCCAAAGCACGAAATATGCGGAATTAGTCGCAAATATGTACCGATCTGTACCTCAAGGCAGTGGCATCGGGGGGGTGGATAGGCTGCCGCTATGGCGCAGATGCGACTGGCCCTGGCCCAGATCAACCCGACCGTTGGCGACCTGAGTGGCAACACACAGGCGATCCGTGAGTGGACCGACAAGGCAGCCGCTGCGGGCGCCCACCTGGTGGCGTTCCCGGAGATGATGCTCACCGGGTATCCCGTGGAGGACCTTGCGCTGCATTCCTCGTTCGTCGAAGCCTCACGCGCCGCGCTGGCGGAGCTCGCAACGGCCCTTGCCTCCGATGGCCACGGCGACCTGCCCGTCGTCGTCGGCTACCTCGACCAGGCGCCGTACAGCCTGAGTGAGGCGAACCGGCCACTCCCCCAGAACTGCGCCGCGGTGCTGCACCAGGGCCAGGTCAAGGCTCGCTACGCCAAGCACCATCTGCCCAACTACGGCGTCTTCGACGAGTTCCGGATCTTCGCCCCCGGCCGGGACCTCACGGTCGTCCGGATCGGCGACGTGGACGTGGCCATCGCGATCTGTGAGGACCTCTGGCAGGAGGGCGGCCCGGTTGCCCAGACACGCCAGGCCGGTGCGGAGCTGTTGCTGGTGATCAACGGGTCGCCCTACGAGCAGGACAAGGACGACGTCCGCTATGACCTGGTGGCGCGACGGGCTGCCGAGGCCGGATGCACGCTGGCCTATCTGAACATGGTGGGCGGTCAGGATGAGCTCGTCTTCGACGGAGACTCGTTGGTGGTCGACGCCGACGGGACGGTCCTGGCCCGCGGACCCCAGTTCGAGGAAGACCTGCTCGTCGTCGATCTGGATCTCGCACCGAGCACGGTGAACGTGGCCGACTCGTCCGGCGAGGGGGTCGTACACGTCACCATCAGTGACACACCCACCCCGGCGTATGCCGCAGCGCCCGCTGCGCTGGCCCCTCGCCTCGATCCGGTCGGGGAGGTCTACCGGGCGGTGCAGCTGGGGTTGCACGACTACGTGCGCAAGAACGGCTTCAGGTCGGTGCTACTCGGAGTCTCTGGCGGAATCGACTCGACCCTGGTGGCCACCATCGCGGCGGATGCCCTGGGCGGGGAGAACGTGGTGGCGATCAGCAACCCCAGCAAGTACTCCAGCCAGGGTTCGCGGGACGACGCCGCCGAGCTGGCCGAGAACCTGGGTCTGGACTACCGCGTCATCCCGATCGAGCCGATGGTCAGCGCGTTCCTGGACTCCGTGAGGCTGACCGGGGTGGCCGAGGAGAACCTGCAGGCCCGGGTGCGGGGGGTGATCTGGATGGCGCTGGGCAACCAGGAGGGGCACCTCGTCCTGACCAACGGCAACAAGAGCGAGGTCTCGGTCGGCTACTCCACCCTCTACGGCGACAGCGTCGGCGGATACGCACCACTCAAAGACGTGCCCAAGACGTTGGTGTGGGAACTGGCACGGTGGCGCAACGCCGACGCCCAGAGGCGTGGTGAGAAGCCACCGATACCCCTGGCATCAATCAGTAAGGCACCCTCGGCCGAGCTGCGTCCCGGCCAGGTCGACCAGGACTCACTGCCGCCATACGAAGTGCTCGATACGATTCTCGATCGCTACGTCGAAGGAACCCAGGACCGGGCCGAGCTGGTCCAGGCAGGGTTCGATCCAGCAGTGGTCGAACGGGTGATCGGGCTCGTCGACAGCGCAGAGTGGAAGCGCCGTCAGTTCGCCCCAGGCCCCAAGATCTCGTCACTGGCCTTCGGTCGCGACCGCCGCCTGCCCATCACCAATCGCTGGCGCGAGCACTATTGAACCCACCCCCACCCCCACCCCCACCCCCACCCCCAACCCCCGA
>DASRUA010000408.1:0-2607 GCA_035655615.1 Dermatophilaceae bacterium
GGGTCGTTATCGCCCATCGACGCTCCGGGCGGCCCTCGCGGTTTCGTTCATCGGCCTGGCGACATCGCTCGGGCTGGCGCTTCTCGGCGTCACCGCAGCCGCCCTCGTCGGCGGCGGCCGGCAGGGCTGGACCGACTACCAGGCGGCGTTCTTTGCAGCGGACAATCGGCGGATCCTCCTGGCGTTTGTCGGGCTTCTCATCGTTTCCTACCTGGGTGCGGCGATCAGCTGGTTAGCGTGGCTCAGCCGGGTGATCGACAACGTTCCCGCCCTCGGCGGGGGTCGTCCACGTAGTTCGCCGCGCGGAGCCATCACGGCGTGGTTCGTGCCGGTCGTGAATCTCGCCAAACCGTACTGGATCCTGCGTGACGTCCACGACCGCCTGGCCGTCCCTGGCCGTCGAAACGCGCCGCTTCGGGCCTGGTGGATCTGTTGGTTGCCGACCGGCATCAACATGACGTTCATCGGTGCCGGCCTCGTGTTCTGGCTTCTGAACCTCGGTTTGATTGCCATCCCGCTGGTGCTCATGCCCTTCTACCGTATCGATCCGATCATCGGCCTTGTCGCCACGGCCGGACTGATCTGGGCGCTGGCCGGTTTCTTCGTCCGTGGGCGAGGCGTCCGGATCATCACTCTGGCCGGACTGGTCGTTGCAGGAACCGTCGCCCTCGGCGTCGTGCTCGTGCTTGCCCTCCAACGAGCACTTGAGAACGGCACACCCCTGGCAGACATCCTCGCGTCGGTCCAGCAGGTCAGCCTGGTCCTCTCGTTTGTCGGCTCCAGCGCGTGGATCCTCGCGGGGCTGTTCTCGATCTCGATCGTGATCGAGATCGAGCGTCGGCAGCATGCGAGGGGAAGGCTTGGCGCCGAACGCGCTGCTGGTGCGGCTACCTGAGCGCCTGAGGTCGAACCAGAAAGGACGCGAGGTCTCGGCGACCGGCTCACCATGCTGGCGGGCGTGCGCCGATGACTCTAGACGGCACCCGGCAGCCGCCGTCGCGGCGAGCATGGTCTGGGTGACCTGACCGTCCCCCTTCTTCTCGATTCCGCCACGCGTCCCGGGTACGGCTCATCCGAGAGGCGGGTCCCAGAGGGTGGTATCCACGACGGCCTTGAGGCCTGCGGAATGACACGGCGTGCGGGAATGTCACCCGACTGCCAGGGGTGGGCTGGGCGCATGGCTCGCCGGCTCGATCCCACCCCGCCAGCAAGAGCGCCTCGTCGGGCCCCGAGCCGAGCACGCTGCACGTAAGTCCGCCGTAGCCGCCGTCAATCCATGTGGACCTCTTGGTGCGTGTTCCCTTCCATCAGGCTTGATATCGACAGCGCAAGGGCTCAGTGCACGATGATCGTGAAGGCGATCGCCCCTTGCACACCCATCGACGCGACCTCCCAGTTCGCGCTCAGCGTGTGCGTGCCACGGCTGAGGGGCGCGATGACCATGAAGATGCCCCTGTTCATCGTCAGCGTCGGATCAGGACCCAAGAGATTGTTCGCAGGCAGAGTATCGAGGCGTGTGGTCACGACGTACTTGTCAAGATCGGCCGCCGTCCGCCGGTCGAGGGTCACCTTCACGGAGCTGAGAAGGTCGAAATTGCCTTTCACGCAGGCCCGCAGCTGCGCCTCGTTGTCCCCGTGGAACGGGTAGGCCTCGGCCTGGGAACACTCCATGAAGAAGGGTGAGACGACGAGGAACGCGCCCTGCGGCACCTCGCAGGTGGACGTGGCCAGGCCTCCGGGGATCGGTTCTGGCAAGAACCAGATCTTGGGATCGATGGGGCTCTGCCCGCAGCGTGCCAGCAGCAGTGGGTTGCTGGCTTCCGGCGGTGAGATAGCCCAGGCATTCCAGGCCGTGCTGATGTCGACAAGCGAGTGGCCGTGCGGGTGGGCGGTGGCCGGAAGGAAGCCACGAGTCGCCGGTCCCGAGGCGCTGACGGGCCCGGCGACCGACGCCATCAACAGACCAGCCGCCAGTGCGATCGCGAGTCTCCGCATGACAGATCCCTCCGTCTCGCGGGTCGGGTTCGCCAGTGGCTCGGCGCGGTCCCGGCGGCCAGGATGTGGGCCGCGCGTCCAAGCCTCCCGTGTGCACGCCGATTCTCTCACCAACACGCCGATTCTCTCACCAAGAGGAAGGGGCGCGGCCCTGACGACGGCCCCCGGACGCCCGATGCGCCTCCCATCACGGCCGGGTCCGGAGCGGGGCGGTCGATGCGCGGACGGGGACCGGCAGACAGCCCAGAGGGATGACTTGGCGTGCGCTGAACGCACCAGATACAGCATGGATCCCGGTTGCCGCGTCGCCTCCGCGCGACGGCAGCAGCGATCCAAACGCCAGCGTTGGATGCGAAGAAGATCGGCGCCGGCTGCTCTTCGATCGACTTCCCGACGGTACTCAGGACCGGGTTGACGATGCCACCGAGGAAGACCTGGGCGACGATCGCGACAAGAAGGCCGTCAAGCTTCGTGATCGGACCTCACGTGACCCGCGCTCAAGCGCTCGATTTCGTGCATGACATAGTCGACCCAGCGCCCGCGCCTAGACGTGCGAGAGTGGCGCGTCAGTCGGGCAGGGGCCCCGGTCGACCGAGCAGACAGCTCTGGGCC
>DASRUA010000409.1:0-20828 GCA_035655615.1 Dermatophilaceae bacterium
CATCCAGGGCCGCCATCACGCTCGGGGCGGTCTTGTCCCGGATCGCCAACACCACCCGGAACCGCGACCACGCCAACCACGCACAGAACAACGTCGTCTTCACCCCGTCGATGACCGGCCCGTCACCGAAATCGTACTGAAGCCACATCCCAGGCTCGGTGACCCATGGGCGGTGAACCCGCACCCGGCCCAGCCGGTAGTTCTTCTTCACCGCCGCGACCGCCCGGCGCGTCGTGCGCTCCGACCCTGTGAAGCCCAAAGCGACGAGTTTGTCGTGGGCGACGTCGGCGCGGACCTTCCCGTTGGAGCGCTCGACCCACTCCTCCACCTTGGGCAGGAACTCGTCAATCAACATCGGCCGCCTCACCCCGCCAGCAGCCATGCCGCTATCTCGGACAGCGACGTACCTGGCGACGGTGTGATGCGAGACCCCGGCAAGCTCGCCGGCAACACGCAACGACCCGGTCAAATCAAACGCATCTAACATATTCATGATCTCCTCGGCAGACTTCACGGTGTCCCTCAACCGCGGGACGCGGCGAGGCAGACGGAATCGTGTCGGGCAGATCTCATGACCGTCAGCGGGCAGTTTTCATGTCCGCCACCGGGCAGCTTCGTGGCCGTCTCCGGGCAGTTTGTCGTGTCCGCTGTCAGCGCAGCGCAGGCTGGGGCGCGCCCCTTCAAGTGCTCCTTCTAGCCCTTCCTTCAGAAGATGACCTGCGGGAATCAGAAGATGACCTGCGGGAATTCTGGTCGGGGTGACAGGAGTTTAGCCTGCGGCCTCTTCGTCCCGAGCGAAACGCTGCGCCGGCTGGGGGAGCCCATTTGATGAGAAGGTCAAATGTTCGGATTTGTTGCGGTACTGGCGGTATTTTGCTGCGGTACTGGCAGCAAGAGAGGCCCTCACCAACTCTGGTAAGGACCTCTGATGACCTGCGGAACACGGTCGGGGTGACAGGATTTGAACCTGCGGCCTCTTCGTCCCGAACTTCACGCAGCCGCAACCATATTGGTCGCTGAGCACGGGAGGACGCCACCCAACCCGGCTGGATAGCAGGTTGCGGTGGTGGTGTTGCGGTACTTCGTTGCGGTACTGCCAGCGGAGTAGTCGGGTCCGAACGAACAGCCCAGGGACTAGGCGGACCTCTCGAGCGTTCGCTGATACGAGGGCCTTCTGAGCACGGCCGCCAGACGGACAACGATGTTGGGGTCGCTCGGAAGTTGGGGAATCATTTTGTGTGAAGTGGGTGTTACCCCCAGTGGATCTGGGGGTAACGTAACAACTGGATCTGGGGTAACGTAGCAACTTCGGACGTGAGGATAGGTCATGGAGACGCAAGGAAACTTCCAACTTCTGGGTGAAGTGGTCGCCGACGATCGTGCCCGTATCGCGTTCGGTAAGGCAGGCGTACGGCGGGACGACCGCTACGCGGTTGCCGTTAACGACGACGGGGAGATCTTGTTGACCCCCCTCACGAGCATCCCGCGGCGTGAGTTGCTCGTGTGGGAGAACGAGCAACTCAGGGCAAGCTTGGCTCGGGGCCTCGCGCAGAGCGCTGCGGGCGAGACGGTCGACTTGGGTGACTTCTCGCAGTACCTGGAAGACGTCGGCTCAGAGGATGAGTGAAGGTCCTGGGGTCCTCGGATGACGACTCCGTTCGGACTGCGCTTCACGAAGGAAGCCCTTGAGTGTCTTGAGTTATTGAAGGCTCAAAAGCAACATGCCGGACGTCTGCGCAAGGTTCTTAACGCCCTCGCGCGACTCCAGGAGAATCCGCGACATCCCGGTCTGCAGTCACACAAGTACACATCTTTGAAGGGTGCTGCTGGGGAAACGGTTTGGGACTCTTACGTCGAGAACAACACGCCCTCGGCCTGGCGGATCTACTGGCACTACGGTCCGGGCGAGGCCCAGATCACTATCGTCACTATCAGCCCGCATCCCTAGCCGCAGACTTCGCGATCAACGACAGCGTCGAGAGCAAGCGGCTATGGTGACTGAACCCACTCTCCTCACTTGCCTCTGGGAGACTCGTCGTGCTCTTTGAACGTGCGCCAGACCACGTCAGATCTCTGCTGTTGGATGCCTTGGTGACATACAGCGACTCCTGTACGCTCCCGAATCTGACGCCGTCATGCCCGTACTTCGTGCAAAGCGAGGCAGGCCCCACATGTCGAGAGCAGTGCCGAGACCTGATCGCCCAGTCGGGGGCAGCTGATCGACGCGTCAGGGACGTTCGGATCGGCGGTCTGGTCCTGCACGGTCGAGGAATGCCTCAAAGCGTGGTCAGCGGGTCGGTGGCCTACGACGCGACAAAGCGGTTTCTTACGGAGCGTCGGAAGTCGCCGAGCGGACAAGGGACCGGGAGTCTGCTGTTGGGGCTCAAAGCAGCTCTCGACGGATTATCGGCTGACGCTCATGAGACCGCGGACCGGGTTATGCCGCTATGGGCCGAGCTAGAGCGCCGGGACGTGCCCGTCGAGCGCGTTGTGGGTGCCGCCATGCTCCCGGAGATTGCCGTCCGGCTTGGGATGCTGGCGTCGATTCCTGCGATGACAGAAGGTGGACTTTGGGCAGATGGAGTGAGTCCGGATTATCTGGGCGCACTCCAGAGCCAGGCTGAGTCGGGATGGTCTGAGCTGCTCAAAGCAGCGATTGACGCGGATGGCGGCCGCGACAAAGCGCGGCGGCTTGCGATGGAATCTCTTGCAGGTGAAGCCGACGGGTCGCGCTTTGGGTGCACAGCGCTTCTCAGCTGAGTTCGCCCAGCTTGACACCGCACACGGTATGGAGAAGTCCGATTGGGTCCTAGCGGATGTACGGATGCTCTACGCGATGTCATCCCGGTTCTCGAACCGTGTGTGGGAATGGCTAACACGGCTCCTGAACGAAGACCTACGGTCGCTCCTCCGTATGCAGCCGCCGCCGATCCCCCTGTTCCTAGCGCTCCCCACGGAGCCAATGCCGATTGATGAAATTGGCCTGTGGATCTGGGATCGCTTCACTCAAACGCGGTACGGAGACTGGTCTACTTCGAGCCTCATGCAGGAATGGCGGAGTGCCAGAACTGGAGAGGTTCCACTTCCCCAGCTTGTCTGGTCAGAACGGAGAACGGACACCCCGAAGCCATCGCGTCCATATGGCTCTCCAAATCAAGTGAACCACGCAAGACCTCACTCCCTGAGCGAGGTCTGAGTGCGGACGAGTTTGTGGAGGCTGCGATCAATCACTTGGACGAAGGTCGGATCCAGGAGGCTGCGGATACCTTCGCCGGCTTGGTGGAGTTGCGTTGTCAAGGGCCATGACAATCTGCCCAGGGGCGTCCTGCAGACGGGGACGCTCTAAACAACCTGGGTTTCTGCCTGTTGCCCCTCGATCCGAGCAGCGGCCTCGAGGAACTTGAGAGGGCATCGCTATACCCCCAGGGAAACGTAGTCTTCAACCTGGCGAACCGGGCGCTTGCCCTGCATCTTGTTGGACGCGACGAAGACGCCCTCCAACTGGGGAGGGAGGTGCTGGGTTCCGAGCATCGTGGGGTTGGGCTCGCAGTCCTGTGGAAGCACGATCATGACACTGGAAAGCTGACCCTGGAGTCAAGGGTCGATCCCGTCCATTACCTGGGCCAACTGTCGAGCCATCTGGAGGCGATGGCGTCGAATAGCCCGCCGGGCTCGAACGCACGACCTACGGATTAAAAGAGCCATCTGGGTGTGCGGGTTGGCTCGAATCCTGTTGATTTCGTGCGTGATCGCCTCTCAGCGGCTTGCACGCCGTGGGGTGGTTCTCACGCTCGTGCGGACTAGTTGCGGACTCTTCCGGCACTTGGCGTCTGGGCCGCGTACTGGTCAGTTTTCGCTTGCCGTTGACAGTTCGCCGGCGCTTCTGGGTACTCAGCTTGTGGATCAGCAGTTGTCTCTCGCGCATGTCGAATTTCATCTCTGGACCCAGGCAGTCCTGTTTCTACGGTAGGTACCATCTTCTCAACCTCCCGGAGCATTGGCGCGGTGATGGGTATGGAGGCTTCGCCACGTCGACGCACGATGCTGATGAAGGCACCTTCCAAGCGGTTGCCGACGATCGCTCCATGGACGAGGAAAGGCTTGAGCTCCTCCGGTTTAGGCGGAACCTCGATCAAAATGATAACTCCGTCCACGGGCGCATCGATGGCATCGATCTCGAGGCCATCGGGGGGTGGGAATCGCCGTGAGTCCAAGACGCGCCTGTACTTGACGCAGATGCCTTGCTCTCGGACCAGGGGTCGCAAGCTGCGGATGCGCTCGCCGCCCCGTGTTCGTTTGGTGTCCATCCCTGCGACAACGAACCCGCCGTTTTCGGCGTTGCAGAAGCAGGCGACAGCCTGCAACGCATCGAGCCCAATACCAGCCGTAGGTGGCCTCCAACACCACCTCCGGGCACTCACCAGCCCTGGCCATCACCGACGCCAACCGCTCGACGTCATTAACGATCCGCACCGTCTCGAGCACCTCACCACCCTCGGTGGTCCGCACGATCACCGACCGGCGACGGTGCAGATCGATTTCCACAAACTGCTTACCGGAATACGCTTCCATCGTGAGCCTCCTCGCCCTCGCGTGTGCCACATGACGCTCCCAATCATCACGCTGGGAGGCGCCACGTGGGGAGCGGAGGAGGCCCCGCTCCTACATCGCATCAGACCGGACGGCACATCGGAAGGGGACATGGCGTGGAAAGGCGCGAGGTTAGCCTCGGCATCGATCTTGGGACCAGTGGTGTCAAGGTCGCTCTGGTGGATGCTCAGGGCACGCCCCTGGCTGTGGCGCATCGTCCCTTCGCTGTGAGCTCACCCCATCACGGTTGGGCGGAGACGCCGCCAGCCCAGTGGGCCGCGGCTACCCGTGAAGCTGTCGCCGAGGTGCTGTCGCAGTGTCCCGACGTACGGGTCATGGCGGTGGGCATCGACGGGCAGATGCACGGTGTGGTCCTGGTTCGCGGCGCCACCCCGGTGCGTGACGCCATCTTGTGGCCCGACAGCCGGGCTGTTGCGGAGCTGGCCTTATGGCGGGCGGTTCCGGAGGCGGTCCGGGCCACCCTCGCCAACCCGCTCACTGCCGGTATGGCCGGGCCGGTGCTGGCCTGGCTGGCCCGTCACGAGCGCGAGGCCATCGAGGCCGCGGACACAATGGTGGCTCCCAAGGACTGGTTGCGGATGCAGTTGGTGCCGGGGGAGCCGGTGACCGATCCGTCAGACGCGTCGGCCACCCTGCTGTGGGATGTGGTCGCCGATGACTGGTGTGCCCCTGTGGTCGCGGCTGCCGGCATCGAGGCGCGCCTGCTCCCGCACGTCTGGCCCTCGACCGCCCCGATCGGGACGCTGGCACAGGCCGAGGCCTCGGCGTGGGGTTTGCCGGTTGGTATCCCGGTGAGCGTAGGTTGCGGCGACGCGGCTGCCACCCTGGTCGGGGCGAGCCCAGGGTCCGACCAGCTCATCGTGACTGTAGGGACCGGGATTCAGGTCATTTCCCCCAGGACCAAGCCTCAGCCGGACGCGATGCCGAGCCATCACACCTTCGCTTCGGCCACCGGTGACTACTACGCCATGGCCGCCCCCATGAATGGAGGGCTGGCCCTTGCCCGGGTGCGCGAGGTGGTCTGCGCCGGCTGGGCCGAGCTCTACGGCTCCCTCGACAGCGACCCGGACGAGGTCGGGTCGGTTGTCTTCCTGCCGTACTTCGCCGCAGAGCGGCTGCCCCGGCCGGTCCCGTCGGGATCAGCGGGCTGGCACGGGCTGGGACTGGACTCGGGTCGCAATACCCTGCTGCGCAGCTCGCTTGAGTCAGTGGCTTTCCTGACACGGCGTGCGGTGGCGACCCTGCCCGGGTCTGCCGTGGCCGAGCTGCGCCTGGTGGGGGGCGGCACCCGGGACCGGAGGTTCCAGCAGTTGCTGGCTGATGTGCTGGGACGCCCGGTCCAGCGGTGCCGCGCCGAAAATGTCACCGCCCTCGGCGCCGCCCGGCTGGGCTGGGCGGCCTCTGGCCACGAGGTAACCGGAGCGGAGATGGAGCTGGAGGACCCCGTCGACCCGAGCGAGACCTTCGACTATGACCCGCGTTTTGATCGGTTCCAGGAGCTCACCGAGGAACTGGTGAGCTGACCCAACCAACCCAGAAACCCGCGATACGACCACGAGCTCTACCCAGTCACCCGCGACCTCAGCCACATCTTGGCAGGGTGTCAGCGTGAGCTCCCGGCCGGTACGGTCGAGTCAACAGCGGGCGACACTCACCCCTCAAGGAATGAGGCAAGTCATGACCGACTTCGCAGGGCGCAAAATTCTCGTGACGGGCGCCACGGGAGATATCGGCGGTGCCACCGTGCACCGCCTGATCAGTCAGGGAGCCGACGTGATTGCCGGGGGCAGGTCCGTGGAGAAGCTGGAACAGGTGGCTTCCGCGACCGGCGCGCGGCCCGTGTCCTTTGACCTCACCTCTGAGGACAGCGTCCGGGATGCGGTGGAGGGTCTTGAGCTTTGGGGCGTGGTGAACTGCGGTGGCTGGGGCGGTGAGATCGCTTCCCCCCAGGAGACCAATATCGATGTGTTCGACAAGGTGATCAGCATCAACGCTCGGGGCAGCCTGCTGGTGATCAAATATGCCTCACGGTCCATGATCGCCGCGGGACGTGGCGGTTCCATCGTCAACGTCTCCAGCCAGGCCAGCCTGGTGGCGCTCAGCGGGCACGTCTCCTACGGCTCGTCCAAGGCCGCGCTCGATAACATCACCCGGGTGTGTGCCCTGGAACTGGGCCAGTACAACATCAGGGTCAACAGCGTGAATCCGACCGTCGTGATGAGTGAGATGTCCGAGTTCTACTGGGGGCGTCCAGAGATCGGTGAGCCTTTCCTGGCGCAGATGCCCCTGCACCGATGGGCGTCCGCGGACGACATCGCCGGCCCGATCGCCTTCCTGCTGGGTGACGATGCTGCCATGATCACCGGTGTGTCGCTGCCCATCGACGGCGGCTACACGAACCGCTGAGGGGCGTGGACACCATGGGTTCCACCGTCGCGGGTACCGCCGTGGCATGGACCACCTTGCCGGAGCTGGCCGGACGGATCCGCGTGCCGACCTACGACCGGGCGGCGATGTCGGTTGGCATCATGCACCTGGGGGTGGGCGGCTTCCACCGCTCCCACCAGGCGATGTACCTGGACCGGCTGATGGCGTCGGGACGCGACCTCGACTGGGCGTTGCGGGGGGTCGGTGTGCTGCCGCACGACCGCCGGATCGTCGACGCGCTCAACGGCCAGGACGGCCTCTACACCCTGGTCATCAAGCATCCCGATGGTCGGCTGGAGCCCCGGATTATCGGGTCGATCACCGGCATGATGTACCTCCATGACCACACACGGGCTGTCGTGGAGGCGATGGCCGTCGCATCAGTGCGGATTGTGTCGTTGACCATCACCGAGGGTGGATACCTGATTGACTCGCTGACGGGAGAGTTTGACGTGAGACACCCATCGATCCAGCCCGACCTGCAGCCGGGGGCCGAGCCCGAAACGGCCTTCGGACTCATCACAGCAGCCTTGGCCTTGCGTCGCAGCCGGGGGATCGCCCCGTTCACCGTGATGTCGTGCGACAACGTGCCGGGCAACGGGCACGTGGCACGTCGAGCCATCCTTTCCTTCGCCCGCTTACTCGACCCCGCCCAGGCCGACTGGATCGATCAGTCGGTGGCCTTCCCGAACTCCATGGTGGACCGCATCACCCCAGGCACCACCGATGCTGACCGGGCCGCTCTGGCCGAGCAATTCGGCGTGCACGATGTCTGGCCGGTGGTCTGCGAGCCATTCACCCAATGGGTGTTGGAGGACAACTTCCCGACTGGCCGACCGGCCTGGGAGGAGGTGGGGGTTCAGTTGGTCCAGGACGTCGCGCCGTACGAGCTGATGAAGTTGCGGATGCTCAACGCCGGACATCAGGTCGTCTGCTACCTGGGTGCCCTGGCCGGTTTCGGCTACTGCCATGAAGTGTGTCAGGATCCGACCTTCCGGGCCTTCCTCAACACGTTCATGGCCACCGAGGCAGCCCCGACGCTGCCGCCGGTGCCCGGGGTCGACCTCGATGACTATCGCCGCACACTGGTTGAACGGTTCTCAAACCCATATGTCCGCGACACCTTGGCGCGGCTATGTGCCGACACCTCAGACCGGATCCCGAAGTTCCTGCTCCCGTCGGTGCGCCACAACCTGGCTCATGGTGGCCCCATCGAGCGCTCGGCCCTGGTCATCGCAGCCTGGGCGCGTTACGCCGAGGGGGTCGACGATGCCGGCCACTCGATCGAGGTCGTGGATCCGTTGCGGGAGCAGTTGATGGCTGCGGCGGCGCGGCAGCCGGAGGAGCCGACTGCCTTCTTGGCCCAGCGGGAGATATTCGGTGACCTGGTGGATGACCCCCGCTTCACCGATGCCTACCTGCGTGCCCTCGCGTCCTTGCACACCATGGGTGCTCTCGCCACCGTGGACGCCTGGTCGGTCAGGCCGTCTTCCTGACCTTGCTTCGCTGCACTGGGATGACCGGTGGCTGCGTCGGATCGGGATGACGCAGGATGTGTGCTTTCCGAAGATCGAGCACGCTCCCGTCGTAGCGGATATTGCGCAGGTCTGCCACCACAAGGTGGGCCCGCGTGCGCAACCCTCGTTCGCCAACGCCGACTGTCAGTCCGATCCCGGCTGCCAGGGCCGAGCTCACGCCCGCTTCAGCGTCCTCAAACACCACGCCACGTGCTGGCGCAATCCTTAGCCGTTCGGCCCCGATGCGGTACGGGTCGGGCGCAGGTTTTCCCTGGCCCACGTCCTGCGCCGTCACGATGTCGTCTGGGCAGGGCAGTCCTGCCGCACTCAGCCGCGCGCGTGCGACCGCGAGGACAGCCGATGTGACGACCGTCCAGCTGTCCTGCGGAAGCAGGCTCAGCAATTCGACAGCCCCTGGAAGGGCGTGGACCATCGGCGCCGTGTCGATCTCGAGCTGTATCAAAGCTAGCTTGGCACGATCGAGGTCCTGCGCTGGTACCAATTCCGCGACAGTATCGCCAGCGGGGCGCCCATGGGTGATGTCCCGGACGAAGTCGAAGCCGGGCGCATATTCCGCCGCCCAGATGTTCCAGGCATGCGCGGCCGCCTCATCGGAGTCGACCAGCACGCCGTCACAGTCGAAAAGTAAGCCCTCTGCCGATATCACGGTTTTCCTCTGATCTTCGATGATGCCAGAACGCCGATCGCTCAGGCGCCTATGCCCGGCCCGGATCGGGCAGCACCGTCGCCTCAGGTGGCGCCTCCAGTGACCTGAGCGGCGCGATCGATGAGTGACTGTGAGCGCCTCAAGGCTACTGCGGTTGCCAGCACCCGGTGACAGCGTTAGCTCAGGTGTCCTTCGCCTTCAACTCAGCCAGGACAGGTGATGCTGGCGGAATACTCCACTCAATGGCCCGCGACGTGGCGAATTTTGGCATCGCACCTCGTCTTGGAAACTGCCCTCGCAATCCGGGCTCTGGTCATGCGGGGTCGGGGAACTGATCGGTGGTTTCATACACTCCAGCGGCCAGACCCGCGAGGAGGGCCGCGCCCCGACAACCGGCCTGGCTGACACCGGAGCGCTCCAACGGGCCGAGCATGTCGCGCTTCACGTGTAGCAGGGCGCGACTGTTGCTCCACCCGCCGGTTACAACCAGCTGACGAAGTGGGCCCGACAGCCTGGACATCGCTACGTGGGTCAACTTCGCCTCCCTGGTCACGTGCTCCAGCGCCGACCTCCAGATGTGCTCGGGTCGGGTGTTCTCATTGGCGCCTTTGACCACGACTCTCTCTGAGGTCACCTCAAGAACGAGTCCTCGCACCTCCAAGGGCGAGACGGCTAACGCGGCCGCGTCCAGAGCATCCAGATCCTCACCATCCTCACCGAGCAGTGCGCGTACGCGCTGCAAGGTGCGCCCGCCTTCCGTGCCGCCAAGCAGACACCAGCGTTGAGCCAGTACATGCCAACCCGTAGTGATCCCGGCACGTGCCAGCTCGGCGATGGTTTCCTCCGGCAGGTTTGGTTGCACGGTTCGCACCAGCGCTTCTGCCGTCCCGCACGAGTCCAGCTCGTCCCCCGCATGAACAGCCCCCGCACCGACAGCGGCCGCCTGGTGATCGTGACCGGCCACGGTCAGAACGGCATCAGCGAGCGCGGTCGAGACCTCGCTGTTGGCCACACCTCCCAGCGCCGTCCCGGCGGTCACCAGCGGCGGCAGCAGGGACTCCTTCATTTCTGTCGCCGACAAGCTCTCAGCCCACCAGGTGCGAGTTGCCAAGTCCAGCCAGCCTGTACGCGACGCCAGGGACAGCTCGCTGGCCTCCTCGCCGCCCAGCCCGAGGACGATCCACTCGCCGATGTTCAAGCGACGCACGGCCTCTGTGGCCTCGAGGTGGTGGCGCACCAGCCAGTGATGCTTCGTCAGCGACCACTGCGGTAGGAACGGCAGTCCGGTGCGAGCGCTGAACGTGGCGGCACCCAACCGGGCGTCCAGCTCAGCGAGCTCAACACGGTCCCTGGTGTCATGCCAGGCGATCACCGGTGCCACTGGCCGACCATGTCGATCCAGCAACACACCGGACTCGCCCATGCTCGCAACTCCCAGCCCCAGGACGGCAACGCTCGAGGTCTGCGCGAGGGCTTGGTTCACCGCTTCAATGGCGCCGGCGAGCAGGTCGCGGGCATCCATCTGGACCCCCGCCGGAGTGGTGCTCCAAATGGTAGGGGCTCGTCCGTCAGCAACCGCCTGACCTTCGGTGGTGTAAACCACGGCTTTGCTTGACGTCGTCCCCACATCCAGGCCAATCAACACCCCTTCGCCCACAGCGGACCCCTCCCGTTGTCACTGCCTATTGATGAGGGTATTAGATGTATCTCGTGGTGACTTCCGGGTTTCCGTCCAGGCCTCGATGTGACCGAGGCGCGGCGCCCGGGTTTTCGCAGAATCACGAGGTTGATCGCCGCGATCGCCGGTTCGGCGCGCTACGCCGAGGCATCAATGGGCAGACCGCCCCAGCCCGGCCATGGCCGGATGAGAAACCGGCTGAAGGCCAGGGTTGGCCGCGAATGGCTGGCCCCGCAGCGTATGTGGCCGACCCCTGCGACGTGTCCGATTGCCTCGACGATGATCGTCTGGCAGCAGGACATGTCGCAACGGTGGCGGCTGCACCAGAAGGGAGCCGGGCGCATCGTCGAGCTGGTCGACCTAGCCGCCAGGGTCTGATCGAAGAGTCGTGAACCGGATGACCGCCAGGTCGTCCTGCGGAAACCGATGGAAAGAGCGAGACCATGAAAGCACTGGACCGCAAGCTGGCCACGATCTTGGCGGGTGGGTACACGCCCGACGATTTCATCATTGCCGATGCCAAGGACGCCGACATGGCTTTTGGGGTGGCTGCGGCCGGCATGGCGCCGGGTCAGACCCCGCTGCGTCTTCGCTCACGCCAGGAGTACTTGGAAGCGATGACCGCCCTAGTACGGGATGAGACGGTTGACATCATGCTTACCTCCGCGTCCAACGGTGAGCAGCTGGCCCGGGACCGGGTGCTGGAGGGTTCACCGGTTACGCCTGTGGTGCGGGCCAACGATGCCACCGACATCTGGAATCAGCGCGGTGGCGGTTACCCGCAGCGGCCGTCGCGACCGTTCCGGTCTGCCGACCTCCAGTCGGTCAGTGCATTTTGCGACCTCGTGCTGTATTCCATCACCTTCAACAACGACCGCGATCTCGACCTGGCGACCCTGGAGGCCTACGCCCGTTTCCGTGCCGATGCCCGCGCCGCCGGGCTGCGTCACATCCTCGAGGTCTTCAACCCGAACGCGCCCGTCGGCCTGTCCGGGCAGGACGTGGGCGCCTTCATCAACGACAGCATCGTGAGGACCCTTGCCGGCCTGACGAGCACCGAACGGCCATTGTTTCTCAAGGTGGCTTTCAACGGGCCGGACGAGCTGGAGGAACTCGTCAATTACGACCCCGCTCTTGTGGTCGGTGTCCTCGGAGGGGCTGCGGGGACGACGCGAGACACCTTCGAGCTGTTGTCGCAGGCGGAGCGGCATGGTGCCCGAGTTGCGCTGTTCGGACGAAAGATCCAGCAGGCGGAGTCGCAGAGCGACCTGGTGCGTCTCATGCGGTCAGTGCTGCGCCGGGACCTGAGCCCCGAGCAGGCCGTGCAGGAGTACCACCAGTCGCTGCACAGTCAGGCACTGCTCGCGAGGCGCACCCTGGAGGAAGATCTGGCCATCACCGACCCTGTGCTCAGACAGGGCTGAGGTGGCGTCGACCCGGTCAGGCGTGCTGTGCGTTGGCTCAATCGTCGTGGACCTGGCCAAGGTCATCGACGCCTACCCCGACCAGGAGCGGCTCACCCTCATCAGGGACGTTTCGGTGAGCACGGGCGGGCCGGCCCTGAACCTGGCGGTGGACCTGCGTCGGCTCGGCGCCGTGTTCCCGCTCGAACTGGCAGGTGTGGTGGGGGACGACGCGCACGGCCGGCTGGTGCGTGACGCCTGCGCGGCACTGGGCATCGACACGAGCGCCCTGCGAACGGTACCGGATGTGGCCACCTCGTTCACCGACGCGATGGTTGTTCGCGACGGCGGTACTCGCACGTTCTTCCACCACCCCGGGGCAAGCGCACTGCTCTCAGCACAAGACGTCGATGTGACTGGCTCCCGTGCGAAGATCCTGCACGCTGGGGCACCCGGGTTGCACCCGCTCATGGATGCACCCGGCCAGGGTGGTGGGAACGGCTGGGCATCCCTGCTGCAGGCAGCACAGTCGGTGGGCATGCGCACCACCATGGAGCTGGTCTCGCTGCCGGACGAGGAGATCCGCGCGGTGGCGCTGCCGTGCCTGCCCAACCTGGACTACCTGGTGATCAACGAGATCGAGGCGGCCGCCTTGGCGGGTGCGCAGATCGGGCCAGTGGACGTGGACGGGCATCCTCACTGGGGGGCGCTGGAGTCCGTTGCCATGGCCCTGGTGGAGCTCGGCGTCTCGCGCCTGGTTGCCGTGCACTTTCCCGCTGGGTGCGTGGCCGCCGCACCCGGTGGGCTGCTCTGGCGGCAGGGGTCGGTGTGTCTGCCGCGTTCGGCGGTGCGCAACGCGACCGGAGCCGGTGACGCTTTTGCTGCGGGGGTGATCTACGGGCTGCATGAGGAACTGCCGGTCGTGCAGTGCCTGCGGCTCGGGGCCTGTGTTGCCGCCGCGAGCCTGGAGGGAGCAGCGACCTCAGACGGCGTGCAGCCGTTGGCGCAGTGCCTTGCCCTGGGTGAGACTGATGGCTACCGGTCGACGTCCGAGCCCGTCCAGGGCGGCATCTGAGACGCACTTCCCTCGCCCTGTCTTCGAGTGTCCGCGACCAGCTGACTGGTTGGACCAGGACGATGGGCGCATTGACCCAGAGCACTCGTCCGACCTCGGTCAGCGGGACCGGGATCCCACGGGTGGGGCCTTGCGACTGTCAAGGTTCGATTACGATATGTCCCTTTTTGATCTTGCTCTTGACAACGTTGTCATGGAGCCCCAAGTGTGGGCGAATGGAGCTCGGGACGGAGCTATCCAGCGGGACAGATTCTTCACTGTGGTCTGTCCGCAGGAGGTCGGCTCGAAATACGCAGGCCGCTGCCTTGTCGAGGCCGGTATCGGGTGCGGGGGGCGGGAGCGCCAACGCTTGCGGGGACCTGGTTGTCACATCGCCGGGAGGGTGCTCGTGAACGTTCGCCCGGGCCTCAAGGACGTTGCCGCTCATGCAGGAGTGAGCATCAAGACTGTCTCGCGTGTCGTCAATAACGAGGCATCTGTCCGGCCCGCCACCCGGATGAGAGTGGAGCGATCGATTTCGGAGTTGGACTACGTGCTCGATACGAGGGCCCGAGCACTGAAGTCCGGTGTGCCAGATGCTATTGGTGTCTTGGTCGACACCATTGCTGACCCCTTCTTTTCCTCGCTGGTCAGTGCCATCGAAGACAGAGCCCTTGAGGATGGGCTGAGCGTGATCTTCGCCAGCACCGGATTCGACTCGGGTCGTGAACGCAGCCAGCTCCTACGTCTCACGGGGCAGCGGGTCCGCGGCATCATCCTTGCCCCGGTTGCCCGGGACCATAGCTATTTGGGGCGATATCGGTCGACAACCCCAGTGGTCATGATCGACCGGCGCAAGGAAGGATTCGACTCCGTTGTCGTCGATGACAACAAGGCAACAAGAAAGGCCATCGAAGGATTCATCTCGCGGGGTCATACCCGAATCGCGTTCGTTGGTCGGGACGACCGATTCAGCACCATCATTCAACGCGCCCATGGTTATGACCAGGCGCTCATCGAGCACGACATTGACGTTGATCCCGCAATGTCGCCGCTTTCGGCGGCAGAGGCCGATTCGGCCAGGACGGTAACGACCATGCTTCTGGACCTGCCGCAGCCCCCGACGGCTATTTTCGCCGCGAATCCGAGGTCGGGTATGGGAGTGATCGACGCGTTGCACGGTCTGAATCGCATAGACGTCGCGCTTATTTCGTTTGGCGACTTCGCGCTTGCCGGAGCGCTCAAGCCTGGTGTGACCTGTATAGATCAGGATCCCCATCGCATCGGCAACGCAGCGATCGAGCGTCTGACACAACTCATGGACTCACCCGAGACCACGCCCAAAGAGATCCTCATTGAGACGGAGTTGTTGGAGCGGGGCTCCGGAGAACTCCCACCCTGCCCGATTGGAAAGGGAGACTCGCAATGATGCCTTTGGTGCTGGCGCCGAACCTGATCGACCACTTCTACCTCGGGGGAGACCGGATTGCCGCGTTGCGCGGTATTCAGACGACGTCAGCCCGGCAACCGGAAGAGTGGCTGGCCGCGACGGTCTCGCGAGCCGACGAGGAAATGATTGGACTATCGCGAACTGAATCGGGCGAGCTTCTGCGTGACCTCGTCTCAGATGACCCCGCGTCGTGGACTGGGCCCGAACACGCCGCGGCGCGCAATGCCGGTGATGTCGGCATCCTGGTCAAGTTGCTGGATGCAGGCCAGCGGCTACCCGTGCACGCCCACCCGGACCGCTCATTCGCGCGTAGCCATCTGGACTGCCCCTATGGAAAGACAGAGTCGTGGTTGGTGCTGGGCAGCGAACCAGGTGCGGCTGTGCACCTGGGGTGGAAGACGGACATTGACGCAGATGAACTCGCAAGCCGACGCGACACCCAAGACGGCGACTGGATGCTCGGTCACATGAACCGGGTCGAGGTGACGCCAGGAATGGGAATCCTCGTGCCCGCCGGCACGGTGCACGCCATTGATGCGGGGGTCTTTGTCATGGAAGTGCAGGAGCCGACGGACTTTTCGATTGTGCTCGAGTGGTCGATCACGACCTCAACGCGCGAAGAGTCTCATCTGGGCATTGGCTTCGATGCTGCCATGCAAGCCGTCTCCACCATGGCCTTGCCACACTCGAGGCTTGGCCGCTTGGTGGTGCGCAACGACCTGGCGGTTCGCCATCCCGAGGCCAAGAGCGTTCTGCCGGTCGACGCGGATCCGTTCTTCACGTTGCATCATGTCGCCCCCGTGCCAGGTTCCACTGACAGGATTGGCTCTGGATTCGCCGTCGTGCTCGTGTTGTCGGGCAATGCGATGCTGGTCGGTGCTCACGAGAGTATTCAGGTCTCTTCCGGACAGGTGCTGGCTGTCCCGCATGCGTTCGGTGCTTGGGAGGTCGACGGCGATGCCAGCGTGCTTGTCGGCGCCCCTGGCTTTGGGTGGCCGGCGAGTCTTGGACAGGAGCAGCGATGAAAGCCCAGGCCGTCGTCGGACTCGACAGGGGCAGCACCAGTATCAAACGGCTTCTGGCGACCGTCGATGGGCCAGAAGGCCGTATCGAGCGGCGGCTGGATGAGTGTGTGAAGGCAACCACCGGCCGTGCGTGGTTCTCGAGTGAAGGGGCTTAGCAATGTCTGCACCACTACTGGAGGCGAGAGGGCTTTCCCGCATGTTCGGTCATGTCCGGGCTTTGGACAATGCGAGCTTCGATCTCTATCCCGGGGAAGTGGCAGCGCTCATCGGCGACAATGGTGCCGGAAAGTCGACTCTGATCAAAGCTCTCTCGGGAAACTTGGCCATAGACAGCGGGGAAATCCTGTTCGATGGGCAGCCGGTCAAGCTGACCGACCCCGCCCAGGCGAGAGCGATGGGTATTGAGACCGTGTACCAGGACCTTGCTTTGGCGCCGCATCTCGATCCGGTGGAGAACATGTACCTTGGCCGCGAGATCATGCACGACGGACTGGCTGGGATCCTCGGGTTCATGAAGACGAGGCAGATGCGCATGGAATCCCGTGCAGCCTTCGATGAACTGGGGGCACCAGTGCGGTCCCTCACCTCGCCGGTTGGCAGCATGTCCGGCGGGCAGCGCCAGGCGATCGCGATCGCCCGCGCGGTTTCCTGGGCCAACCGGGTCGTCTTCCTCGACGAACCGACTGCGGCGCTAGGTGTTCGCCAGACAAAGAACGTTCTCGAAACCATCCGCAAGGTTCGCGACAAGGGCGTGGCTGTCGTGTTCATCAGCCACGTGATGCCCCAAGTCATGGAGGTCTCGGACCGCATCCAGGTCTTGCGTCTGGGGACGAGAGTGGCCACGCTTCAGGCGTCACAAACCTCGATGGAAGAGCTAGTCAGCTTAATGACCGGCGCGATCGATAAGGGTGTCGCATGAGTACAGTAGAAAACCCCGTCGAAGAGTCTTCGCCAGGCGCGGGATCGGTGCAGCAGGATCCTGAAGACTTCGAGAGTGAGGATGGCCTGGTCAAGAGGCTGTTCAAGGCGCAGGCCTTCCAGATCCTCCTCGTGCTTCTTGCAATCATCGCGATCTTCAGTATTCTTGCACCGGATACTTTCGCAACGTTCGGGAACATGCGGCTGATCATTCAGAACGCGTCGATCCTTGCGGTGCTGGGGGTCGGCATGACCTACGTGATCATCACCGCGGGTATTGACCTGTCGATCGGATCGGTTCTGGTCTTCTCCGGCATGGTATCGGCCATTGTGATGCGTTCGATCGGTGGTGACGGATGGGGCGTCGCAACGATCGGCATCGCGGTGGCCATCTTGTGCGGCCTGGGCTGGGGCATCATCAACGGCGTACTCATCGCCAAGGCAAAAGTGCCGCCTTTGATCGTGACACTCGGGACTTTGGGCATGTCCCTCGGCTTCGCCCAGATTATTTCTGGTGGCATCGATATCCGTGAAGTACCCACCGTGTTGAGTGACGGCATCGGATACGGCAACATTTTCGGGCGCGTGCCGATACTGTCGGTCATCGCACTTGTCGTCGTTGTCATCGGCGCTATCGTTCTCCGCTTCACGCGGTTTGGCCGTTACACCTATGCCGTGGGGTCCAGTGAGGAATCCACCCGCAGGGTGGGCGTCAAGGTCGACCGCCACCTCATCACGGTGTATGCCCTCATGGGCGGACTGTCTGGACTGGCGGGGATTCTTTCGCTAGCGCAGTTTGGCACCACTGCTGTCGCGGGACAGTCCGCGACAAACCTGAACGTGATCGCCGCAGTTGTCATTGGAGGTACGTCGCTCTTCGGTGGCTTCGGTACCGTCTTCGGCACGGTCGTTGGTCTGTTCATCCCCGCGGTACTGCAAGACGGGTTCGTGATCACCGGGGTGCAGCCCTTCTGGCAGCAGGTCGCGGTTGGTGCCGTGCTGATCGGTGCGGTGTACGTCGACCAGACCCGTCGGGCGTCGGCGCTTCGTGGCGGGAAGCCACAGGGACTCTGGCGAAGACTCGTCAGCGGAAAGCTCCATTCAACAAAAGAGAATAGGGAGTGATCGAAATGAAGTGGAATAGATCAGTGTTGTGCGTCCTGGCTGTTGGCGCTACTGCGGTTCTCGTCCTCACCGGATGTTCGTCCTCCGGCACAACGGGATCGTCAACGGGCGCCTCGACCAGTGCCAAGGCGGGTGCGGTCAAGATTGCGTTTGTCCCAGGGGTCATCGGGGACGAGTTCTACGTCACGATGCAGTGCGGTATCCAGGAGGCTGCCAAGGCTGGTGGTGCGACGGTGGCGATGCAGGGACCGCAGAAGTTCGACCCAACGCTGCAGAAGCCGGTGATCGATGCCGTCGTGGCTTCGAAGCCGGACGCATTGTTAGTAGCACCAACCGATGTAGCGGCCATGCAAGGCCCGCTCAAGGCGGCAGCGGACGCGGGTATCAAGGTCGTTTTGGTTGATACGACCGTCAATGACCCATCGTTCGCCGTCTCGCAGATTTCCTCGGACAACACCGGTGGCGGGAAGGCGGCATTCGATGCCATCAAGAAGCTGAAGCCAAATGGCGGCAAGGTGCTGGCTATTTCGGTAGACCCCGGTATTTCCACGACGGATGCCCGCGTTGCCGGATTTGAAGCGGCGGCGAAGGCAGATCCGAAGTTCAAGTACCTGGGCGTTCAGTACAGCCACGACGATCCCGCAACGGCGGCCAAGCTGGTGACTGCGGCGCTGCAGAAGGATCCCGACATCGCCGGTATCTTCGGAACCAACCTGTTCTCGGCCGAAGGATCTGCAACTGGGGTGAGGCAGGCGGGTAAGACCAGCTCCGTGAGCATCGTCGGTTTCGACGCTGGTCCGGCTCAGGTCAAGGACCTTCAGGCAGGGACTGTCCAGGCTCTGGTGGCTCAACAGCCGGCAACCATCGGTAAGGACGGAGTTGCCCAGGCACTCGCCGCGCTTAGTGGCAAGCCGACCGTGAAGAAGATCCAAACCGGGTTCACGATCATCACCAAGGACAACCTCACGGGTGAAGGGGCAGCCGCCATATACAAGTCATCCTGCGGCTGACAACGATTGGTCGACGGTTCTGGGCCGGGGCAGCCCGGCCCAGAACTCCGTCGCGGAAACGAGATGTGAACCATGGCGAGTGTGACCACTCGCGACTACCGCGGGTGGCAAGTCGTAAACCTTGAAACCCCGTAGTTGATAGTTGATGTGTTCCCGGGCAAGGGCCAGGGCTCCTGACATAGCTGTCGTTGTGAAGTTGCCGACGCGCGGCTGACCTGCATGTTCATCGTGGATCTGGTTTGTCTTCTCACCCCATCAGTGATATAATTTGTGTAACATATCAACTGGATCTGGGGGTGGAGATGATGGGCGTCATGACTACCCAGCAGCTCCTACCCCTGGCTCCCGCAGGCGCAGTCCTGATCGGGGACGCGGCCGCCCTGGTAGCCGACGATGACGGCGGGCGGGTGTTCATCCGCGGGGAGCTGTGCAACGCGTGGGACGCCGGCGACGACCTGGGGCGGCGGTTGGCAGCGGTCCAGCTGGTGCGCATCAAGGCGGCCCGCGCGTTGCAGGTGGCTACCGCGTTCGGGGTCACCACCGTCACCTTGTGGCGCTGGCGCAAGGAGCTTGACACCGCCGGCGCCCAGGGCCTTGCCCAGGACAAACGTGGCCCCAAGGGGCCATCACGGTTAACCCCCGCCGTGGTCGCCGACATCCGCAGCCGCCGCCAGGGCGGGGCGTCGCTGCGGGCGATCGCCGCCGCAGTCGGCGTCTCGACCTTCAGCGTCCGCCGGGCACTGCCCGAACCCACACCCGAACCGGCCACCCCCACCGAACAACCCCAGCCCGGACCCCAAGCTGACCTGCCGGTGCTACCGCCCCCGGCCGACCGCGACGCCGAGCGGGCCGCGGCCCGGTGGGGGAAACTGACCCACGCCGACCCCGTGTTCACCCCCGCCGCACGGGTACCGCTGGCGGGACTCCTGCTGGCGATCCCCGCCCTGGAGGCCACCGCCCTGTTGCCCTGTGCCACCACGGTTTTCGGGTGTTTACGCAATGGGTTCTACGGCCTGGACGCGATGCTCGTCGAGGGCGTGCTGCGGGCGTTGGCCGGTGAGCCACGCGCCGAAGGCTCCACCAGGATCGACCCGGTCGCGTTGGGCCGGGTGCTCGGGTTGGACCGGGGACCGGAGGTCAAGACGATCCGAGCCAAGATCACCGCCCTTGCTGCCACCGGGCGGGCCGACGAGCTCCTGGCCGCGATGGCCGCCGCCCACGTGGCACGCCTGGACAAGTCGAACCCAGACCTGTTAGCGGTGTTCTACGTTGACGGGCACGTCCGCGCCTACCAAGGCGGGCGCAAAGTCGCCAAAACCCACCTGTCCCGCCTGAAGTTCCCCGCCCCCGCAACGGTGGAGACGTGGGTCTCGGATGCGTCCGGGGACCCGGTCCTGGTCGTCATGGCCGACCCCGGCGCGTCCCTGGCGATGGAGCTACGACGACTCCTACCCGACCTTCGTCGGGCTGTGGGTGACCAGCGGCGGGTCCTGGTCGGGTTCGACCGCGGCGGCTGGTCCCCAGCCCTGTTCGCCCAAATGGATGCCCAGGGTTTTGACGTGCTGACCTGGCGTAAGGGCTTGGCCGAGGACGTCGACCCCGACCTATTCACCGACCTCACCTACACCGACGAGACCGGGCGAACCCACCAGTGGCGGGTCGCGGACACCACCGTGGATCTGTCCATCGACGACGACCAGGTGTTCACGATGCGGCAGGTGAGCCTGTTGGTGGCCAACAACAAGACCGGCAGGCAGGAGCACGGCCAGGACAGCACCCGGCAGATCCACATCCTGACCACCCGAGGCGACCTGCCAGTCGAACAGGTCATCTACCGGATGGGCTCGAGGTGGCGCCAGGAGAACTACTTCCGCTACGCCCGGATGCACTTCGACCTCGACAGCCACGACGCGTACGCCACCACCGACGACGACCCCACCCGG
>DASRUA010000410.1:0-4652 GCA_035655615.1 Dermatophilaceae bacterium
GGGCTGAGCCTGAAGGAATCCGAGCGGCTCCTGCGGCTGCAACGCAGACTCGCCCGCGCCCGGCGCGGGTCGAACCGCCGCAGGAAAGTGCGGACCCTGATCGGCCGGTTGAAAGCCACCGGCGGTGACCGGCGCAAAGACTGGGTCGAGAAGACCATCGCATCGCAGAGTCGCAAGAGCCAAGCGACTTTCGTGTGCGTTTCTTGCGGACACAGGGCGAACGCCGACGTGAACGCGGCCAGAAACATCGCGGCAGGACATGCCGTGACAGCACGTGGAGACCTGAGAGTTCTGGCTCGGTCTGTGAAGCGTGAACCTCAACATGCACGGCCCCCCAAGGTCGCATAGCAGTTGGAATCCTGGCCGTTCACAGCCGGGAGGATGTCAAGATTGCCCTTCCTTCGTGGTCTCTTCTCTCATCTTCATTCTCACGGGTTGCGGCGGGCAATAGTGCACGCTGCAAGGCCGATGCGTTCGCGCGGGTTGGGGGTCGCTACCTTAACGGGAGCCCGAACGCGGTGGTCATCGAAGGAGCCGACGCCGCACCGAACAGGTACGGCATACCGGCAACGTCCTCGTAGAGGCGGGTCAGCGAGTAGTGGGTCAGCGCGGCGGTGACCACGTGCGCCCGCTGGCTGGGATGGATGACGACCGTGAGCACCGTGTTTCCTGCGGACCTGTCGTCCTCGTCGGCGGTGAGCACCACGGCGAGGTGTCCCGACTTCCAGTCCGGGCCGTTGAAGACCTTCGCCATCCAGCCCTTGAACCAGGTGTCCGCGGTGCCCAGCGAGCAGTCGTGCGCGTCGTTGCAGAGGTTGGGGATCACCATTCCGACATTCGGCAGCGTCCCGGTGGCGATGGCCCTACCGAGCTGATCAACGGGGACGTCGTACTTCTGGCACGTGCCGCGTTCATTGACGAAGTACGCCCAGGGATTGTGCTTGACCGCGTACCGGGTGCCGCCGTCGTTGGTCGCGCAGTTCTGCGGCATGCCGTCGGCGTACACGGCCGCCGTATTCCCTGAGGCGCCCGCCTGCCCGAACGCCGACGTTGCGCGAACGGGGTTGGCCGACGGCGGGTCGTCGTTGGTGATCCCGAAGGTCTGGCCGCCCGCGATCGCGATGTAGTTCGGCAGGGAGGGGTGCGCGATGGCCGTGTAGTGGGTCGCGTAGCCGAACCGCCGGGCAAGGCCGAAGGTGTAGGGCATGTCGGACCTCATCTGACTGAATGAGTGGTTCTCCTCAACGAAGACCAGCACCTTGGTGACCGCGCCCGGGCGGGTGGGCGCCGGGGCCGCCTTCGGCGTTGGTGTTGCCGTGGGTGTCGTCGTCCGTGTTGTTGACCCGGCCGCGTTCGGCCGGGCACTCGAGGACATAGGGACCGAAGGTGTCCTAGTCGCTGTGGAGCATCCGGCTGCACCCAGAGCGAGGATGAAGGACAGCGCCGCGCCCCGGACGAAGCGCTGCGTCATGGAACCGCGCTGCCAAGACTTCCATGCCATGACTTGCATGCGTCCAGTCAAGCGCAACATATGACCAACGTCCCTACTGCCGACAACCGGTCCGGTGAAAACCTGAGAGCTGGGATGGCTGAGCTGGGACTGCGTTGGAGGTGCGAAGAGATGAGCGCGGCAGATTCCGTACGGGTGCGAACGGTGTCCAGACTCTGCTGGCCGCCCTTTACCGCTCAGCTCGCAAAGGCGCCCAGATTCCTGCGGCGCACAGGACTGCACCCGCAGAAAGGTGAGGAGTGATGAAAGCCCTCGTGGTCTATGAGTCCTTGTTCGGCAACACCGAGCAAGTCGCCCAGGCAATCAGCAACGGACTGTCCGAGCACGCTGACGTCGAGCTGGTCGAGGTGACAAAGGCCCCGCCGGAGATCACCGAACCGGTCGACCTGATTGTGGTCGGTGGACCGACACACGCGTTCTCGATGACCAAGGAGTCCCCCCGCAAGCTCGGTTTTGAGGCAGCCGCCAAGCCCGAGAGCTTCTACGTCCAGGACGTCAGCGGCCCGCTTCTCGATGGTGAGCTGGAACGGGCCAAGGCATGGGGCGAGCGACTGGGGAATACGGGCCGCTGAGCACGACTTGGAAAGTGCAGGCGTGTTGATCTTGTGAGCAGGCCCTGCGGCGGGCAGAGTCAGAGATGCCCCTCGTCCCCACCGGGGTTCGACCTAGCGCGGAGGTGGCGGTGAACGCGGTAGTGCAACTCTCCCGCACAGCCTTTGACGCTGTCGTCATGGACCTGGATGGAGTCATCACAGACACCGCATCCCTGCACGAGATGGCGTGGAAACGGATGTTCGACGGGTTCATGTCCACCCGCCCGCCGTCGGCCGGCGAGGATCATCGGCCCTTCGAGAATGAGGACTACCGGCGTTTCGTCGACGGCATGCCTCGATTCGACGGTGCGCTCGGCTTCCTGACCTCCCGGGGCATCACGGTCCCTCCGGAGAAGGTCCGCGAGCTGGCAGCCCAGAAGGACGGCGACTTCCGGGATCTGCTGGCTCATGAGGGCGTCAAGCTCATCCCGGGTGCCCTGCCCCTGCTGATCGCCCTGCGACGTGCCGGACTTCGGACCGCGATCGTGTCCGCGAGCCGCAACTGCAGCGCGGTTCTGGGCCGGGCCGGTCTCACCGACGTCTTTGACGCCAGCGTGGACGGTGTCATCGCTGCTGAGCTCGGGTTGCCGGGCAAGCCGGATCCGGCGGTCTACCTCGAGGCCGCGGGGAGGCTGAGGACACCACCGGAGCGGTCCGTGGTCGTTGAGGACGCGTTGGCCGGGGTGGAGGCCGGAAGGCGCGGCGGCTTCGGCCTTGTCGTGGGGGTGGACCGTGCCGGTCACGGGCAGGAGCTGCTGGATCATGGAGCCGATGTCATTGTCGCCGATCTGACTGGCGTCGAGGTGGCGGCGTCGCCGGTGATGGAAGCGCCCTGCCGTGAGTGAGTGGGTCCTCGCCTACGAGGGGTTCGACTCGGTGCACGAAGGCTTGCGGGAGTCCCTGTGCACCCTGGGCAACGGGTACTTCGCCACCCGCGGGGCCGCCCCGGAGTCGCGGGCAGATGGGGTTCACTACCCGGGGACGTACGTCGCCGGCTGCTGGAACCGGCTGCGGGACGACGTCGCCGGACAGACGGTGGACAACGAGAGCATGGTCAACCTGCCCAACTGGCTTCCCGTCACCATTGCGGCCGACGGCGGTGACTGGCTGGACCTCGAGCAGGTAGAGGTTCTCACCCAGCGGCAGGAGCTTGACCTGCGGCGAGGAATCCTCACCCGGTGGCTTCGCTTCCGTGACGGGCAGGGACGGCTCACGGGCATGACCCAGCGGCGTTTCGTGCACATGGCGCGGGCGCATCTGGCCGGGCTGGAGACGACGGTCACTGCGGAGAACTGGTCGGGTTTGCTGCGCATTCGGACGGGCATTGACGGGACCGTTCAGAACGCGGGGGTGGACCGCTACCGAAAGCTGGCAAGCGACCACCTTGTGCCGATCGACCAGGGTTCCGCCGGTCCCGACACTGTGGTGGTCACCGTCGAGACGAACCAGTCCCGCATCAGGATCGCCACCGGAGCGCGGACCCAGGTTTGGAGTAACGGCCAGCCGTGTGACGTACAACGGCAGGTGCGGACCGAGCCGGGTCTCGTCGAGGAGGAGATGGCGGTGGCTGTCACGGCCGGGCAGGAGGTGACAGTGGAGAAGGTGGTGGCGTTGCATACCGAACGCGACTGGGCCATCTCGGAGCCGGGTGAAGGGGTTCGTCTGGCGCTGGAACGCGCGGGGGGCTTCGAGGAGCTTCTCGACGGGCACACGCTGGCCTGGGCTCAGCTGTGGGAGCGGTTCCACACCTCGCTGGAGCAGGACCATCAGACTGGTCAGGAGGCGTCGCTCACCGTCCGGCTGTATCTCTTCCACCTGCTGCAGACACTGTCGATTCACACCCTTGAGGCAGATGCCGGCGTGCCGGCCCGCGGGTTGCACGGCGAGGCCTACCGCGGGCACATGTTCTGGGACGAGCTCTTCGTCCTCCCGGTGTTGACCCTGAGGGCACCCGGTCTCACCCGGTCGCTCCTGAGCTACCGGTACCGCCGGTTGCCGGCTGCCCGCGCCGCAGCGCTCGCCTGCGGTCTGTCCGGTGCGCTATACCCCTGGCAGTCGGGCAGCGACGGTCGCGAGGTGAGTCAGCTGATACACCTCAACCCCCTGTCCGGCAGGTGGCTGCCGGACGTAAGCCGGCTCCAGCGGCATGCGGGTCTGGCGGTGGCCTTCACCACGTGGCACTACTTCGAGGCAACTGGCGACCTTGGCTTTCTTCAGGAGGAGGGCGCCGAGATGATCCTGGACATCGCGCGCTACTGGGCCTCCCTGGCAACCCATGATCCCGACCTGGATCGCTTCGTCATCAGGGGGGTGATGGGGCCTGACGAGTTCCACACCGGATACCCGGGTGCGGAGGAGGACGGGCTGGACAACAACGCCTACACGAACATCATGGCGGTCTGGGTGCTGCGGAGGGCACTTGACGTTCTTGACGCGCTGCCCGTGCGGCGGCGGGTGGAGCTCACCGAGAGTCTCGGGCTGCGGCGCAGCGAGGTGAAGCTCTGGCAAGAGATGGTCCGCAAGATGTTCGTGCCCTTCCACCTCGGCGT
>DASRUA010000411.1:0-10810 GCA_035655615.1 Dermatophilaceae bacterium
GCACACGGCAAGCTATGACTTCGCCGTCGCAAGCTGGATGGGCAGCGTGCTTGCCGACACGAGTGACGGCACCGGCTTCCCGGCGTGGGTCGGCGCGACGTGGACCCGGGCGAAAGTGCTTCGTTACGGCGAGAACCCGCACCAGAAGGCCGCGCTCTACGCCCACTGGCGTCCCGGTATCGCCACCGCGGAGCAGCTCCACGGCAAGGAGATGTCCTACAACAACTTCATCGACGCTGATGCCGCCCAGCGTGCGGCCTACGACCACGCCGAGCCCGCTGTAGCCATCATCAAGCACGCCAACCCCTGCGGTATCGCTGTCGGAACCGACATCGCCCAGGCCTACCGGAGCGCTCACGCGTGCGACCCGCAGTCGGCGTTCGGCGGCGTCATCGCGACCAACCGCACCGTCACGGCGGCGATGGCAGAGCAGGTCGCCGAGGTTTTCACCGAGGTCGTCGTCGCTCCGGGGTACGAGCCGGAGGCGCTGGAGATCCTTCAGCGCAAGAAGGCGATTCGTCTCCTGAAACTCCCCGAGGGCATGGATCGCGGCGACCAGGTTGACTTCCGCGCGGTCAGTGGTGGGGTCCTGATGCAGACTCGCGACAAGATCGACGCAGTGGTCGAGGGCAAGGCCGGCGAGACCGGCGGTGACGACCCGTCGCGGTGGACGCTCGTCTGCGGTGACCAGGCGGACGCCGAAACGCTGGCCGACCTGGGGTTCGCCTGGCGGGCCATCCGCGCCGTCAAGTCCAACGCCATCCTGCTCGTCAAGGGGGGTGCGAGCGTCGGAGTGGGCATGGGCCAGGTCAACCGGGTGGACTCCTGTCATCTGGCGGTCACCCGTGCTGGTGTGGACCGCGCGGCCGGCTCAGTTGCGGCATCAGATGCGTTCTTCCCGTTCGCCGATGGGCTCCAGGTCCTGTTGGACGCCGGTGTCCGGGCCGTTGTCGCGCCCGGTGGGTCCGTTCGCGACCCCGAGGTCATCGCAGCTGCCACCGCAGCCGGGATCACCATGTACTTCACCGGTACCCGGCACTTCGCCCACTGAGCCAGCTGTACTGCGGCTAGCGCGGCACCGCACACACCGGCCGGCTGACGGCACTGGTGATCTTGTCGCTGATCGAGACCACGTGTGCGGCTGACAAGCACACCCGCTGCTTGGGCAGCCCGTGCAGCGTCGCCTGAGGAACACCCTGCGGGCTGCCGTTGTAGTTGACAATCGCTCGTGCCCTGGCGGGGCCGGTTCCTTCGTAGATCACGGTGGCGACGACGTCGGGGCGGATCGGCATGCGCCAGGTCACTATCAGCTCGCCCTGGTTGTTGCCCTGGGTGACGACCAGCCCCTCTGGGGTGTACCTCCTGGCAGCCTGCGCTGCTCTGCCGGCCCTGGACTGAGCGCCTGACTGGGCGATTGTCTGGGCGATTGTCCGGGGCGCGTCGGGGGCGACTCCTTTCGAACCGTGGAAGCTGAACCCCCATGTCATGAACCCGGCAAGCAGGACGCCGAACGCGCCGCCCAGAATCACGAGCAGGCGCCTGGCGCTGATCGTCGGCATGGTTGCGGAGCGGGCATGAGGCACGGGTCGAGCAGCAGTCTCGTCGGTGAACGGCTGCCCCAGGCCGGCCAGTCCGGCCAGGCTGGCGCCGAGCTCTGCAGCGGAGCCGGGACGGTCCTGCGGCCGCGCAGCCATGGATCTGCGCAGGAGCTGTTCGAGCTCGGGTGGGACGCCGGGACGAGCGATGACAGGCAGGTCGTTGCGCAGGATACGGGTGACCAGAGGGGCCAGACCGATGCTTGCCTCCCTGGCGAACGGCGCCTGACCGGCCAACAGCGTGTAGAGGGTCGAGCCCAGCGAGTAGATGTCTGCCGCCGCGGTGCCCGCCCGGCCTTGAAGGATCTCGGGTGCCGCGTGGACGACGGTGTAGGCCCCGGTCTCGTTCGCGGTGTCGCCCGCGGTGTCGTCATCGAGCCGCACGCTGGCGATCCCGAAATCGGCCAGGGCGGGCTCGCCATACGACGTGAGCAGCACGTTGTGCGGCTTGACGTCGCGGTGCAGGATGCCGGCCTCGTGGGCGGCACTCAGGGCGCCGCACAGCCGAATCCCGATCGAGATGACCTCCGACACCGGCAGGGGGCCGACCTTGGCCACCTTGTGCGCCAGCGAGCCCCCTGAGCAGTACTCCATGGCCAGCCATGGGCGGTGACCTCGTGTGGTTCCCGCGTCGTAGACCGTCACGATGTTCGGGTGGGATGAGACGCGACCGGTCGCCAGACACTCGGAGTTGAAGCGACGCAGCTGGTGTTCATCAAGGCTGTCCGAACGCAGGATCTTGAGGGCGACGGTGCGGTCGAAGCGGGTGTCGAAGGCCCGGTAGACGATGGCGGAGCCGCCCTGGTCGATCCGGGCGAGGTTCTCGTATCCGTCGGGGGTGTCGTGGACACCCCCGGGCCCTGCCCTCTCTGAAGAAAGCCGCCCCACGCCGTCCGTGCCCACTGCCGCGTTCACCCCCCCATGTGTATGTCGCCCAGGCCACAACTCGCCGCCACCTGATCCCGTGCAGTTTGTCACGGCTTGGGGACCGGCAAGGTTGGGCAGCGCCTCCCTGTGGAAGGATTCGGGACATGACCGCTCAGATCCTGGATGGCAAGGCGACCCTCGCAACGATCAAGGGCGAGCTCAAGGGCCGTATCGCGGCGCTGGCACAACGCGGCATCGTCCCCGGTCTCGGGACCGTGCGGGTTGGCGAGGACCCCGGCACCCGGTGGTATGTCAATGCCAAGCACAAGGACTGCGCCGAGGTCGGCATCGCGAGCATTCGCCATGACCTCCCGACGGGCGCCACCCAGTCCGAGGTCGAGGCCGTGGTCGACCAGCTCAACTCCGACCCGGCGTGTACCGGATACCTGGTGCAGCAGCCGACCGGCCTCGACGAGTTCGCTCTCCTGTCCCGGGTGGACCCGAGCAAGGATGTCGACGGGCTGCACCCCTACAACCTCGGGTGCCTCGTCCTGGGGCAGCCAGCGCCATTGCCGTGCACCCCGGTCGGCATCATCGAGCTGCTGCGCCGCTATGACGTCCCTATCGCAGGCGCCCATGTCGTCGTCGTCGGGCGTGGTCTGACAGTGGGCCGACCGCTTGGCCTGCTGCTCACCCGGCGTAGTGAGAACGCCACTGTCACGTTGTGCCACACCGGAACCCGCGATCTGGCCGGGCATGTGGCGCAGGCAGACATCGTGGTGGCAGCCGCTGGGGTGGCCGGCATCATCCGGGCGGACATGGTCAAGCCGGGGGCTGCGGTCATCGATGTGGGCGTCAGCCGTGAGGCCGGCGACGAGGGCAAGTCGCGCGTGGTCGGGGACGTCCGCCCTGACGTGGCCGAGGTCGCCGGTTGGCTCACCCCGAACCCCGGCGGGGTCGGGCCGATGACCCGCGCCATGTTGCTCATGAACGTCGTTGAAGCCGCCGAGCGTACGGCCGGCAGGTGACCTCAGCCCGCTTTGGCGCGCTGTGGCTGGTGGCTGCCGGGCTTATCTCGGGCCTGGCGGTGATCGCCTTCGGCCACGTCCGGTGGGGTGGGTTGATGGTGGCCGGCGTCATGTTCGGCGCGGCGCTGATCAGGCTCGCGCTGCCTTCCGGACGGGCCGGTGGGCTGGTCGTGCGCTCTCGTCTGGCGGACGTGCTCTTCCTTCTCGGGATGGCCGCTGCGCTGTTCGTCATCGTCATCGCTCTGGATCTGAATCCGAGGGGCTGAGCCGAAAGGCGGGGCTCCCACGACTGTGCCCGTCAAAGGCAACTGCCCGTCGGCACGAGGTGCTGACGGGCAGTTGCCTTTGACGGTGGGCTATCTGGTCTATTTGATCAGGCCAAGACCCTTGACCGCGTCGCGCTCCTCGGCCAGCTCGGCGACCGAGGCGTCGATGCGGGCGCGGGAGAAGTCGTCGATCTCCAGGCCCTGGACGATCTCGTAGTTGCCATCCTTGGTGGTCACCGGGAACGACGAGATCAGACCCTCGGGGACCCCGTATGAACCATCTGAGACGACGGCCATCGAGAGCCAGTCATCGACGTCGGAGCCAAGCAGCCAGTCGCGGGCGTTGTCGACGGTCGCCGACGCTGCCGACGCTGCGGAGGAGGAGCCGCGGGCGGCGATGATGGCCGCGCCGCGCTTCTGGACGGTCGGGATGAAGTCGGCCTCCAGCCAGGTCTGGTCGTTGACCAGCTGTGCTGCGTTCTTGCCGTCGACCTCGGCGTGGAAGATGTCCGGGTACTGGGTGGCGGAGTGGTTTCCCCAGATCGTCATCCGGCGGATGTCGTTGACGCTGACGCCGGCCTTGGCGGCCAGCTGTGCGATGGCGCGGTTGTGGTCGAGTCGGGTCAGTGCCGAGAAGCGCTCGCGGGGGATGTCCGGGGCGTTGCTCATCGCGATGAGGGCATTCGTGTTGGCCGGGTTGCCCGTGACCGTGATGCGCACGTCATCGGCGGCGTGGTCGTTGAGGGCCTTGCCCTGGACGGTGAAGATCGCACCGTTGGCCTCGAGCAGGTCACTGCGCTCCATGCCGGGGCCGCGCGGGCGCGCGCCGACGAGCAGGGCGAGGTTGACGCCTTCGAAGATCTTGTTCGGGTCGTCGCCGATCTGGACGCCGGCCAGCGTTGGGAAGGCGCAGTCGTCGAGCTCCATGACGACGCCCTCGAGGGCCTTCAACGCCGGGGCGATCTCGAGCAGCCGCAGCTCTACGGGAGTGTCCTTGCCGAACAGGGCACCACTGGCGATATGGAAGAGCAGGCTGTAGCCGATCTGGCCTGCGGCGCCGGTGACGGCGACTTTGACTGGAGTAGTGCTCACGTTGCTGTGCCCCTTCGGACGGAGTGTGTGAATACCCGTCGACGTTAGCAGCGCTCCTGAGCACCCGGTATGCCGCCTGTGATACAGCGGTTGGCTCGATGCTTCACTCTGGGGAGTCCGCGGCGCGAAGGCCGAATACAAAGTATCTTGATGTCAAGGTAATCTTCGATCACGTTCAGCGAAGCAACCAGAGGTCGAACCGAGGAGCAACACGCATGAGCAAGATCAAGGTGAAGAACCCCATCGTCGAGCTCGACGGCGATGAAATGACACGGATCATCTGGCAGTTCATCAAGGACCGCCTGATCCACCCCTACCTGGACGTCGACCTCAAGTACTACGACCTGTCGATCCAGAAGCGCGACGAGACCGACGACCAGATCACGGTCGACTCGGCGAACGCCATCAAGAAGTACGGGGTCGGGGTCAAGTGCGCGACCATCACCCCCGACGAGGCCCGCGTCAAGGAGTTCGGCCTGAAGAAGATGTGGCCCTCGCCCAACGGCACGGTCCGCAACATCCTCGGTGGCACTATCTTCCGTGAGCCGATCGTCATCAGCAACGTCCCGCGGCTGGTGCCGGGTTGGACCAAGCCGATCATCATCGGCCGTCACGCTTTCGGCGACCAGTACAAGGCCACCAACTTCAAGGTTCCCGGCGCAGGCAAGGTCACCATTTCCTGGCACCCGACTGATGCGTCCGCCTTCGAGCCCATCGAGCTGGATGTCGTGGACATACCGGCCGAGGGTGGCGTGGTGATGGGCATGTACAACTTCAACAAGTCCATCGAGGACTTCGCCCGTGCCTCGCTGAACTATGGCCTGGAGCGCAAGTACCCGGTATACCTCTCGACCAAGAACACCATCCTCAAGGCCTACGACGGCGCCTTCAAGGACATCTTCCAGGCAGTGTTCGACTCCGAGTTCAAGGACTTGTATGAGGCTGCCGGTCTGACCTACGAGCACCGCCTGATCGACGACATGGTGGCTGCGTGCATGAAGTGGGAGGGCGGCTACGTCTGGGCCTGCAAGAACTATGACGGTGACGTTCAGTCCGACACCGTGGCCCAGGGTTATGGCTCACTGGGCCTGATGACGTCGGTGCTGATGACTCCGGACGGCAGCACCGCCCTTGCCGAGGCTGCGCACGGCACAGTGACCCGGCACTTCCGCCAGCACGAGCTGGGCAAGCCGACCTCCACCAACCCGATCGCCTCGATCTACGCGTGGACCGGCGGCCTCAAGCACCGTGGCAAGCTCGACGGGACCCCCGAGGTGACGGCCTTCGCCGAGACCCTCGAGCGCGTCTGCGTCCAGACCGTCGAGGAGGGCAAGATGACCAAGGACCTCGCCCTGCTGGTGGGCCCGGACCAGGCGTTCCTGACCACCGAGGAGTTCCTGGCCGCGATCGACGAGAACCTCGCGGCGGCGCTGGCCTGATCCGATGAGCCGGCGGGTGGTCCTACCCCGTTGGGGTGCGACTACCCGTCGCCGGGTCAATTGACCTGATTTGTCTTCCACTGTTCGGTCACCCCTGGTGGCCGAACAGCGGACATGGGCCCCGAAGCGGCCACGTGCTCGAGCGGTCATCGCGACGCTTGAAATATGAAATCCGGACCAAGAGCGCGTGCCCGTCGCCTTGGCGGCGTGATGGTGATGCTCCTTGCAGCGGGCCCTGCGGTTATCGCGGTGGCTCCTTCGGCTGAGGCGTCCGTCCCCAGCCTTGCCACCAGAGCGGCCTACCAGGCTCGGGTGATTCAGCAGATCAACGCTGTGCGCGCGAGTAACCGCAGGGGTGGTCTCAGCTTCAGCAACTGCCCAGCGAGATTCGCCACGAACTGGTCGTCCTACCTGGCGCGCACGGGGGCCTTCTACCACCAGTCGATGTACCCGATCCTGCGGGTTTGCCGGGCCAGCAGAGTGGCTGAGAACCTGGCACGCGGCAACGTCAGCGCTGACCGCATCGTGGCTGCCTGGATGGCTTCGCCCGGGCACCGCGCCAACGTCTTGGACGGTCGTCTGACCCGGGTCGCCGTCTCTGCGGTCTACGCCCGCGGCCAGTGGACCGTCACCGCAGACTTCGCCCGATACTGACCGGGCGCGGCACCTGGGGCCACCCCAGACTGTGACCTGCCAGGAAGACGCGACAGAATGGCGCGCATGTGCGCGCATGAGATCCCGAAGACCAACCGCAAGCCGCGTCTGCTGTCAGGTATGCAGCCGACCGGCTCGCTGCACCTGGGCAACTACCTCGGGGCCTTGGTCAACTGGGTGGAGATGCAGGAGACTCACGATGCGTTCTACACCGTCGTGGACCTGCACGCGCTCACGGTCGAGGTCGCACCGGCGACGCTGCGCGACCGCACCCGGGCTACCGCCGCGCAGTACCTGGCAGCTGGCGTGGACCCCGCCCGATCCACCCTCTTCGTGCAGAGCCACGTCGGCGAGCACGCCCAGCTGGCCTGGGTCCTGTCCTGCATTACCGGATTTGGTGAAGCCAGCCGGATGACGCAGTTCAAGGACAAGTCGGGCAAGCACGGCGCCGAGGGCACGACGGTGGGCCTGTTCACCTATCCGGTCCTGATGGCGGCGGACATCCTGCTGTACGAGGCTGACCAGGTCCCGGTTGGCGAGGACCAGCGTCAGCACCTCGAGCTGACCCGCGACCTCGCCGGGAGATTCAACAGCCGCTTCGGCAAGACCTTCACCGTCCCCGAACCGCACATCGTCAAGGCGACGGCCAAGATCTACGACCTTCAGGACCCGACGTCCAAGATGAGCAAGTCCGCGAGCAGCCAGAGCGGCGTGATCGACATGCTCGAGGATCCCGTGACCATCGCCAAGCGGATCAGGTCTGCGGTCACCGACGCCGGCCGCGAGATCCGTTTCGACGAGGCACAGAAGCCCGGGGTGTCCAACCTCCTGCGGATCTTCAGCGCCCTGTCAGGGCGCCCGATCGAGTCACTGGAGATCGACTACCAGGGCAAGGGGTATGGCGACCTCAAGAAGGACGTCGCTGAGATCGTCGTCGAGACCGCAACGCCATTTCGCGATCGCACCCTCGCTCTGCTGGCTGACCCTGCCGAGCTCGACCGGATACTCGCTGAAGGGGCCGAGCGGGCCAGGGATGTGGCCAGCACCACCCTGGCCAGGGTCTATGACCGGGTCGGCTTCTTGCCTAGTAAGCGATAGCGGCGTGAAGATGATCAGCGTGTCGATTGCCGTCCCGGCGCCGTACGCCGGTGAGCTTCAACGGCTGCGAGCGTCGTTCGGTGATCCATCGGCCAAGTCGATCCCGACCCATGTCACGCTGCTCTCCCCGACGGAGATCGCGGTTGAAGAGATTCCTGAGATCCACGGGCATCTCCAGCGGGTGGCTGGTGCGCAGCAGCCCTTCACCATGTTGTTGCGCAGCACCGGCACATTCCGCCCGGTCTCCCCCGTGGTCTTCGTCCAGGTGGCGGGTGGCATCAGTGCCTGCGAGCGGATCGAGCAGGCAATCCGCACCGGCCCGTTGAAACGGGACGTGCAGTTCTACTATCACCCGCATGTCACCGTCGCCCACCACGTCGATGACGAGGCGATGGACCGTGCGTTCAACGAGCTGGCCTCCTTCGAGTGCTCCTTCGAGGTCAGGGCTTTTGACCTGTTCGAGCATGGCGACGATCTTGTGGGGCGCCGCGTGGGCACCTTCGAATTTGGTGCGGGAGTGAGCAACGTCTCAGGCCGTATGCCGTGAGGTCCGCGGTCGTGAGGTTTGAGGCGAGCAGGCCAGGCCGGGCCTGGAAGCGCTACGCCGATGCGCGCGGCAACATTCTGGCCGCAGGCGTGGGTTACTTCGCCTTCTTCTCGATCTTCCCCGCCACCGCGCTCGCGTTCACGGTGTTCGGGTTCGTACTCCGCGGGCATCCCGATCTGTTGCGCACGATCATTGGTCATCTTGGCGCGTACCTGCCGGGGTTGGTCAGGGATGCCCAGCATCCCGAAGGACTCATCTCGACCCAGCCGCCGCAGGCTGTTGCCCTGACCATCACCGGTGTCATTGCCTTCGTGGTCCTTGTGCTGGCCGGGCTGGGCTGGTTGAGGGCTACCCGTGAGGGCATCCGTGCAGTGTTCGGAGCCAGGGGCTCCGGGGGAAGCCTGGTCACCAACACGGTCCGGGATCTCGGTGTGCTTTTCACCCTGGGGCTGGGCATCGCAATCTTCGCCGTGCTGACCAGCGTGGTCGGCGCGGCTGCCGGCTGGATTGCCCAGGGGATCGGGATGTCCGGTGAGGGCTGGGTTGTCATGTTCGCCGGGTTCGTGGTGAGTGTTCTCGCCGACACGGGCCTGATGATCGTCCTGCTGCGGGTGGTCTCGGGAGTGCGCGAGTCCTGGCGTGATCTGTTCCAGGGGGCGCTGGTCGGCGGGGTCGGGCTCAGTCTGCTGAAGATCTCCGCGGCCGCGCTGCTTCCTCGGTTGACCGCCAACCCTTTCTTCGCCTCGTTCGCAATCGTGGTCGGGTTGTTGACCTGGCTCAACCTGATCGCCCGGCTGATCCTGATCTCGGCTGCGTGGGCAGCCAACGACCTCGACGAGACTCACGGCGGTGAGCTTCGCGCCGACATCCAGGGGCTCGGTCAGGAGCCTGGGACGACGGGTCCTCAGATCCCGGAGCCGGCGGACGTGCACCAGGCTCGCGGGACGGTGCGCTCGCCCGGGATGGCGACCGCCCGAGGCGGCTCGTTGCCTACCTTCGGTGCGCGGTCCCGCGATCGTACGGCGCTGGGGTCCGGATTCATCCTCGGTGCTGCCGCAATGGCGGCCACGGGGGCGCTGGCCCGCGGCATACGGTCCCTGGTTCGTCTGGGCAGGGACTGAAGCCTATCGGCGCCTGCGGGAGGTCCTGTGCCGCGCGAAGGACACGGCCAGGGCCAGCGCGCCGATCCCGCCGGCCACGCCGAGCCAGAGGGTGAGATCCGGCGGGCGAGCTGAGCTGCGAGGTGACGTTGTCGTTGGTCCTGCACGACCAGCGGCTACGGCCGGCGCAGGAACGGTTGGCTTCGACACCGCCGGCTCGTAGGGGTCGACCAGCTCGCCGATCGGGGTGAGCGAGGGTCTATAGGCAAAGGCCCAGTCCAGCAGCGCTGCGGTCGGGTGCCAGCTTCCCTGGGGGCTGTCCATCTCAGTCAGGAGGTACGTCTTGCCCCCCCGGGTGGCCGCTTCGATGTAGGTGGACTTGGCCGCGACCGTGTAGCCGTTCTTGATGCCGATCGCGCCCTGGTAGTTGTGGAGCAAGGTGTTGTGATTGGAGATCTTGAAGCCTGGTTTCGGCTTGCCGTCGGCGGACGTGCCGCCGGGCAGGGATGTCTGCTTGGTCATCACGTAGCGTCGGAAGTCGGGCAGCTTCATCGCGGCACGACCGATCAGCGCCAGGTCGTAGGCGCTGCTTCGCTGGCCGGCCTTGTCCAGGCCGCTGGGGTCCATGGCCACGGTGTCGGAGGCGCCGAGATCTGCCGCGACCGTGTTCATCTCCTGCAAGGTCACGGCCACGCTCTGGTTTCCACGGGCGAGCGCGTAGGCGGCATCGTTGCCCGAGGTGATCAACATCCCCTGCAGGAGCGTTCCGACGCTGTATGACGTGCCGGCCAGGATGCCGACGTGGGTTCCGTCGGCGTTCACGTCCTCCGGTTTCACCAGGATCTTGGCGTTCGGGTCCATGAGCGGGATCAGGGTCAGGGCGGTGAGTGTCTTGAGCGTGCTGGCCGGCAGGTGGGTTGCGTGTGGAGCCTTGGCGACCAGGATCTGCCCCGTGTCCATGTCTGCAAGCAGGTAGGACGCACCGGGCATGGCGGGTGGGGCTGGAACCCCCGGCGCAAGGTTCACGATGACCCCGGCGGCGGCGAGCTGGTGGCCACCCATGGGGTCGGTGGTGCTGGCGGAGGCCGGGGTTGGTCCCGCCACGCAAAATACGCCCGCAGCGG
>DASRUA010000412.1:0-25390 GCA_035655615.1 Dermatophilaceae bacterium
TCCGCACCGCGGACCATCGGGGGGAACAGCGCATTGGTGATGTCGGGGACCAGCATCGCCACGACGAACGACGTGGACGTTCGCAGACCCCGGGCGAGGGTGTTCGGAACGTAGCCGAGCCTCTCGGCCACCTTCAGGACGCGCCGCGAGGTCTCCGGACTGACCCGGCTCCGGGTGGCCGGGTTCAACGCCCGGCTCGCGGTGCCGGGATGTACTCCCGCCGCACGAGCGACATCAGTCAGCTTGACCCTTTGCGCGCCAGCCACAGTAGAGCTCCCTTGGGGTGATTCATCGTGCAATCGGTTGTTGTATTCTATGCCTGATCCACGTACTCGATCGCGCACAGGCCGTCTTCGGCCGCCTGCATGACCCTTGACAGTCTCGCTTTCATGGAGAGATGATATTGCAATCGTTGGCATTTGAGCGAGTTCGATGGAGTATCTCATCCGTGGGTATCCCATTCCCCTTGATGGAGGATCGGCAATGCAGCAGGGCAATCGTTTGTGGCGAAGGGGCGGTATTGGAGTAGTCGCCGCCGTCGTGGCGCTCACCCTCGGCGCCTGCGCGTCGAGCGGCAACAACTCAGGCGCCTCGGCCTCGCAGAAGTCGGGGACACCTCTGGTGATCGGGGCTTCCGTCTCCCTCACCGGCGACTTCGCCGACTCCGGCAAGGCCGTCAAGCGCGGATACGACCTGTGGGCTAATGAGGTCAACGCGAAGGGCGGGATCCTCGGCCGCAAGGTGACGATGAAGATCGTCGACGATGCATCCAGCCCCACTCAGGTGGTGTCCAACTACCAGAACCTGATCAACCGGGACAAGGTCAACCTTGTCTTCGGGCCCTTCTCCAGCCTGCTGACCGTTCCGGCGTCACAGGTTGCGAACCGCTACGGATATGCCTTCCTCGAACCTGCCGGCGGTGGACCCAAGGTCTTCGCCCAGAACCTCCACAACCTGTTCTTCGTCCAACCCGCCCCCGTGGTGAAGTCGGGCGACGTGTTCGCCGACTGGGTCCTGTCGCTACCGGCCGCTGACCGTCCCAAGACTGCCGCGTACACCGAGCTCGACGACCCGTTCGCCCAGCCCATCGCGGAGAACATCCGGGCCCGGTTCGAGGCCGCCGGCATCAAGACCGTGTACAAGCAGGTCTATCCAGCCGAGACGCAGGACTTCTCGGCCATCATGTCCAAGGTCGTCGCGGCCAACCCCGATGTGCTTGTCGGCGGGACCCAGAACGAGGACGCCTACGCCCAGGTCAAGACACTGGTGCAGCTGAAGTTCAGCCCGAAGTTCATGTTCCTTTCCAACGGCGCCAACTCTCCGCTGGAGTTCCCCACCAAGGTCGGACCCCAGAACACCCAGGGCATCATGTCCGCCGGCGACTGGTTCCCGGGATCGACAGCGGCAGGCAGCGCCGACTTCACGCCTGCCTACATCAAGGCCAATGGCGGCACCGCGGACACCATCGACAACTCCAGCGCCGAGGCGTATGCCGCAGGGCAGCTCGTGCAGGCCGTGGCCGCCAAGACGGGGAAAGTCGACAACCCCACCATCATCGCCTCCCTCCACCAGGGCACCTGGCCAACTGTGCTGGGCAACCTGAGCTGGGGACCCGATGGAGCGCCCAAGGGCAGCTTCAACCTCATCCAGTGGCAGGGCGGAAAGCTCGTGCCCGTCTACCCGGCTGCAACAGCACAGGCAAAGCCGATCTACCCCAAGCCCAACTGGGGAGGGTGACGGATCAGTGCATGCCCTGATCCAAGGCGTGATCCTGGGGATCCTGACCGGAGGCGTGTATGCGCTCATGGCCTCCGGTCAGACCCTGATCTTCGGGATCATGAAAGTTGTCAACCTGGCTCAGGGAGCCATGGTCATCATGGCGGCCTTCCTCGCCTACCAGCTGTTCACCAGTTTTGGCGTAGACCCGTTCCTCGCCATTCCCATCACCACTGTCCTCATGTTTGGCCTCGGCGTAATCCTCGAGCTGCTCTTTCTTCGCCCGCTGCGCCGTGAGGACAAGTCAGAGCTGAGCCTGCTGGTCACCTTCGCGATCGCCCTGCTCATCGAGGGGACTCTGAGCGTGACATGGGGGACCACCTACCGCAGTATCAACGCCGGCTACGCGAACTCGAGCTGGACGCTGTGGGGCTATCAGATCACCCTCGTGCGCCTCTGGGCATTCGTGCTCTCACTGGTGGCGCTCGGCCTCCTTTTCTGGCTGCTCAACTACACCCGGTTCGGCCGAGCGGTCCGGGCCACGGTGCAGAACCCGGAGTCGGCGCGGCTGCTCGGTGTTGAGGCGCAGTGGGTCTCCGCCCTGGGTTTCGGACTCGGTGCGGCGACGGCTGCGGCCGCAGGATCGGTGTACGGGCTGCTCTACCCGTTCACTCCGGGCAGCCACTACGACCTCATCTCCAGGTTGCTGTCCATCGTGGTCCTCGGCGGGCTGGGCAGCGTCGGCGGTGCGGTGATCGCAGCCGTGATCGTGTCGACGTCGTCGGCGATAGTGGCGGCCACAATATCTCCGGCGTGGTCAGAGATGACCTTCTTCGTCATCCTGATCCTGGTCCTGCTCATCCGTCCCCAGGGTCTGTTCGGCAACGTCGACAGGGGCGCCATATGAGGCTCCCCTCGGTGCTGCGCGGGGGCGTGTTCGTCGCGGTACTGGTCACGCTGCCAATGTTGGGCCTACAGCACTGGTTCCTGAACCTGCTGGTCTTCGTCCTCATGTACGCCACGATGTCGAGCGCCTGGAACCTCGTCGGCGGCTTCGCCGGCTACCCGTCCCTGGGCCATGCCGGATTCTTCGGGATCGGCGCGTACACCATCGCCCTGATCTTCAAGGACCACGTGCTGGCAACGGGCTACGAACCGTTCCTGCTGCTACCCCTCGTCGGGCTTGTTGGTGCTCTGATCGGTTGGCCCATCGCGCTGATCTCCATGCGGACCCGTGCCGACGTCTTCGCCATCGTCACCATCACGTTCCTGTTCGTGGTGCAGACGCTCGCCTTCAACTTGCACGACCTCACCGGAGGGTCGCAAGGGGCTGCCCTGCCGATAGCACCGTTCCCTGCCAGCACGTTCGAGCTGCCCTTCTACTACGTTCTGGCCGCACTGCTCATCCTCACCATGGGCCTGACTTTCGCCACAATGCGCAGCAAGGTGGGGCTGTCCCTCGTCTCCATCCGCGCGGACGAGGACAAAGCCCGCGGAGTCGGCGTACGAACCATCGGCGTGAAGGTTTTGGCGTTCTCGGTCAGCGTGGGCATCACCGCCATGGTCGGCGGCATCTGGGCCTACTACCAAAGCTTCATCTACCCTCAGTTCGCGGTCGATCCGCTTCTCACCATCGCGATCGTGTTGATGACCTTCCTGGGTGGACGAGGGACGCTGTGGGGTCCAGTCCTGGGCGCCGTCATCCTGGAGTCGGGCCAGCAGGTCCTCACCTACCAGCTCGGAGCCGTCCAGCTGTACCTGATCGTCTACGCGCTCCTCTTCTTGGTGATCATCCTGCTCCTGCCACGCGGGATCCTGCCGACCATCGAGGAACGCCTGCGGCTGCGCCGTCGCCGTCGCCGGACAGACGCGGCAGCCACCCCACGCGGGAAGCCGACGCCTTCGAACGAGCCGGACCCCGCATCTCTGCTCGGTGGTGGCGCGTCATGACGGACCTGTTGTCGGTGCACGACCTGACCAAGGTGTTCGGCGGGGTACACGCCGTGGACGGTGCCTCTCTGAGCGTGCAGGAAGGGACCATCACGGCTCTTATCGGGCCCAACGGGTCGGGCAAGACCACGCTCTTCAACATCATCACGGGCTACCTCAAGGCTGATGCCGGCCGGGTCGAGTTCGACGGCCGGGATGTCACCGGATCCCATCCGGGAAAGCTGTACCGGCAGGGCCTTTCGCGTACCTTCCAGCAAGCCCGCATCTTCCCTCAGCTCACCGTGCTGGAGAACCTCGTGGTGGCAGGAGGATATGGCTGGCGACAGCTGTTCACCAGCCGGGTCGGACACCAGGACCGGGAACGCGCGGCTTCTCTGCTCGAGGAGTTCCGGCTGACTGATATCTCGGAGCTCTTCGCTTCGGAGCTGTCCTACGGCCAACGCAAGCTGCTGGAGTTTGCTGCCGTGCTGATGAGTGCACCACGGCTGGTCCTGCTCGACGAGCCCACCGCCGGGGTGAACCCCGTCCTCATCGAGACCATGGAGCGACACATCCGTGAGCGGAACGCCGCAGGCATCACCTTCCTCATCGTCGAGCACGACATGACCTTTGTGATGCGGCTCTGCGATCCGGTCATCGTCCTGGATGCGGGCCGACCGATATTCGCCGGCGAGCCGTCCGTCGTCCAGAGCAACCCGCTGGTTCTCGACGCTTACCTGGGGAGCTAGCCATGGCGCCGATCCTTGTCATCGACTCAGTGGTCGCCAGCTACGGCGCAGGCGACATCCTCAAGGGCGTCAACCTCAGCGTCGAGTCCGGCACGGTCACCTGCCTGATCGGCCCCAACGGCTCAGGCAAGTCGACCGTGCTCAAGACCGTCAGCGGCTTGCTGCGCCCGAAGCGGGGCACCGTGACATTCCAGGATCAGGTGATCAACAAGCTCAGCCCCAAGGCCCGGCTGTTGCTGGGGATCGTCCATGTCCCCCAGGACCGCAGCCTGTTTCCGGCCATGAGTGTCTGGGACAACCTGCTCATGGGCGGCTACATGCTGCGGGACCAGAAGCTGTTGCAGCAACGGTTGGGGCAGGCTGTCGAGGCGTTCCCCATCTGCAGGACCCGGGCCAAGGAGCACGCCGGCTCACTGTCAGGTGGAGAGCAGAAGCAGGTAGAGCTGGCGCGAACTCTGGTGCTCGACCCAACCCTGATCCTCCTGGACGAGCCGTCGATCGGGCTGGACCCGAAGTCCCGGCAGGTGGTCTTCGCCAGCATCCGAACGCTCTGCGAGAGCGGGCGGACGGTGCTGCTCGTGGAGCAGAACGCCCGATCGGGCCTCGCCGCCTCAGACATGGGCGCGGTCCTGGAGTCCGGCGTGGTCAGGCTCGTCGCCAGTGGCGTCGCCCTGCTCGAGGATCCTCAGGTCGCACGCCTGTACCTCGGCGCCGCATCTCCCACCCCGAACCAGTCGGCGATCACCCCGGACCAGCAGGTGAAGCCGTGAGTACCGATCAACCACGAAAGAGGTCCTGTCGATGAGCCCCATAGATCTTCGCGTTGGATGGATCGGCACCGGGCGGATGGGCTTCGCCCTGGCCCAGCGACTGAGCCGTGCCGGGGTGGATGTGGCTGCGTGGAACCGCACCCGGGCCAAGGCTGAGCCGTTGGCCGAGTTCGGAGTCACCGTCGTCGATGTCCCGTCCGACCTCGCGGACCGGGATGTCGTGTTCACCATGGTCTCGACGTCGGGCGACCTCGACCAGGTCCTCGACCAGCTGCTCGCCGACCCTGACCGAGCCCCCCGACATGTCGTTGACTGCTCCACGGTGTCCTCGGAAGCGTCGGCTTCGACGCGTCAACGGCTGGCCAAGCGCGACGTCAGCTTCATCGCCGCCCCGGTGAGCGGCAACGGCAAGGTCGTGCGAGCCGGGATGCTTTCGCTGGTCTGCTCCGGACCGGCTGACTCCTATGCCGAGGTGCTGCCGATCCTGGAGCTGCTCGGACGGCACGTCACCTACGTCGGCGACGGCGAGCACGCGCGGCTCGTGAAGATCTGCCACAACCTGCTGCTGGGCGTGGTGACACAGAACCTGGCGGAGATCACCGTCCTGGCCGAGAAGGGTGGCGTGCCCAGATCGGCGTTCCTGGACTTCATCAACAACAGCGTCATGGGATCGGTGTTCACCCGGTACAAGACACCTGCGTTCGTCAACCTCGACTACAGTCCGACGTTCACACCAGTCCTGCTGCGCAAGGACTTCGACCTCGGTCTCGCCGTGGCCCGAGAGCTTGACGTGCCCATGCCTCTGGCCGCAATCACCGCCCAGCTCGTGCAGGCCAGCGTGAGCAGCGGTCGAATCACCGAGGACTTCGCCGTCCTGCTCGACCTGCAGGCGGCCAGCTCCGGTCTGGAGCTCGAGGCCGAGGGCGTCGAGGTGGATGACGGACTGGGTGGGGAAGAGTCGTCATGAGCGCCCAGAACCAGCAGATGGCTCCGCTGCCGGCTCCCGGCCACATGGGCGTCGACTACGAGCAGCGCGTCGACTTCGACCGCCTGCGGCGCTACCGGCTGGCCAGGGCCAAGGCCTCGCTGGAGTCCAGCGAGTGTGGCGCGTTCCTGCTCTTCGACTTCTACAACATTCGCTACACCACCCAGACATGGATCGGCGGGGCGCTCGGCGACAAGATGACCCGGTATGCGTTGCTCACCCGTGACCACGGCCCGACACTGTGGGACTTCGGGTCTGCGGCCCGGCACCACCGGCTGCACTCACCGTGGCTCAAGCAGGAGGACTGCCGGGCCGGCATGCTGGGCCTGAGGGGTGCGATCGCGCCGACCGCTGGCCTCATGGAGTCAGCCGTCCGGGAGCTCAAGGGCATGCTGGAGGAGGCCGGAGTCGCGGACGCGCCTATCGGCGTGGACATCGTCGAGCCGCCGTTCCTGTTCGAGATGCAAAGGCAGGGTCTGCACGTGGTCGACGCCCAGCAGCTCATGCTGGACGCTCGTCAGGTCAAGTCCGGCGACGAGATCATGCTTCTCAACCAGGCAGCAGCCATGGTCGACGGCGTCTATCAGGACATCGTCGAGGCGCTGAAGCCAGGCATTCGCGAGAACGAGATCGTGGCCCTGGCGAACAAGCGGCTCTACGAGATGGGCTCGGACCAGGTCGAGGCCATCAACGCGGTGTCCGGAGAGCGGTGCAACCCGCACCCTCACAACTTCTCCGACCGGCTCATCCGCCCGGGCGACCAGGCGTTCTTCGACATCATCCACTCCTTCAACGGCTACCGAACGTGCTACTACCGGACGTTCAGTGTCGGCAGCGCAACCCCCAGCCAGCGAGATGCCTACGACAGGGCGCGCGAGTGGATGGACGCTTCGATCAACAAGGTCAGGCCCGGCGTGGGCACCGACGAGGTGGCGGCGGTCTGGCCGAAGGCCACCGAGTTCGGCTTCGAGAATGAGATGGCCGCGTTCGGCCTGCAGTTCGGCCACGGCCTCGGCCTCGGTCTGCACGAGCGGCCCATCATCTCGAGGCTGAACAGCATGAAGGAGCCGGTTGAGCTGCAGAACGGCATGGTCTTCGCGTTGGAGACCTACTGCCCGGCCAGCGACGGGTTCTCCGCCGCGCGGATCGAGGAAGAGGTCCTGGTCACCCCTGACGGCCCACGCCTTCTCACCCTGTTCCCGGCCCAGGAGCTGTTCATCGCCAACCCCTACTGACACCTGTCCCTGCTGAGGTCTCCCACTGCTGAGGCCTACAACTGCTGAGGCCGGCGACTACTTGGCCTGACCCAGCACCGTCGAAAGGTTCAACTTCCGTGAGCGCCCACACCACCGAACTATTCAAGACCCTCGTGACCGATCTCTACATCGGCTCCAAACCGGTTCCAGCCGCGGGCGGTCGCCGCTTCGACGTGGTGAACCCGGCGACCGGGGGAACGATCACCACCGTGGCCGATGCCAGTGTCCAGGACGCGATCGCCGCGATTGACGCGGCCGAAGCTGCTGCTCCTGCCTGGGCGGCCACAGCCCCCCGGCAGCGAGCCGAGATCTTGCGGCGCGCCTTCGACCTGATGATGCTGAGCGCCGAGGACCTTGCGCATCTGATCTCGCTGGAGAACGGGAAAGCGCTGCGGGACGCGCGCGGCGAGGTGGCCTACGCCGCCGAGTTCTTCCGCTGGTACTCGGAGGAAGCCGTCCGCGGCGCTGGCTCGGTGATGACCGCTCCGTCCGGGGCCAACAAGATCCTCGTCCTTCAGCAGCCGGTCGGCATCTGCGTCCTGGTCACGCCATGGAACTTCCCGGCAGCGATGGCTACGCGCAAGATCGCTCCGGCCTTGGCGGCTGGGTGCACAGTCGTCCTCAAACCAGCCAGCGACACCCCTTTGACGGCGCTGGCGATGGCGTCGATTCTTGCGGAGGCCGGGGTTCCGCCAGGCGTGGTGAACGTCCTGCCCTCCCGCCACTCCGGCGAGGTCGTGTCCGCCATGCTCCACGACCAGCGGGTCCGCAAGCTGTCGTTCACCGGATCGACAGAGGTCGGCCGGATCCTGCTGGCCGAGGCGTCCGACCGGGTGGTGAACACCTCGATGGAGCTCGGAGGCAACGCGCCGTTCCTGGTGTTCGCTGACGCCGATCTCGACGCCGCGATCGAGGGGGCCATGGTGGCGAAGATGCGGAACGCCGGGGAGGCGTGCACGGCGGCGAACCGCTTCTATGTCCAGGCATCGGTCGCTGACGAGTTCAGCCGGCTTCTGGCCGATCGGATGTCGGCGTTGGTCGTCGGGCCAGGCTCGCAGGAGAGCACCGATGTCGGTCCGCTGGTCAACGAGGACGCAGTCTCGAAGGTAGAAGGGCTGGTCCGCACGGCGGTCATCAACGGGGCGAAAGCGCTGGTCGGTGGGCAGCGCCCGGACGGGGAGGGCTTCTACTACGAGCCGACAGTTCTGGTGAACGTCCAGCCAGGCGCGGCCATCCTGCACGAAGAGCTCTTTGGCCCGGTCGCTCCCATCGTGACCTTCGAGGACGAGGCGCAGGCCGTCGCCTTCGCCAACACCACTGAGCACGGGCTCGTGGCCTACGTCTACACCGGCGACCTGGCTCGTGGTCTGCGAGTCAGCGAGGCCCTTGAGTTTGGAATGGTGGGTCTGAACCGTGGCCTTGTCAGTGATCCGGCGGCGCCCTTCGGTGGCTCGAAGCAGAGCGGGATCGGCCGCGAGGGTGGTCACGACGGCATGCTCGACTACCTCGAGTCGAAGTACATCGCCGTGCAGTGGTAGCCCGGTCCCAGAACAACGGGGACTCCTCTGTCGCGGCGGCAACCGTCTAGGACGGCGGCTCACCGAAGACCTCTGGGCGCCTGGCAAGCTCGACTCGAGTTCGCCGGATGTGCCCGCTGAGATAACGCTCTGCGTCAGTGGTGTCGTGGCGCTGGATCGCATCGAGCAGCAGGCGATGCTCTGAGTTGATCACCCACATCCGGCCAGGCCCGCTGCTGGACACGAAAGCCCGGCGATAGTGCTGGGTGGAGTTCCACAGCCGGGTGACCATCGACGTGAGCTGGTCGAAGTGGCAACCGCTGTAGGTCAGCAGATGGAACTCCCGATCCAGCTCGAGGAAGCCACTGACATCGGAGTTGGTCTCGATCTCGTCCTGGATGTGGTCCAGGCGCCGGACGTCATCCTCAGTGAGGTGCGGGATGCTCTGGCTCAACGCTAGCGGCTCGAGCCGTTCACGCATCTGGTAGATGATGTCGACCTCGTGCCTGTCGAGCAAGGGAACGCGGGCGCCCTTGTTCGCCTCGTTCTCGATGAGTCCTTCGGCCTCCAGTATCCGAAGTGCCTCACGAACGGGCAGCCTGCTGGCACCGAACCGCTCGGCAACCATCGCCTGCCGGACGCGTTGTCCGGGCGCGATGTCCCCGCCGAGGATCGCGCGGCGCAGGTAGTCGGCGACCCGCTGGCTCGCCGGACCTGCCAAGGCCTCAGAGAGGTCAGAGGGCAGATCGGAGGTCATGACGGCCTCGCACTTGTCTGCGGACGGTCGAAGGCCTTTCCGTTCGGGTAGGACACGAGCTCGAGCTGCAGCCCCCAGGGAGCGAGGAAGTACACCCATCGCTGGCCGAGGTTGTGTCCCTTGCTGGCGGTCGGCTCGCCGAGGACCGTGACCCCGCGGTTCCTGAGGTACTCCACGGCGGCGTCGAGGTCATCGACGTACAAAGCGATATGGTGCCCGCCGACGTCACTGTTCTTCGGGACGGTCGCGGCCTGGTCAGGGGCGGTGTACTGAAACACCTCGAAGACCATCTGCCCACCGCAGCGAAAGAAGCGGTTCTCCGGAACCGTCGCACGGGGGTGGACACCCAGGTGCTCGCTCATCCAGTCCCCGGCATCCTGGAACGGGCCAAGCGAGTAGAGGTAGTCGCAGCCGAGCACGTCGACAAGGAACCTGGTCGCCTCCTCGAGATCAGGCACGGTGACCCCGATGTGGTCGAATCTACGCAACCCTGGCAGTCCCATCTGTGACGCTCCCATCGACAGTGAATGGATCCAATACATGATAGGCAGGTGGAAGTCATGCAGTCCACTGTGGAGTCTGCGGATGCGGGGCTAGAGATTGGATCCCATCTTGTGGCATTCTTATGACAACAAACCGAGCTGATGGAGTACGTCATGACCCAGCACAGGCAACTCACCGCGGCGTCGCCGTGGGTCGAGCTCGTCGCCACCACCGACGACTGGGACGCCGCAGACCCGGCGCTGCTGACCGCGATGCTGAACCAGCTCGTGATGATCCGGACGTTCGAGGAGTACGTCCTCGACCTCGCCGGCGCGGGTCTGGTCCACGGGCCGGCACACTCAAGCATCGGGCAGGAAGGCGGTGCGGTCGGCTCCATCCTGGCGCTCACCAGCGACGACTCCGTCAACGGTTCACACCGAGGTCACCACCAGTTCCTGGCCAAAGCGCTGTCACACGTCGCACCCAAGGGTCTTGACCTCACCGCAGACCTCCCGGACGACGTGCGCATCGTGCTGCTTCGTACCCTCGCCGAGATCTGCGGCCTGTCCCGGGGCTACAGCCATGGGCGCGGCGGGTCCATGCACCTGCAGTGGAAGGAAGCCGGCGCAATGGGCACGAACGCCATCGTCGGCGGTGGTGTGCCCCAGGCCGCCGGGTTTGCCTGGGCGAACCGGCAGGCCCGCACGGACGCCGTCGCGGTGACCTACTTCGGGGATGGTGCGGTCAACATCGGTTCGACGCTGGAGACATTCAATCTCGCTTCCGCCTGGCACCTGCCGATCTGCTTCTTCATCGAGAACAACCTCTACGCCGTCTCGACCGGCGTCGCCGAGGCGACCGGCGAGCCGCGTCTGTCTGCCCGCGGCCTCGGGTTCGGCATACCGAGCTGGAAGGTTGATGGCATGGATCCGCTAGCCGTCCACCTCGCCATGAAGGAGGCGCTGGCGCACATGCGTGCCGGCAGCGGACCGACGATCATCGAGGCAGACACCTATCGCTATTTCCACCAGAATGGGCCCTTCCCCGGGAGCGCCTTCGGGTACCGATCCAAGGAGGAGGAGGCGCAATGGCGTGCGCGTGACCCGATCGGCCAGGTCGCCGGCCACCTGGTGCGCCGAGGCATCCAGACCCAGTCCGCCATCGACGAGACCGTCAGCCGCGCCAAACAGGTCATGGCCGAGACGGGTGACGTTCTTCTCGAGCCACTGCCCGGTGGGAAGCCGGGCCAGCGCCGGATCAAGCCCTCCGAGTGGCCGGACCCGGCCTTCGTCGACGTCGGGGTCCGCGGTGACCTGAGCGAGTTCGATGACGCTCACCTGGCTGACCGCGACTCGTACCTGGGCGAGATCGGCGAGCGGAAGTTCATCGACGCGGTGGCCGCCGTGATGGCGCGTCGGATGCAGACCGACGAGACCATCGTGGTGATGGGGGAGGATGTGCACCGCCTCAACGGTGGGACGAACGGTGCCACCAGAGGCCTGAAGGAGGCCCATCCCGACCGGGTCCTCGGCACACCGATCAGCGAGAACGCCTTCGCGGGTCTGGGGGGTGGGATCGCGCTGGACGGCCGCTTCAAGCCAGTCGTGGAGTTCATGTATGCCGACTTCATGTGGGTGGCCGCCGACCAGCTGTTCAACCAGATCGGTAAGGCCCGGCACATGTATGGCGGCGACGGCGAGGTGCCCGTCGTACTCCGCAGCAAGGTCGCAACAGGCACCGGCTACGGGTCGCAGCATTCGATGGACCCTGCCGGTATCTTCGCCACGGCCCCGGGCTGGCGGATCGTCGCACCCTCGACGCCCTTCGACTATGTCGGGCTGATGAACAGCGCCCTGCGGTGCAAGGACCCCGTCGTCGTCCTCGAGCACGTCGACCTGTACACCTCGATGGGGGAGGGGCCGGTGGACGACCTCGACTACTGCCTGCCGGTGGGCAGGGCCGCCATCCGGCGCACCGGTTCACAGATCACCGTGATCTCCTACCTCGCGATGGTTCATGAGGTGCTCGACGCCGTGGCGCGGCTCGGTGACGTCGACGCCGAGGTGATCGACCTGCGCTGGCTCGACCGCGCCAGCATCGACTGGGACACGATCGGCGAGAGCATCAAGAAGACCAACAACGTGCTGATCGCCGAGCAGGGTGCTCTAGGGACGTCGTATGGCGGCTGGCTGGCGGACGAGATACAACGGCGATTCTTCGACTGGCTTGACCAGCCAGTGCAACGCGTGACCGGTGGCGAGGCCTCGCCAAGCATCAGCAAGGTCCTGGAGCGGGCTGCGATTGCCAAGAGCCGGGAAGTCGCCGCGCGGCTTGCCGAGATCACGGAGTCCTGACATGGCCCGGTTGCTGCGCATGCCCGAGGTGGCGGCCAACGCTGTGGAGGCCGTGCTGTCCGAGTGGCCGATCCCGGAGAACACGCCGTTCAGGTCTGCGGACTCCATAGCCACGGTGGAGACCGAGAAAGCCGTCGTCGAGGTCACCGCCGACGCCGACGGCGTGATCCTCAAGACGCTGGTGCCGGCCGGCGCCATGGTTGAGGTCGGAGCGCCGATCGCCCTGCTCGGAGAGCCCGGTGAACACGTCGAGGACGTCGGCACGCTGCTGCTCGAGCTCGGGGTTGGGTCAGATGTCGCACCGGCGACCGACGCCCCCTCAACCGCAACGCCGGCCGTCGCCCCCTCAACCGTCGCACCCTCGGCCCCGGACGGCGTGGCAGATGAAACGGGTGTGCGCATCTTCAGCAGCCCACTCGCCCGGCGTCTGGCAAAGGAAGCAGGGCTGTCCATCGCTGACATCCGTGGAACCGGCCCAGGCGGTCGGATCGTGCGACGGGACGTTGAGCAAGCAACCGTGTCCGCGTCAGTGGCAACCTCAGCCGTCACCTCAGCGGTCGCCGCAGCATACGAAGACATACCGCACACGCGGATGCGCCGCGCCATCGCGGCTCGGCTGACGGAGAGCACGCGGGACGCGCCGCATTTCTTCCTGCAGGGCACCGCCCGCGTCGACAAGCTGCTCAAGCTCCGAGCACGCCTCAATGGCTCAGGCGATGGCTCAGGCAATGACTCAGGCAATGGCTCAGGCGCGGTCAGCGTCTCGGTCAACGATCTGGTGGTGACCGCCGCCGCCCGAGCCCACGTGATGGTGCCTGCCATGAACGTGATCTGGACGCCTGACGCGGTGCGGTCGTTCTCCGCGGTCGACATCTCCGTGGCTGTCGCCACCGAGCTAGGTCTGGTCACCCCCGTCCTGCGCAATGTGGACCAGATGACGCTCTCAGCGGTCGCAGCCGCCGGCAACGACCTGGTCCGCCGGGCCCGGTCAGGGCAACTGCAGCAGGAGGAGCTCGAGGGCGGCACGTTGACCGTCACAAACCTCGGCATGTTCGGCACCGAGGGCTTCGCCGCGATCATCAACCCGCCGCAGTCCGCGATCCTCGCCGTGGGGGCAGCGCTGGAGAAGCCGGTCGTCTCGAAGGGGAGGCTGAGGGTGGGCACGGTCATGAGCTTCACACTCTCGGTCGACCACCGGCCGATCGACGGGGCAACAGCTGCGCAGTGGATGGGGACATTCATCTCACTCCTGGAAGAACCGGTGCGAATCCTCCTCTAGCTGCCTCCCCACGTGACATGATCGCGGGTGATCATCCAGGGGGCAGCACAGAGATCCTGGCGTCGCTGGGTGATGTTGACGCTCGGCACCACGGCGCAGGCGGTTGCCTCATGCCTCTTGTTCGGTCTGCCCTTCCTCCTGCCCTACCTGCGAAGGACCGAGGGACTCACGCTGGCCCAGGGCGGGGCACTGGTGGCGGCCCCCTCGCTCGGGATGGTGGTCACGCTCATCGCCTGGGGGGCTTTCGCCGATCGGTATGGCGAACGCCTCGCCATCGCCGTCGGACTTGGGCTGACCGGGGCATTGGGCTTCGCAAGCGCCGGGGTGAGCAGCCTGGGCGCCCGGGCCCTGCTGTTCGCACTCATGGGGGCGGCCGGCGCCTCGGTGAACTCCGCCAGCGGCCGGTTGGTGATGGGCTGGTTCGGCGCCCACCAGCATGCCGGGTCGCGGTCGCCATACCGGCGGCTGATCCTGTGGCGAGTGCATGCGGCGAGCTCCCTGCTCGTGGTGCCGCAGTTCGCCCTGGCGGCCTTTTCCGCCGAGTACCTGGTCTCTCAGCGCGGCTGGGACGCCACCACGGCGGGGCAGTTGCTGGCCGTGGTCGCCGGCGGGGGAGCCGCTGGCCGGCTGGCCGCCGGGCGCTGGTCCGATGTTGTCGGCGTTCGGCTCGCACCGATGCGCCTCATCGCACTCGCCGCGTGCGTGTCCATGCTCTTGGTCGCGCTGACGGCCTGGAAAGGGGTCTGGCTGGTCGTGCTCGCTCTCGCCGTCGCCTCCATCGTCTCGGTCGCGGACAACGGGCTGGGCTTTACGGCCACGGCCGAGCTGGCCGGTCGCGCCTGGTCCGGCCGGGCGCTGGGTGTGCAGAACACCATGCAGAACATTGCGGCCTTCGCCACAGCTCCGCTGGTGGGTGCGCTGGCAGGATCGTTCGGCTTCGCGTGGGCGTTTGCGGCGGTGGCAGTGTTCCCCGCGCTGGGCGCGTGGCTGACGCCGGTTCAGGGGGAGCGACGAGAGCATGCGGCCCGGGTCGACTAGCGGTCGCGCCGCCCACCCGACTTGATGTCCGCCTTGCCCATCACACCAGTGCCCATATGGCCCAGCTCACGATCGAGCCGGGCAAGCTGTCCGGCAGCCAGCGGCCGCAGCGGGGAGCCCGCGCCGAGGGCGCCCAGCTGGGCTTGCCACATGACGTAGTCGTCCGCGCCCCAGGCCGAGCGGGTCCAGGTGGACATCAGGTCGGGCTCTCTGCTTCCCAGCACTGCCTGACGCAATGACGCCTCGATGTTCTCGCGAAGCCGCACCACGCCCGGCGCGGTCGAACCCGGCAGCAGGGGTCCCCGATACGCCCGCATCGCGGCCGCCACGTTGCCGACCGCAAGATGAGCCTCGACGGCGAGCCAGTCGGCGGTGAGCTCAGCCACCAACCGGTATGGACGCGACGCGAGCAGCTCCTCCCCGAGGAGGTTGCGCAGCCGGTTGAGCTCCGCCCGCAACGTCGAAGCGCTGCTGTCCTCCTCGTAGAGCAGGACAGCCAGCTCATCCCCGGAGAGACCCCGCGCCGCCGACGCCAGAAGCAGGAGGATCTCGCTGTGACGGGGGCTGAGTCGGATCGACTTCCGTTTGCCGAGGCCGTCGACGATGGTCAGCAAGGAGTCCGCCCGCCCAAGCGACTCCAGGACCACGAACGTACCGCAGCGATGGCCTTGCTCCCTCGCGCCATGAGAACGCAGCTCCCTTGCGAGCTCCGACTCGGCCATCCGGGCCGCCGCTCGTACCATCGCCATCGTCTGCGGCAAGGCGACTTCATCACCACCGGTGATGTCGAGAACGCCGAGCAACGACGACGTGGTGGGGTCGTGGATCGGCGTGGCCGCACAGCTCCAACGCTGCACCGAGCGCCGGAAGTGCTCGGCACCGATGACTCTCACGGACTCGTCGAGGGCCAACGCCATTCCGGGTGCATTGGTTCCGGCCAGCCGCTCGTCCCAGTTGCTGCCCTCGACGAAGCCGATCGACTCAGCCCGGCGCAGCAGGCCCGGTGAGCCACAGATCCATAGCAGCTGCCCAGAGGCATCGGAGACCGCCATGATCGCGTCACAGTCACGGGCGGCCTGGCCGAGGACGTCATCCAGCAGGGGGAACACCTGCGCGAGCGGATGGGCCTCCCGGTAGTCGCGCAGAGCGTCCCCGGGCAGCGTGATAGGGGCGTCGACCGTGTCAGCCTGCACGCCCGCGGCGGCCGAGCGAAACCACGACTCGGCCACCTGCGCGCGCACACTCTTGGGGGGCATGCCCTCAAGTAGAACCCCAGTTGGCCAGATCTGACGACAAACTGGCCAAACCGGGTGAACTGGTAGGACTGAGCCGGTCAGTACTTGATGACGACCCGGCCGTCGATCTTGCCGTGCTTCATCTCGTCAAAGACAGCATTGATCTCACTGAGGTCCCGGGTGGCCACGGTGGGGTGGATCTGGCCGCGGGCATAGAACTCGAGGGCCTCGACCAGATCCTGTCGGGTGCCGACGATGGATCCACGCACGGTGAGCCCCTTGAGGACGATCTCGAAGATCGATGCCGGGAAGTCACCCGCGGGCAGGCCGTTGAAGACGATGGTGCCACCGCGTCGTGACATGTGGATCGCCTGGCCGAACGCCGAGGGATGCACGGCGGTGACGAGCACGCCATGTGCGCCGCCGGTCACCCTCTGGACAACCTCGATGGGATCCTCGTGAGCCGCGTTGACCAGCAGCTCGGCGCCGTGCTTCTTGGCCAGAGCCAGCTTGTCGTCGGCAATGTCGACGGCGGCCACGCGCAGGCCCATCGCCTTGGCGTACTGCACCGCGATGTGGCCGAGGCCGCCGATGCCGGAGATGACAACCCACTGGCCCGGCCGGGCCTCCGTCATCTTCAGTCCCTTGTAGACGGTGACGCCTGCGCAAAGGATCGGGGCTACCTCAACCAGATCCGCCCCGTCAGGAATGATGGCGGCGAACTTGGCGTCCACGAGCATGTACTGGCCGAAGGACCCGTCCACGCTATAGCCGGCGTTCTGCTGTGCCTCGCACAGGGTCTCCCAGCCAACGTTGCAGTACTGGCAGTGACCGCAGGCCGAGAAGAGCCACGCATTGCCGACCAGCTGGCCGACCGTGAGGTTGGTGACGCCCTGGCCCAGCGCGACAACTGTGCCGACGCCTTCATGGCCGGGGATGAACGGCGGGTTCGGCTTGACCGGCCAGTCGCCCTCAACAGCGTGCAGGTCGGTGTGGCAGACGCCGCTGGTGATGAGCTTCACCAGTGCCTGCCCGGGGCCTGGGGTAGGCACGGGAACGTTGTCGATGGTGAGGTCCTTGCCGAAAGCGTGGACCACAGCTGCTTGCATAGTCGTCATTGACTTGTCTTTCTACTTGTTCCGAATGGACTGCGTTTCTATAGCCGTAACAGAGGCCGATGTGGCTCCATGGCCGTGTGGCTATGGGAGCGCCGCCGGGCACGACAGGACTGTCATGGGCACCCGACGGCGCTAGTCGATATTCTCAATGGTTGCTTGAAGAACCCTTTGGGGTCGGCGGTTTAGAAGAACCCGAGCGCGTTCTCGGAGTAGCTGACCAGCAGGTTCTTGGTCTGCTGGTAGGCGCTCATCACCATCAGGTGGGTCTCGCGGCCCATCCCTGAGGACTTGTATCCGCCGAAGGCGGAGTGTGCCGGGTACGCGTGATAGTTGTTCACCCAGACGCGGCCGGCCTGGATGTCGCGGCCTGCGCGGTAGGCGACGTTGCCGTTGCGGGACCAGACGCCGGCGCCCAGCCCGTAGGGCGTGTCGTTGGCGATGGAGATCGCGTCGTCGTAGTCCGTGAAGCGCGCCACTGCGAGCACCGGGCCGAAGATCTCTTCCTGGAACACGCGCATGTCGTTGGTGCCCTCAAGAAGGGTGGGCTTGATGTAGAAGCCGCCGGCCAGATCGCCGTCGAGCTCCACCCGCCCGCCGCCGGCGAGGACCTTGGCCCCCTCCTTCTTGCCGATCTCGATGTAGCCAAGGATCGTGTTCATCTGGGCTTCGCTGACCTGGGCGCCCATCTGGGTGTTCGTGTCAAGCGGGTTGCCCATGATGATCTTCTCTGTCCGGGCCACCGCGTCGACCATGAAGGAGTCGTAGAAGGAGTCCTGGACCAGGGCCCGGGACGGGCAGGTGCAGACCTCACCGGAGTTGAAGGCGTAGAGCGTGAATCCTTCCAGCGCCTTGTCGTAGAACTTGTCGTTCTTCTCCGCCACATCCGCGAAGAAGATGTTGGGGCTCTTGCCGCCGAGCTCCAGGGTGACCGGAATGAGGTTGGGGCTCGCGTACTGGCTGATCTTGATGCCGGTGGTGGTCTCGCCGGTGAACGCGATCTTGCGGATCCGCTTGGAGGATGCCAGCGCCTTGCCGGCCACGCCGCCCGAGCCGGTGACGACGTTCAGCACACCCGCCGGGAGCAGGTCCCCGATGAGCTCGACCAGGACCATGATGGAGGCCGGGGTAACGGAGGCCGGCTTCAGGACGATGCAGTTTCCGGCGGCGAGCGCAGGGGCCACCTTCCAGACTGCCATCAGGATGGGGAAGTTCCACGGGATGATCTGGCCCACGACACCGAGCGGCTCATGGAAGTGGTAAGCCGTGGTGTCATCGTCGATCTGGGACACCCCGCCTTCCTGTGCACGGATGGCGCCCGCGAAGTAACGGAAGTGGTCGGCGGCCAGCGGGATGTCCGCGTTCAGGGTCTCCCGGATGGCCTTGCCGTTGTCCCAGGTCTCGGCGACGGCGAGCAGCTCGAGGTTCTCCATCATCCGGTCTGCGATCTTGTTCAGAACCACCGCCCGATCCGCCGGAGAGGTCTTGCCCCAGGCCGGCGCAGCCGCGTGAGCAGCGTCCAGGGCCAGCTCGATGTCCTCTTCGGTGCCGCTCGCCGCCTCGGTGAACTGCTTGCCGGTGATGGGGGTGACGTTCGCGAAGTACTTGCCCTGGGTCGGGGGAACCCATTTCCCGCCGATCCAGTTCTCGTACCGGGCCTTGAACTCGACCTTGGCACCGTCTTGACCGGGTTGCACATAAACAGTCATGCAGAGTCTCCTTCAGCAGGAAGGACATCTTTGTCCTAATCCGCGGACGGTAGACCTGCGAAGGTTGCATCCACGTTGCACGACCTCGGATGAGAGTTCCGGGTCAGAGCACCGTGGTCCCGTACATCTCCCCGAGCGGATCGGCGATGAGCTCGAGGCGTGCACCGTCGGGGTCGCGGAAGTAGATCGAGGTTCCGCTTTCGCTCTGGTAGTCCACGCCCGCGTGCTCAAGGTTCTTGCGCAGCCGTGCCCACCGCTCGGGCTCGACCGAGATGGCGAGGTGGTGCAACCCACCCAGCACCTCGGCGTACGGTCCGAGGTCGAGGCCAGGAAGGTCGAAAAAGGCCAGCAGGTTGCCGTTGCCGATGTCGAAGAAGAAGTGGTTGGACCCCTTGTAGTCGCGGTTCTCGAAGATCTCGGTCAGCGGGAACTCCAGCACTTCCTGGTAGAAGCGGACGGTGCGTTCGACACCTGCACAGAGCAGGGCGACGTGATGGAGGCCCCGTGCCGACGAGCCGGGGCGATCGGCGGTGGATCGAAGGTGCCTGGTGCGGATGCGTTCCCGCTCGGCATCGATCGCGGCTAGGTCAAGGTCTGTCATTGAGGGCTCCCGTGGCCAGATGCGGAAGAACAAGCTGAGAAAGTGCTCCGCGGCGGCGGGGTCGCCACGGACGGTGCCGGCGTTGTAGCGGCCGTAACGCGGTCAGGACGAAGCTTCTGAAAACGGTACTCCGCAGCGGCGGGCGAGTCATCAGCGTTCTTCCGGTATGCAGCAGATACTGGGTCAATGCACCTAGGAGTCTCCGAACGCAGCGGCTACGGCGTGGCCGACGTGCGTACCGGCGCGCAATGGATGGTCGAGCGGGCCAGGGCCGCACGAGACGCGGGGCTGGAGTCCCTATTCCTGGGCGAGCACCACGCGACCGGGGGAACCTACTACCAGAACGCGCCGATGCTGGGCCGGCTGCTGGCGGAGTGGGGGGATCGGCCGGTCGGCGCGCTCTTCCTGCTGCCCTTGTGGCACCCGGTGACTCTGGCCGAGCAGGTGGGCACCCTCGCCTCGCTAACCCAGGGACGGTTCATCCTGCAGTGCGCCCTCGGTGGTGGCGACGCCCAGTTCGGCGGCATGGGGGTTCCACTTCGCGGGCGCGTCGCGCGCTTCGAGTCGACCTTGGCCGTGCTCCGGCGTCTGCTCGCCGGCGAGGAGGTCAGCACGGACGAACCCCTCCACCTGAGAACCGCCCGAAGTGGCCCACTGCCGCCCGAGCCGGTTGACGTGTGGATCGGCGCCTCCGCACCGGCGGCCATCGACCGGGCGGCCCGACTCGGTGACGGCTGGATCGCCGCACCAGGCACCAGCCCGGTTCAGGCTGCTGAGCAGATCGAGCAGTACCGCGCGAGCTGCGCTGCGCATGGCCGACCGGTGGGAGTGACAGCCATCAGGCGCGATATCCACGTCGGCGCAGACCGTGCCGACGCCTGGCGGGTGGCTGAACCCATCCTGTCCCTCGGCTATCGGGGACTTCCTGCTGAGTCGCTCGTCGTCGGGGGAGTCAGCCAGGTCACCCAGGCCTTCGCCGACCTGGCCGAGCTCGGATACAGCCATGTGCTGGTGCGCCACCTCGCCGATGACCAGGGCGAAGTCCTGGCTTCCTACGAGCGACTGGGCGCCGTACGCTCCGACCTCGCCGGAGGATAGGGCCGGAAGATAGCGCCGGAAGGTAGCACCGGATCCTGCAACCCCCAGGTTTCATCCGCCAAGGGGTTGCCGATATCCGCGGGGGCGGTAACAATTTCGCGTCATGGGTGTTCCAAGAGGGGTGACCTCCCTGACGCTTCCTGACCAGCCTTCGACGGTGATACGAGACCGCGACGAGGCCGAGGGCTACGTAGCCATGGTCTGCTTCAAGCACGGACCTCCGGGGCTACACGGCGTCGAGCTTGAATGGACCGTCCACCATGGCAGCGATCTCCGCCGGCCGCTGGACGCGAACCTGCTGAGCCGTGCGCTCGGACCGCACGCACCCCGGACTATCAATCCCCACCACGACCAGCTTCCGCTTCCCGCCGGATCCCTGATCACCGTCGAGCCCGGTGGCCAGGTCGAGATCTCGACACCACCGACCAGATCGGCCGCCGGGCTCATCTCGACCGCCACCGCGGATGCGGCGATCCTTGCGGATTTGCTGGACGGCTGCGGGCTGGTGCTCGGACCCCACGGCACCGACTCACACCGTCCTCCGAACCGCTTGTTGCAGGTGCCGAGATACCAGGCCATGCAGGCTGCCTTCGACCTCATCGGCCCCGAGGGTTCGCGGATGATGTGCAGCACCGCCTCGATGCAGGTCTGCCTCGACGCCGGCGAAGCCGACCAGTCCGCGACCAGGTGGCGAGCGGCCCACGCCCTCGGCCCTTCGCTGGTGGCCCTGTTCGCCAACTCACCCAACCTGGTCGGACGCCGCACCGGCTGGGTCTCCTCACGTCTGAGGGCAACCCTTGGCACCTGCCCGCCGTTCACGCTGCCGCCCGAGCCCAGCGATGACCCGGCCGGCCAATGGGCGCGGATGGCCATGGAGGCCCCGGTGATCTGTATCCGTGGCGATGACCCCTCGTGGGCTGCGCCGCCAGGGCTGAGCTTCGCCGCCTGGATCGCCGAGCCGGTTCGCGGCGGCCGCAAGCCGACGCTGGACGACCTCGACTACCACCTGAGCACCCTCTTCCCGCCGGTTCGCCCCAGGGGGTACCTCGAGATCCGATACCTCGACTCGCAGCCGGACTCGCGTTGGGTTACGCCCTTTGTCGTCCTCGCTGCCCTGATGGCTCGCCCGTCCACCATCGACCAGGTGCTGGACGTCACCGAGGCCTCAGGGCGTCGTTGGATCGAGGCCGCGCGCGACGGCCTGGCCGACCCGGTGCTGGCTGCGGCCGCACGCAAGGTCGTACAGCTCGGGGCCGACTCCCTGGACCACCTCGACCTCACCGCAACCCAACGCAGCAAAGTGCTTGACGACCTCGTTCTAGGCCACAAGACGATCTCTGCCAGTCAGCGGTGCTCAGCATGACGGCGACCCCGGAGGTCTCGCCCGAGCGCTGGCGTTCCATCGTCGAGGAGGTGCTCACCCGGGCCCGGGACCGTAGCCGGCTGCTGACCGATGCCGTCGACGACGACGACCTGGTCCGCCAGCACTCGCCGCTGATGTCGCCGCTGGTCTGGGACCTCGCCCACGTCGGCAACCAGGAGGAGCTGTGGCTGGTCCGCGATGTCGGAGGCCGTGCCCCGGTGCGCCAGGACATCGATGAGCTGTATGACGCGTTCAAGCATGCGCGTGCCGACCGGCCCGCACTTCCACTGCTCGGTCCGGCAGGGGCCCGCAGCTATGTACGGGAGGTCCGCGACAAGGTCCTTGACGTCCTGGCGCACAGCCCTCTGGAAGGCCGGCCCCTCCTGGACCAGGCGTTCGCTTTCGGGATGGTGGCCCAACATGAGCAGCAGCACGACGAGACGATGCTGGCCACCCACCAGCTGCGAGCCGGCGGCGCGGTTCTGGACGCGCCGCCACCCCCACCGCCGGCGCGTCTTCCCGCCGCTGAGGTTCTGGTCCCCGGCGGACCGTTCATCATGGGCACCTCCACCGAGCCGTGGGCCCTGGACAACGAGCGGCCGGCCCACGAGGTAGACGTGGCACCCTTCTTCATTGACACCGCCGCGGTGACCAACGGCGCCTACCTGGCGTTCATCGACGCCGGCGGCTACGACGAGCCGGCCTGGTGGAGTCCTGCGGGCTGGGCCCATCGACAGGAGGCCGGCCTGACGGCTCCCCGGTTCTGGCAGCGTGGGGGCGACACCTGGTGGCGGTTGCGGTTCGGCATACGTGAGCAGGTCCCGCCGTACGAACCTGTCATGCATGTGTCCTTCCATGAGGCGCAGGCGTACGCCGCGTGGGCGGGCCGTCGGCTGCCCACCGAGGCCGAGTGGGAGAAGGCCGCTCGCTGGGACCCGGCCACCGGGCGGTCCCGGCGATACCCGTGGGGCGACGAGGCTCCCGGACCACAGCACGCCAACCTCGGCCAGCGCCATCTGAGCCCAGCGGGCGCCGGCGCCTACCCCGGCGGCGCATCACCGCTGGGCGTGCACCAGCTCATCGGCGACGTCTGGGAGTGGACCTCGAGTGACTTCGGCGGCTACCCGGGCTTCGCCGCCTTCCCTTATCCCGAGTACTCCCTGGTCTTCTTCGGTGCGGACTACAAGGTGCTGCGCGGTGGCTCTTTCGGATCGGACGCCGTGGCGGTCAGGGGCACGTTCCGCAACTGGGACTACCCCATCCGGCGACAGATCTTCGCCGGGTTCCGCTGTGCTCGCGACCCCGCACCAGGGGAGGTCGGCTGAGGCATGTGCCGTCACATGGCCTACCTCGGCCCGCCGGTGACTCTGGCGGACTGTGTTCTCAACCAACCGCATTCGCTGCTGCATCAGTCATGGGCGCCGACAGACATGCGCGGTGGGGGCACCATCAACGCCGATGGTTTCGGCATCGGCTGGCTCGTCGGCAACCCGCGTGACGGGGGCGGGGCTGGTGAAGCGGGCGACACGGGTCGAGCACGTCGCTATCGGCGGGACAGTCCGATGTGGTCGGATGCCTCGCTGCCCGACCTGGCCGCCTCAGTCACCTCCGGCGCGATCCTGGCTGCGGTGCGCAGCGCCACAGTCGGTATGCCGGTGAGCGAGGACGCCTGCGCACCCTTCGTGGAGCTGTCCTGGATGTTCAGCCACAACGGTGTGATCGACGGATGGCCTGACTCCGTTGCCCCGCTTGCCAACTCGCTCCCGCGGGCCGTGCTGATGACGCTGGATGCGCCGACAGACTCAGCCTTCCTGTGGGCTCTGGTTCGAGAGCACCTTCTCAAGGGACACCCGGCTGCGACCGCATTGGCCGGCGTCGTCAGCGACGTGCTTGCGCTGGCGCCCGACTCCCGGCTGAACCTGCTCCTGCACGACGGCCAGCACATCGCCGCCACGACCGTCAGCCATGCCTTGTCGGTCTTACAGGGTGAGGACAGCGTCACTGTCAGCTCCGAGCCGCTGAACCCCGACGACAAGCGATGGCTGCCCGTCCCCGACCTCTGTCTGCTCGAGGTGACGGCCACCCGCTGTTCGATCCAACCGCTGTTCGATCCACACCAGGGTTGATCCACACCTGATTGATCCACACCTGATTGATCCATCACCTCTCGATCCACCACTGTTCGATCCGCCCTCGACGAAGGATGGTCATGACGGAACCGGTAATCGACGTCCACCTGATCCCCGATGACGCCGAGCGCTCACTGCACCGGGACGCACGCCTGGGGCTCACCAGCAACCCCAAGTGGCTCCAGCCGAAGTGGTTCTACGACTCCCGTGGCAGCGACCTTTTCGAAGAGATCACCCGGCTCCCGGAGTACTACCAAACCCGGACCGAAGCCCTGATCCTGGGCGCCCACGCGGCGGACATCGCCCGACACACAGGCGCGCACACCCTGGTGGAACTGGGGTCCGGCTCCTCCGAGAAGACTCGCCTTCTGCTGGACGCACTGCGGGAGGCAGGCACACTGCGCCAGTACGTACCCCTCGACGTCTCCGAGACCGCACTGCGTGATGCGGTCGCGGCAATACATGATGACTATCCAGCGCTGACGGTTCATGGAGTCGTCGCAGACTTCACCCAGCACCTCGACCGCATCCCGGGCCAGACCCCACGGATGATCGCCTTTCTGGGTGGCACGATCGGCAACTTCCTTCCCGATGAGCGGGCAACCTTCCTGGGCGACTTGCGCAACACCCTCACCGGCGGCGAGTGGCTACTACTCGGAACCGACCTTGTGAAGGACGCCGACGTGCTGGTCCCGGCATACGACGACGCAGCCGGAGTCACCGCGGACTTCAACCGCAACGTCCTTGCCGTCCTCAACCGGGAGCTCGGCGCGGACTTTGACCTCGAGAACTACGAGCACGTGGCCATCTGGGACGCAGAGAACGAGTGGATCGAGATGAGGCTGCGAGCCGCAGCCGCCGCTGAGGTGACCCTTTCAGGGCTCGGTCTAGACATCAGTCTGCAGGCCGGGGAGGAGATCCGGACGGAGATCTCAGCCAAGTTCCGCAGAAAAGGTATCGAAGGCGAACTTGCCAAGGCCGGATTCGGCATGGACTCTTGGTGGACAGACCCGGAGGGACGTTTCGCCCTCTCCCTGGCTCGTGCCCGTTGAACGTACCTCGCCATTCAGACCCGTGTCCGGCAGGCGTCATACCGACGTATATCCTGTCGAACAGCTGACCTGCCGACCTATTTCCTGAAAGGACCCTTCAGTGACCGCAAGTGACCTCCGACCCGTCGATCCGAGCAACCAGTCCTCGGCCACCGAGCACACTGTCTCGACGGACGAGCACATCACCCTCGCCGAGGAGGTCATGGCGCACAACTACCACCCGCTTCCCGTGGTGATCGCCGAAGCCCACGGCGC